>CAZENL010000004.1:0-62411 GCA_964513505.1 uncultured Anaerolineaceae bacterium
GCCGCTTAATTGCGGCGCGAAGTGTAAACGGCTTGGGACCGGCAATGTTCCGGGCGACGCCCAGCTCAGGCCGGCGAGAAGACGCCCTCGCGGAGCCAGCCATGCCAACCACACCCGGCATATTTTTCCGCCGGGTTCTCTGGATTGTGTGAAAGGCAGTTGATCGAGGGATGCAGCGTGGGCTTTTCGATATTGCCATCCCAAGCCCAGACCTTGTTCTCGGGCGGCTTCTTTCCGTTGACGATCCAGATCGAGCCGCAGTTTCCATGCCCGAGCGGGCAACCGAAATTGAAGCGCCCGCGCTGGCCTGGCGCCGGCGGAGCTGCCGCGCTCTGCCCCATAGTCTCGAAACGGAACTCGCCCGGAGCTCGCGGGAATGGCGTCATCACCGGATGCCCGGGATCGAGAGCAATATGTTTTCCCTCGACGCTCATGCCGCGATCAGCTTCCGCAGCTCGGGCCCACAATGCACATCGACGACAAGGTGGATGCGCTCCACATCGGATGGATTGACCACCGCATGAGGCTTGCGGGTGTCGATATAGCAGAGCGTCCCTTGCGGGAAGTGGAGCTGCCATTCCCGCCCATCGAGCGCCCAGGAGCGGAAGACGCAGCGCGGATCGGTGACGATCGGGATATGCAGCCGGGCGATCTGGCCATCCTTGGTCCCGGCCTCGGGATCGGTGATATCGCTATGGCGGGTGAGCTCGCCATTGCCGGCGGCCAGGCGCATGAAGCGCACGCGCTGCTTCTTGCCGGGGATGCGATCGACCAGCGCCATGGTGCTGACCATGATCTGCCCGAGCGCCGTCAAGCCGCACTCGGCCTTCATGCGCTCCGGGTTCTTGGCCTTCCAGTCTTTCGACATTTCGGAGGGCTTGATGATGAAGCTGGTATCGGATGGATCGAAGCCGGCCAGGGCGAAGCTCGTCCAGCTCTTGCGCTTGTTGTAGCTGGAATAATGCTGAGCCCACCGGCCGCTCTCGATGTGGTCGAGCTCGCGCCGCACGCCGGCGAGATCTTCGGGGCTGGCGGCGCCATCGCCGCGGAGGCTGATCACCTTGATGCCGGGCACATCGGCCGGATCGAGCTGCTCGATGACCGGCGGCGGCCCAAACCACCAAAGGCCCTTTAAGTCCGAGCTGGCGGCGATCTTCGTCATGGCGCGCCGGAAGCCCATGGTTTCGAGAAGCAGGCACAGCGCCGGGTTCTCGACATGGCCCTCCAGCCAGGCGCGCTTCGCGCCGGAGCGCTCGATCAGGGTGTTGATGATCTTCCGCTTCCCGCCAGGCGAGCCGGCGATCGAGCGGATGAAAAGATCGCCAGCCTCGATCTTGGCGACGCGGCCGGCGAAATCGGTGTGGCTGGAGCCGATCGTATGGTGGCGAAACATGGCGATCGCTTCGAGCTTGCCGTCGATCGCCGTCCACATGAGCTGCCCGGCCGCCCTGGCATCGGCGACGTCACGCTCTTTCGGCAGGCCGAAGGCGCCGTAGCAATGGGCTTTGAACTCGGCGCGGTAGAGCGCGGCCGCTTCCTTGAGGAAGCTCATGGGAAATCCGCGGGACCATTCCGGCGCCGTCATGTCAGCCGATATCGATATCGGCGCGAGAGAGCATGTAGATCAAAAGGAGCAAGCAGATGAGCAGGATCGCCAAGAAGGCGACCGCGACCCATCCGGCGGTCCACCACCAATTCAGTCCGAAAACATGATGGGCCAACCAGCCGACGAAGCCGAGGAGTCCGGCGATGAGGGCCGCGCTGGTGATTTGAAATCCGAGAGTTTGCCAGTCCATGAGCCACGCCCCCTTGATGCCGAGGCTCAGCTTTACACCGCCGGCGGCCGATCGCCCAGCACATTCCACATGAGCCGGCGGCCGCGCCCGCGCGCCATGAGCTGCTCCCATGCTTTGCGATCGTAGTTTCCGCAGCTCGGGAACGGGGAGCTGGCCGGCGTCTCCTCCGCGAAATCATAGGGGCAGGGCACCAGCTCGACGTTTGGCGGGAAGGCCTGCTTCTGATTCCGGCTGGCCAGCCCGACAGTCACGCCAAAGACCCGGCTCTGGGGGAAGGCCCGGCCGAGGCAGCGCGCCAGCATCCCCGAGCCCGTCGCGCACCAAACCTCGTCCACCGGCCCAGCCTGAGCGGCCACCCGGGCCATGACCGCCTCGAAGGGGCTGGTGGCGCCGGGGATATCGAAGCCCAGCGGCAGGAAGAGCGCGCCAGCCTGGGCGGCATAAGACCGGGCCCGGTGCTGGACAACGCTCATGCGGCCGGCCGGGACTTGGAAGAGCGTCGCGCCATTGCGGAAGGCCGCCTTCTGGCGCCAGTGGAATTCCTTGCGCTTGGCATAAAACAGCGTGACGGCCACGCCCTTGCGGCGCCCATAGACCGAGAGCGCATAGGGCGCGCCGCCGCAAAATGGACCGCCGAAGACGATTTCCTTCGCGCCGGCGACGATGTGCGGGAGAAACCTGATCTTGGAGCCGCCGTCGAGCAAATCCTCGCGGACAACCAGCACGCCGCCATGCTCCTCGATGATCGGAGCGGCTTCGTACCACTCAGGCATTGCCGGCGGCTTCTGCCAGCGTGAGGAAGCTGCTCGGCCGAGCATTGTCGCGCTGCCGCTCCATCGCCAGCTTGCAACACTTTTCGAGCTGGACGAGGAGCTCCTCATGCTTGTCGATGCCGAGCTGCTCCTTCAGAGCGGCGTTCATCGCCTTGGTGCTGCGATCGATATCCTCCCGCGTCTCGCGGATGAGCTGGCGGCCGACGCCTGGCGGGAACAAGTGCTTGCACCCATCGCATTGCAGCGCCGCCGCCCAGCATCCTTCGGCCACATCGTATTCGGCGCCGAAGAGAACCTCGCCGCTGCCCTTGGTGATGACGAAATGGAGGAACGCCTTGAGGTTGGCCTTCAGCGCGGCGGTGTCAGTCATGTCGTCTTCCTTAAACGCTCGGCGGCATCGGCCGCAATCACTTCCGCATCGGTCGCGAGCTGGAGCCATCCTTCGGCCACGGATGGATAGGGCGTCTCGGCGGCGCGTTGCCGGCAGCGCTCAGCCAACAGGCCCATCCGCTCTGGAATGCCAGGGAGCGCGGCGCGGGCGGCGGCGAGATCGGCTTCGATCAAGTTATCTCGCCCCCGATATCCTTGGCCGTCACCTTCTCGCCGAACTCGCCCGGGGGAGCTGCTGGCTCCATGCCTTCCGGCTCGCCGAACTCGACGGGCCCGATCGCCTCGGTGGCTTTGACAGGATCGCCCTTCACGAAGATCAGAACGTCTTGATGGGTCTTTCCCAGCTTGCGGCTCGTCTCGAAGGCCCGGCCGGCGCGCATGGCGAGAGAGCCGGCGCTGGTGACGAGGATCGCATGGTTGTAGAGGCGCAGCCCGGCCTCCTCGAAGGCCCTGATCGTGTCCATGTGGAAGCCGCGGTAAAGACCCTTCTCATCGCGAAGATCGCCGACAACGAAGATGGCGAAGCGATCGTCGGCCAGAAGCTCGCAGCTCGCCTCGATGATCTTGTTGTAGGCCGCGATGAACTTCCCATATTCCATCGTGCTCAGGTCTTTGGGATCGTCGCTGTAGCGCTCGAGATCGGAATATGGCGGGCAGGAGAAGATCAGGTCGGCCGGCATTCCCTTCGCGCCCTTAGTGAGCTGACCGATCTTGAGGCTATCGCCTTTGATCCATTCGGGCGCCGGCGCCTTGCACAGCTTCTTGCCCTGGGCGCGGTTGGCGGCGATCTGCTCTTCCCGAAGATCGACGCCCATGTAGCGGCGCCCGAGCTTGCTGGCGACGATGCCGCGCACGGAGCCGCCGGCGAAGGGATCGAGCACCAGCCCCTTGGGCGGGCAAAACCAGCGATAAGCCAGCTCGGCCAGGACCGGATCGAAGATCGAAGTGCCACCGCCTGACTCTTCGTTTTCTCCGCCAGGGCCTTGGCGATAGATGCTATTGGGACCGCCGCCGCCGGGCGTGGCATCGCGAGCCGCTGTATCGGCCTTTTTATTGCCGAACTCCTTGAGCGCCTTCTGCTCTATCGCGTCATCATCGAGGCCGTCAGTGCGGCACTTCGCAACATAAGCCACGACATTTCGGTAATGACCGGGAATGACAAGGGCGAGACGATCTTGCAGTGACTTCTTGAGCAGGTTTCCGCCGCGGCCGACTTCGCTCTCGATCCCCAGCGCCAGCCAGGCGCGCTTCCGATCCTGCCACCAGCCTTCGCGGGCATTGAGCACGGAGAAGGGCACGGCGAAGAACTTGTCGGCGAGGTTGCCGATCGTCGGCTTGCGGCCATCGGTGGGCGCGGCCGGGGCGCCGCTGGAGAAGACATTGAGCTCGGCCAGCTCGAAGCCGGTCAGCGAAAGATCGAAGGCGGCGGTTTGCAGCTCGCCGAGCTCGGTGCGCAACAGGCCCTCGTCCCACCCGCCGCTGAGCGTGCTCTTGTTGTCCCAAAGCCGGTAGGCCTTAACCTGATCGGAGTTCCAGCCGCGCGCCACCAGCACCGGGACTTCCTCCATCGGCGGATCGAGCTGGGAGGCGGCGAAGCGGCGATGGCCGGCGATGATCCCGCCAAGCTCATCGACGAGGATCGGATACGTCCAGCCATATTCGTCGATCGCGCGCCGGGCCGCGAGGATATCGGCCTCGCTATGGGTGCGGGCGTTCTTGGCATAGGGCTTGATGCGCTCGACGCCCCAGAGCTCGACCTTCGTCGCGGGCCAGTCCTTCGGATCGATCATGGCTCGATCCCCGGCATCTTGGCGTGGTGGGTGAAATGGTTGGCCTTGTCCGTGATGGCGGCGATGGCGATCGGCGTCACGCCATAGAGCGGGTCGTTGGCCCAGCCCGTTCCAACCCAGCAATTATTCTTCGCATCCCAGCGCAGCACGAAGGCCCAGCCTTCAGCATTGAAGCCGAGCCATTGCCCGGGAGCGCCAGGCGGCGGGAGGCCGGGATCGATGCGATAACCGCCGGTCATCGAGCACATGCCGAGCATGGTCAGGCCTTCTTCGCTGGATATTGGATTTCGACGGGAATGCCGCGCACCCGATATTCCTCCTCCAGCGCCCGGGAGAAGGGAATGTGGCCGGCGACGCTGGAGCGATTCTCGCCCGAATAGAGCACGCACCGGGTCGCGTTGATCGGAAACCATGAAGCCCAGACTTGGCCAGTCTTCGGCGCGCGGATCACAGCCTGGATGGGCCATCCCATGATTGCGGCGATCGTGGCGTCCGGGCTTCTGCTCACTTCGGCCTCTGGCTTGGAAGCAGCGGCGGGGTCTTTTCCTCCGGCTTCATGTCCCCGGCATATACCAAAGCGCGCATGTCGTGAAGATGGTCGCGGAGGGCCGCGACTTCCCGGCCGTGGTCAGCCCAGCCGGCGGGGCGCATCCCGTTCTCCCAAGCGCAATCGATCGCCGCCTGAAGGAAGGCGCGGGCCTCGTCGGCCTGCCCCCATCCTGAGCGGATCGCCTCGGGGCCGGGCGACATGGGCGCGATCGTCTCCATCTTGAAGCCGGCGACGAATTCCACCGGATCGCCGAAGGAGTGCTCGCCGCCCTTGCGGATGAGAAGGCGCGAGCTGGCGTCGATCATCCGGCTATCGAGGAACATCTTCCAGCTCATGACAGGCCCTCCGTTATCGCTTGGTGATTTTTAGACCGGCGGTGTTGAAAGCGCCCATCAGGGATGCGCCCGCTTCCGTCGCCGTCATGCCGAGCCGGGCCTTCATGTGCCACCATTCGGTGAAGGTGGCCTCGATAAGCTGGCGCTCCGCGTTGGCCTTTCGTGTGGCCTTCGCTGCGGCAACAGCACGTTTCATTCCTTCTCCCATATTCCGCTCCTCAATAACGCTGCTTGGGACGGGGATCGAAGCCAAGGGCCTTCATCCAGCCGCAGACCATTTCGCCAAAGGCGTGCATCAGCAGCAGGACCGGATAGAGCAGCCAGACCGACAGGCTCAAGCCAACCGTGATGCAAAGGTCGCCGGGGTCGCTCCAGTAGTCAAAAACAGCGTCTGCCACAGCACACTTTGGAACACCCGGTTTGCAATAAACTGGGTGATACAAAACCGTTGACAGGTGAACTGAGAAAACCACCCAGCCGACATAAGCCAGAATGAAAAGCAGCCCGGCAATCTGTTCCGTAATCTCGCGGCGCGGTTCCCGCCCCATGTTTGAAAGTGCCATGTTTTCGCTCCTTAGTCCTGTTCCACAGAAACGGCGTCTTCCTTGTCCGCCAGCTTTTCCAGCATGGCGAAAACCGTCGCGTAAAGCGCTGCCAGCATTGCCTCGCCATGCTCCGGGTCAGATGAGTATTTAGCATTATTAGTCTTTACCAAGTCTTCAAGCAGTTTGCGGTAGGTCGTGAACATGGTCGCTCCTACTTTTCAGCCGCTGCAATGGCGGCGATATGCTTCTTCCTATCTTCCTGGCCTTGAACGTTCCCAAGCTGCCACGCGGCAGTAAGTTCTGGGACTGCAAAGAGAGCGAAGCGACAGTTTGAAATGTTGGGGCCATAAAATCCAGCATCGTGCCCGGCACGCTTGGCGCTTTCGATGCTTTCAGGATGGAACATCTTTCGTCCGCCTATTCTTTCGGGAAGCATTGGATTTCGACCAGCTCGCCGGTCAGCGAGTCATCGAATTGCTCGACCTTCAGATTAAGCGCCTTGCACTTCGCGACGGCCGCGCCGACTTCTGCCGGCGTCATCGGCTTGTGGCATCCCGCGAGGAGGAGGAGCGCGCCGATAGCAATGGCCCAGCTCGCCAGCTTTGCGCTTTTGGCGCTCATACGATCACCCCTTCGACGCGATCAAAGACTTCGATTGCCGTGCAGCCTGGCGCGAGCATGATCGCGGCGCCCATGCGCCGCGCGCCGGCAAGATCGGGGCTCCAGCCGATCACGCTCTTCTCGGCCTTCGGATATCCGGTGGCGCGGACTTCGAACCGCTGGCCGCGATCGCCCACGTTGGTGTGCGGCTGGCCGCCGGAGTGCGTCATGCGCGCCTCATTGTCCTGGCCGCCACCAGCTCGTTGCGATAGGCGACGGCGAGATGATCCCAGCGCACGGCGGCCAGCATGTGATCGTCTTTGCCGCGAGGCGCCAAGCATTGCTCAGCAAAGCCACGCTCGTTGGCGGCCGCTTGCATGGCGCCGCAGATATCGGCCTCAATTTCAGCGTCGCTGCGGATGCGCGGAGGAGCTGGCGGTTCATACCTTGGCCGCTTCGATCCGAGCCTCATTGCTTCGGCCCCTTCGCCGCCGCCATGTGGGCGAGATAGCCGATATACTTCGGATCATCGAGCGGGCGGCCGCCGGTGATGGCGCGCGAGAAGTCCGGCTTCGGCTTGGCCTGCTCGATGCAGGCGCGGATCACGGCGCGCTCCATGTCTGGATTGACAAAATCGGCCGCTTTGATTTCGGCGCCATGCGCCTTGCAGACCTCGATCCCGATGAAGAGCTGGAGCGGCTCCATCTCGCTTGTCGATGCCTGCCGGTTCTTCGGCGGCACGCCATATCCCTCGAAGGGGACGAGCAGCACGATCGTGCCGGTGGCGAAGTGCTGGCAATCCTTGCGCTGGCAGCGGCGCAGCGGCGTCTCGATGCCGAGGGCAATCCGGGAGGTTTCAGTCATGGCTTCGGCACCAGCGCAACGATGCGGGAGCGGAAGGCGGCATCGTTGGCTATTGTCTCGACGAGCTGGTCGAGCTGGCGCTGGAGCATGGCGGTGGATTGGCGCGCCCTGGCATAGAACTCAGCCTCGGCGCTGGGATGGCCGAGGAGCGCCGCCGGCACGATGAAGGCCTCGGCGATCTTCTGGCGCATGTGGGCCATCGATTCGTTGAGGCTATCGAGCGCCGGCCCACCACCGATCAATTCGACCGTGATGGTCATGATCCGCGCGCCGCTTTGCGGGCCAGCATCATCGCCTTGCCGAGCATGATGCCGGCGGAGCGCACGCCTTGCGCCATTTTGGATCGCACGCGGGCGGCCTTCTGGGCCTTGCGGTTGCGCGCGGCCTCAGCGGCCGCTTGGCGCTCACGATAGCCGCCAGAACTACCGCGGCCGCCTAGGCGGAGGAATGGCCGGCCGAAGCCGTGCTCCTTGCGCCAACGGGCGCCGATCACTTCGATCATGCTTTTGCCGTGGTTGCGCCGATCGATATCATTTTCGAGCTCAGCGATCACGCAAGGGGCGATGACACTGCGAAGCTGCTCGATCGGCGCGCCCTTGGCATGAAGGCGGAAGGCTTTGTTGGACATTTCGCAGAACTCCTCTTGAAAACGGAAGGCTCGATCAGGCGGCTTTGAGCTCCGAAGTGCGGGCATCGTAGGCCGCTGCCCAGAGCGGGAGAAGATCGCCGGCGTTCTTGGCGTTGGCCAGGGCGCCGCGGATATCCACATCGAGCTGGGCGAGCTGCTCGGCCGAGGCGCTCTTGGATTCCTCGATCGTCTTTTCGAGCAGGGCTTCGTTCAGATCGCCCTCGGCGTCTTCATCGGCCGTCACTTCCCGATCGCTGCCTGTCTTCTCGCCGGCGTTGTGCTCGGTGGTCTGCACGCGAGCCCCCGCCCGATCCTGCCGCTGCTGCTGCGGGTCTCTCCGCTGCTGATCGGTCAGCTCCAGCTCATCCTTGACTTCGGCGAAGCGGGCGACATTGGGCGGATCGCACGCGCGATAGGTGCGCACCGCCGGCGGGTCCAGGCCTGCCGCTGGCTCCAGCGTGAAGAGGCGGCCGTTGACATGGACGGCGGCGTGGGGATGGCCATCGTTCTCGATATCGTAATTTCCGGCATCTTTGCCGGCGGCGTCGATGAGGCGGATGCGCTTCATGGGAGAATCTCCGGGTAGAGGGTTGGCCCTAACGAAACAGCCGGGCGAAGCATATCCATCGGCGCCGGGTGTTTGGCAAGGGGGAGGCGATAGTCGCCGCGCCCCAGCGACACAAAATCGGCCATGATCGATTGATTGATGGCGTACTCGATATCCGCCAAGATTTGCTCAGGAGTGGCGTCAACCCAAGGTTCGCCCAGCAGAAACCCGGGCCCGACAGACCAGCTTGCGGTGGTGCTTTCGGCCAGGACGATCGGCGCGACCGCCGCGCTGGCCAGCATCCCGGCAAGGAAGCCGCGCCGCGTGGTCATGCGCCGCCCTGGCCATCGGCCAAGCGATTGGGCGTGAGCCGATCCTCAGCTCGCAGCTTCATCGGCTTCTCGAAGCGATAGGCCCAGCCACAGACCTTGCGGCCGCCGCCCTCGGTGAAGGCGACGAGGGGATGATCGATGCAGTAGGTTTCGCCGTCGAAGAGCACGGCGCGCGGCGGCGCATCGAGGCGGAGGAAGCCGAACTCGGCGACGGTTTGCTGGCCGTCGAAGAGGATCACTCGCATCGGCTGAGGTTCCTGCGCTCGCGGTGGGTTTCATTGCTGATCGCGCCGCTCATCGATCGGCATGGGCGGCCAGGCTCAGCGGCGCAAAGCGGGCAATCGATCGACCGCTCGCGCTGGAGCGAGGCGGTGACGGGCCGGCCGGGCGGCTTCGGGCGCGGATGGGCGAGCTCGCTCATGCCGTGATCTTTTTCTGAGCGCTGCCGGGGAGCGCGCGGATGCGCGCTGCGATTTCGTCTGCTGTCTCGCAGGCATACTCCTTTGCGGTGCGCTCGCCTTCGCGGCCATAGGCGTCGCAGAGCTTCGCAGCTTCCTCCAGCGCCGCCTCGCGCGTCGGCTTCCTGATCTGATCGAGCGCGTCCTCCAGCGTGTCGTGCTTGATGACGCACGCCGGCTTCCGCATTGGGTTGCCTAGCGGAACAGGCTGGCCGCCGAAGACACACTCGTTGGGATTGGCGACCGCCAGCCTCCGGGCATCTTCGCCATCGGTGAAAAGACCGATGCAGACGAAATCTTCGGCGGCCGTCTGCCATTGCCAAACCGAAATCAAAGGCAAGTTCATGCCGCCCTCCGTGCGCGCTCGCCGGCGAAAGCCTTGGCGGCCGTCTCGTAGAAAACCCGGACGCTGAAGGGCGCGTGGGGCGAAAGCTTCAGGCGCTCGCCCATGATGCGGCCCTCGGCCTCGTTGAGCTCATCGCCGGTCAAATCCGGGAGCGGCTTGGCGCAATCCCCAGCCCAGACGCGGAAGCCATCGGCCAGATCGTCATCGATCGCGCGGAGGAACTGGCGGGCGAGCACCGCCTCATCCCGATCGGGATCGCGCCCGGGCATATCCAGCACGCGGCCGGCGATGAAGATCGCCCTTTCGCGCTCGTCGCTCATGACTTGGCCTTTCGATTGGCTTGCTCCGCCAGCGCCCAGGCGGCGCCGCGAGCAAAGGCATCGGCGGCGATGAGACGGCCGAGCTCCCCAGCTCGATCGAGCGCTCGCCGGATTTCGGGATCGCGGGCATAGGCGTCGAAGGCCTCATGCGGGCCGCGCCGGCGCCCTTCGACGAGGAAGTGATACTGATCGCGGAAGAACTGGCGAGCGTGCGACATAGCTTTGCCGGCCGAGTCGCATGTCTTGCATCCGTCCGGGATATGATCGGAGCCGATCGCCAGCACAGCGTCGGCGGCTTGCGCCAGGCCGGCGGTGTTGAAGAACCCGAAGACGCGGCCCTCCCATTCCAGCCCATCCGCATCGTCGAGCGCCGGCAGGATCACCAGCACCGCGCCCTTCATGGTCAGGCCGTGGTCGCTGGCGATCATCGCCGCCAGCTCGTTGACGAGGCGGCCGTGGCCGTGCTCGCAATCTTGGCGATCGACGCTCATAACGCGGCCTTCGCGATCGCCGCGCGGGCTTCCAGCATGGCCATCGCATCGATGTAGGCGATGCCGGCGCGCTGCTCAGGCGTGGCGAGGCCTTCGTCGAAGCAATCCCGCGCGTGAATTCCCGCCAGCGCTTGCCCCGCGAAATAGTCGAGGAGCGACATGCCGTGCCAGCCCTCGTCCTTCAGGCTCACATCAGGGTGAAGCGGAAACGCCGGGCCGCCAGCCTTCGCGCCGCTCATGCTGGCCTCCGTGCCGTCAGCATGGCGCGAAGCCAGCCGCAAAGATGGAAGATGGCCTGCCATAAGCTGAAGATCGCCGTGATGCTGCCGACGAAGAACCGAGCGACGCCGAGCGGGCTGAGCACGCCGGGCGGCTCGATCGCGCCGGGAGCCCAGCTCGCCGCAACACTCGCGAGCGCGATGAATAGCAGCGCCAGCTCAAGCCGGTCCACGATTTCGTAGCGGTTGGGCGCTCTCATGACGCGCTCGCTTCCGCCGCCAGGCGCCGGTTCTGGGCCACTTGCCGGATCGCGCGCACCAGCCCCACCGTGATTTCCGGCTGCACCAGCGTGTCGGGCTTCACATCGTCGATATCGCTCGACATGAGCCCGAGGCCTTCGCCGCCGCCGTCGAATTCATGGAGAATCCAGCGCAGCAAGTAGGCCGTCTCCTCGCCGCATGTGCAGGGCCCGAGCTTTTCGGCGAGCTCGCAGCCCACATCGTGCTTGACGCCGGCGAGAGGCCGATCCTCCCGCGTCTCGGCGTATTGGTGGGCGCGCGTCGTGGCCAGCGGGCCGGTGAAGGACGTCACCATTTCGTTGCGGCCGAGAATACTCTCGACCACCCGCCACTCCTTGCCGTCCGCGGATTGAAGAATTTCCAGTTTGCCAGTCATGTCGCAAAGTCTCCTCTTGATGGTTAATGGATCGTTAAGCCTTCTCAAAAATCGCGGCTATCCTGCCCCGCCCTCTTCAGAATGAAAAGCCGCCAGTTCGGCCTCCGAAAATGGCTGGAAAATCCAAGGTTGCGAGCCGAGCGGCGCCTGGGCGTCGCAAAGCCCGACAATTTCGCCATCCCGGATCGCGAGCGACGGCTCAAGGCCGGATACCCAGCGGGACAGGAGAGCCCGCGCCAGCCGGGCTTGACGGCGCGCTCGGCGCAAATGCGCGGCCTCGATCATTTCCGCCAGCTCGCCCAGGGGAAGCGGCTCAAAGACCGGACAGTCGGAATAGCGGAAAGGCAGCTCCAGCTTTTTATGCACCGCAAGCTCAGGGGCGGCCGGGCCGGGCCGGTCGATCGTCATGAGCCCCACCCGGGCGGAGGCGGATCAGTCTTCAGCGGCATCCGCAGCTTCTTCCGGTCCTGATTTCGGCTGAGCCGGGGCTGCTCGTCCAGCAGCACCTTGGGATAAGCGCAATCGGGCTCGTCGGGGTTTGGGCCGCCATCGAGGGGCCAGATGCCGTGCTTCCGCCAGCTATAGACCGAGAGGCGCATACTCCAGAGGCGATCGGCGTCGAATACCCCCGGTTGTGCGGTCGATGGCACTCGCGCTTTGACGGCGGCATGGAGCCAGCTCAGCCAGTCGGCGGGTTGGTTGTGCTCGGCGGTCTCGATGGCGGCGCGGAGGATGGCAGGATCATCGCCGAGGGCCTTGAGCCATTTGCCGATGACGGGGCGGAGCTGCTGGCCGGTCTTTCCGGTGTTCGAATGCAGGGCGAAGAGGCCCTCGTTAAACAGCCAAGTCCGATCGTCGGGCGAGGGGGTGATGGGTGGGAGAATGACTTCGCCTTGCGGCGCTGGAGGCGCCGGTTCCGAAGGAACCGCCGTACTTACTTTCTTCTTTCTCTCTTCTCTATCCCTGTCCCTGTCTATTGCTAAAGGGTCGCTAAGGCCCGGCTTTGGGGTGGCTTTAGCCCTGCCATGATCCGTTTTTTGCTTATGTTCCCATAACTTAGCGGCGCCTTTTTTGCCGTTATCGCTCGCGGTGCGCTTTTCGGCCCATGCGGAGAGCACCAGCTCAGCGATCACGCGGTGGTAAAGGCGCCCATCGGAGCACCGAATCCAGCCGTGAAGAGCGCGCTCGCGCACCAGCGCCCAGGCGGCGGCGGGGAGCTCAGCCAGGCGGGCGAGCTGGGCGTCGCCGGCGGGCAGCGAGCCGGCGGGCACCTGATCGTAGGACTTGAGCCAGAGCGTCACCCCCGCCCGCCACTCGTCGCCGTTGGCGAGGGCATGGAATTCCGACCCGAAGAGCCGGGCCCGATATAAGGGGGTGAAGCCGAAGGCGCGAAGATCGACGCCGGGCGGGACAAAAGGCTCAGGGGGATCGATTAGATCAGCCATGGCGTGCCCCTCCTATGGGCGGTGCGCCGGCGGCGGCCCCGGATAGGAGCCGGGCGAAGGGATGCCTCCCACCGCCGCCGGTGCCAAACCCTTTAAGCTGATTCGCGGCGATCATGGGCCGCCGCCCTGCATTTGGCGCCACAAGCTCATTTCCGCCTGCTCAGGCTTCGGCTCCAAGTCGCTGAATTGGGTGTACTTTTCCTCGAAGTTGACGATCGCCGACCCGATCGCGCCCATGCGCTGCTTGGCGGCGAAGATTTCCGCCTTCCCTTCGTGCTTTTCGACCGCGGCGTCGTGCTTGCCCTTCTCCTCGCCGCTGGCGCGCTCGCCCGGGGGATTTCGATTGAGGTAGTAGATTTCCCGGTGAATGAACCAGACCGCGTCGGCGTTCTGCTCGATCGCCGCCGAGCCATAAAGATCGGTCAGCACCGGCCGATTGCTGTGCCGCTTGTTGGCATCGCGATTGACATGGGACACCAGCGCGATCGCGATATTGAACTCGGTCGCCATGTCCTTCAAATCACTGGTGATCTGCTGGATTTGATCCTTCTCATCGTCGCGCGGATTCTTGGGCTTGACGAAGCGAAGATGATCGATCCCGACGAGCGAGACGCCGCGCTTCGATCGACGGCGCCTGGCCTGGACGCGGGCGCGCATCTGGGCCACGGAAAGCCGGCGCGAGCCGTCCACTTGATAGGGCAGCTCGGGGAATTGGCTGGCGGCCAGGGCGAGGCGCTCCATTTCCTTCGGGCTGGTGCGGCCCCGGCGCATGATATCGGACGGCACCTTGGCGATCATCGCCAGCTCGCGGGTCGCGACTTGCTGGGCCATCATTTCCAGCGAGAAGAACATCGCCTCCTCCGGCATGGGCGCGCCGGCCTCCAGAGCTTCGATCGATGCGTTGGCCATGAGAATGTGCTGGAGAAGGCTGGTTTTACCCATGTTGGGCGCGCCGCCGAGAATGGTCAGGTCGCCGCGGTACAGGCCGCCCAGCTTCTCGTCGACAAGCCAGAGCCCGGAAGTCAGGCAAACCCCCGCCGGCTGGTTCATCGCATCCTCCGCCTGCTGGGCGGCCTGCTGGACGGCTTCGCGGATCGGGATCGATACGACGCTGCGCTGGGAGCCTTGGCTGGCCTCGAAGAGCTGCTCGGCCGCCCGATCGGCGATCTCTTGCGCCTTCGTCTCCAGCGGCGGGTTGTAGGCTTCCTCGATCGCGATTTCGGCCGCGCGGATGATCGATCGCCGGATGGCCAGATCCCGGAGAATGTCGCAAAAGTCCCGTATGTTCGGGAGCGCCGGCGCCGCCTTCCGCAGCGCATCGAGGTAGGGCTGGCCGCCGACTTCCATGATGCCGGGATCGGCCTTCATGGCGGCGTGAAGGGTCAGCGCCGTGATCTTGCGGTCCTGCGCCGCCAGCTCGCCGATCGTCTTGTAGATGCGGCCATGGAGGGGATCGTAAAAGTGCTCCGGCTGGAGCAGCTCGACCGCCCGCCAATAGCTGTTGCCGTCCTGAAGGAAGGAGCCGAGGAGGGCCTGCTCGACGTCGATATCATAGGGCACATGCTCGTAGGCCTTGGGCCCGGCCGGCTCGTCGCGCGGATCGCCGCTCATTGGCCGCGCTCCCGCTTCTCAGCCGCCAGCTTCTCTTGATGATAGGTCTGCATTCGCGCCCGGAATTCCTCTTCGGGCGTGCGCTCGATGATGTGCGGGAAATGGCCCCGATCCTGCTGGTGGCGCGCCAAATCCTCGGGCGTCCGAAATTGCTTCGGGCACATCGGGCAGCGCGGGCCCTGGCCATGCTTATTCGCCATGTTTAGGCCGCCTGTATCGCCCGAGGTCTGGATCAAACACGCGGCCGCTTTCCTTCTGCTCGGGCTGCTCCGGCGCATCGCCCAGGATTTGATCGATCGAGCGCGGCCGCCGGCGGTGAGCGTGAAACTCTTCCGCCGCTTTCTTCAGGCCGGGAGGGAGAGCCATCACGGCCAGTCCGTCTTGCGATCGAGCGCGGCGCGGCAGGGCGGAATCCAGGCCAGCCGGGGCTCGCCGCGGGCGCGCTGTTCCCAGACGAGCCAGCAATAGCTCGTCGCCGTCGAAGCCTTGCGATCGAGGCGCCCCTTCACCATCGCGACGCGCTCGACGAATTGGGCCATGACGCTGGGCGGCCGCCGGCGGAAGAGCCGCTCATACCGGCCGCTGCTCTCGATGAAGACGCTGCGGACGAGGATGGCGACGCCTTCTTCGGCCAGCTCCAGGCCTCGATCGACGAATTCCTCGGCCAGGCGGAAGGGCGGGTTGGTGATTATCCAATCGACGCGCCCACACCAATCGGGCGTGAAGCGCTGAAGGAAATCATGGATCGGCGTCTCGCCGTAATCGTGCACATCGCTCGATCGGACAGAGCGCATATATTCGGCCATGGGCCGCGCCATCGCGCCATCGCCGCAGGCCGGGTCCCAGCCGACCTCAGCATGGCGGGGGCCGATCACATGCTCGAAGAGAGCGCGCGTCGCCCAGGGTGGGGTGGGAAAGAAGTCGAGAGAATCGTTCGGTTCCGAACGCTGGGCCATTACCGCATGGGAACGGTTCTGGCTCATCCGGCTCGCCGCCCGAGCGGCAAGGGGGCTGCGGCGGCTTCCGCAAGCTGTGTGGGGGCCGGTAGGCCCTGACCGTTAAGGATTGGCATTTTCGCAAACTGCCTCTTGGTGGTGGACGGTTCGCTGATTCGCGGCAGGCGTGGCAAGCGGAATCACCCGGCCAGGATGCCCGATCGGCGGTAATGCTTGGCGATCCCGAAGTCCCAGATGCCGCCGGCCTCGGCCGCATTATGGTCCTGATAGGTGTAGCCGAGCTGATCGCAGCGCTTCATCGCCCCGCGCTTCCCCTCTTCGGTGGAGACGCGGGCGGTGCCGAGGAAATGGCGGCGCCAGATGCCGCACTCGACTGTTTCGACGGAGGCCCCAGCTCGGCAGGCGGCCTCGCGCGCCACGGCTTGGAGGCTTATCAGGAGGAACGCGCTGTAGGCACTATGCTCGGAGTCGACCACTTGCATGGCGGCCTCGATGAGGACGCGCTCGATCTTTTCAAATCGGCATGTCATGGCCACCCATTCGCGGAGGCCGACGAGCGCGCGATCGAGGTTGAGCTGGCCTTCGGGCAGCTTCACCACGGCCGTGCGCGGGCGGGGCGCATCGGCCCCGCCCCACGCTGCGCCGGTTGTCAGGCTTATATCCAGCGCGAGAAGCATTACTGCGTCGCGGTGCCGGCCGGCCTGGCCGCGGCCGCTTCGCCCGGGCTTTGCGCCATGGCTTTGCGGATTTCCTCGGCGCTCAGATTCTCGGCGCCGGGCGCCATCGAGGCGTTGACGAAGCGATATTCGTCCAGATAGGCCTCGGCCGCCGCCGAACCTTCAGCGAAGCGGCATTCCGGGGCTTTGCCCTGCCGGGCGGCGATGCGCGCTTCGGCTCTCGCCTGGGCGATATCATCGTCAAACATGGCGTCGAAGACGTTGAGCTGGAAGGGCGCGCCGATCGCCTTGAGGCCGACGCCGAAGGATTCCAGATAATGCCGGGCCGAAATCGGGTCGCCGTCTTGGAGGTGCATCAAATCCTTGAGCAGCTCCTTGGAAATCATTTCGGCGGCCGCGGCCTCATAGGCTTTCGAGACGCTGGCCTTCATGTCCTTGAGCTTCTTCTCCCAGGCGCGCACGTTGGAAAGATGGTGCTCGATGCGCGGCCCCTCGGGGAGCTTCATCTGCTTCGACGGGCCGACTTTCGTCTCGACCGTCTCGTCTTGCGTTGGGGCTTTGGCGCGCCGGGCGCCTTGCTTCTTCCTTGATCCTTTGGATTTCGCCACTCGGGCCTCCTGATTGCGTTGCGGAACGCTGAGGAGACACCGGCGTGGTGGAAATTGCTACCGGGCGCCGGTGTATTTTTCGCCCTGCTTGGCGCACCAGCCCCGAAGGATATCGGCCTCCCGGACCCGCTTCTTCGACCACGCCATGATCTTCAGGATCGTTTCGGGCATGGGGTATCGACTCCCCGTCTCGGCGGTGTGGAAGGCGGCCGGCGATATTTTTGCCTGAAAAGCGGCGGTTTCTTGGGAAATCCCAAGCTTCAATCGATAGGAGCGCAGGTTCATGGCGCCCTTATCCAGCATCCGCCGGGCCCCTTCAAGCTGAAAAGCTCGCCTTGCTACCTCTCCCGGGCTTGGCCATATTCGGCGCCGGTCAAGGGGCGAATCTCCGCCCCGGTACTTTTGAGAGGCAAGCCATGCGACACCCGATCACCCGCCGCCCCCTGAATTGGCGGTGGCCAATGCGGCTCCCCTTCAAGAACCCCGACGAAATGTGGTGGACGCTGACGAGCTGGGCGGTCGCCGCCATTCTCATCGCCTTCGGCTTCATCATCATCCACTCGCCAGGCTGAGCGTGTCGCCCACGCTCCGCCAGCCGACGCCGGCCGCCGCCGCATATCGGTGGTATGCCGCCGCGCTCAGCGCGAAGCCGGGCGATGATGCGCGGGCCTTCGATGAAGACGAGCCGCAGCCCGGGTTCTATAAGCGCCGGTTCAATCGGGAAGGCGTCTTCGTTCCGGCGAGGATCTGGCTGATCCAATATGTCGCCGATGGGGAGCTGATCGCTCCTGAGCTGATCGCCTGCGAAATCGGCGGCGATCGCTTCGATCCTCGTCACGCGGAGGGCCCTTTCGGCCTGCCGCTATGGTGCGTGCTGGCGGAGAACCCCATCACGAAAGCAGAATATGACCACATGATGCGCGTCCGGGCATGGGCGAAGACATTCCGCCCCGATCAGCCTGAAGCCGCGCCGATGAAATCCGTGGATTTGTTCACGGTTAAACCGCCCACATGGGGCAAACGCAGCAAGAGGAAGCCATGAGCGAAGCACACGAAATCCCCCCGACCGTCGATAGCGCCATCAAGAAGGCGGTGCTCGGCGACAATTCCAGCAATGTGCCGGAAGATTTCCGCATCACCGTCACGCCGCCCGAGGACATTACGCCCTATCTCGGCCGGCAATATGCCGATATCACCACCCGCTTCGCTGAGCTCTCCGCCTCGGCCGAGGCGATGCCCGACACCATCGAGAACGATATCGAATCCGGGAAGGCCGGCGACTTGGTGAAGGAAATCCGCCTCTGGGACAAGAAGGCGGATGGCGCACGCTCGATCGAGAAGGAGCCATTCCAGAAGGGCGGCGCGACGGTGGACTCCTTCTTTAAGAACATGACCGAGAAGCTGGAGAAGGCGAAGAAGCGCGTTCTCGAAGTGCAGACCACCTATCTCAACAAGAAGAAGGACGAGGAGCGCCGCCGGCTTGAGGCCGAGGCCCTGAAGAAGCGCGAGGCTGAGGAAAAGGCGCGCGTCGAAGCCGCCCAGGCCGAGGAGCGCAAGCGTGTGGCAGAAGAAGCCCGCGTCGCCGCTGAGGCCGCCGCCACCGAGGCCCGCGAAAACAAGGACGAGCTTGAGCAAGGGCGCCTCGATGCCGAGACCGCGCTGGCCAACGCCAAGCTCAAGAAGGCCATCGCTCGGCGGGATCGTGACGAGGATGCCTTCAGTGCCGCCTCTGTTGAGGTCACCAACGCCATCGCCAGTCTCGCCGACGCCAAGGAGCGTCTGCGGGGCGCGCGTGAGGCTCAGCGCGTGGCCCTGGCCGATGCGGAGAAGAAGGCCAAGGAGCTGCGCACAGCCACCACCGCCGCGAACAATGCCGGTGACACCGCTGAGCGCGAAGGCGCCGGCGCGGCCAAGATCGAGAAGAAGCTGGAGAAGGCCAGCGACGGCGATCTTTCCCGCACTCGCGGCGAGCATGGCAGCGTCAACACGCTCGCAAGGCATTGGGAGGCGACGATCGTCGATATGCAGCTCGTTCACGAGAACGTCGCGCTCATCATCGGCCTGATCGATCCCGATGTGATCCAAGTCGCCGTCAATAAGCGCATGAGGGCCGGCAACCGCGATGTGCCCGGCGTCACCTACGAAGAAGTCTCAGACGCCCGTTCCTAATCCACCAACCCCCGAAAGGATTTTCAGCATGAATACCCAAACCGCAAAGCCGTCGCAGACCGCAGAGCAAGCCCAGCCCGCTCAGCCGCTGGCGGTCGCCGGCACCGGGAAAGCCGTCGCGCGCATCGCGCCGGCGCGCCTTCCCTATCATCCGGCGATCGAGGGCACCTTCGGCGTCGATCGCAGCCAATGGCGAGCGCTGACCGATAGTATCTTCCCGATGGCCAAGACCACGGAAGCGGTCATCTTGGCGCTCTCCTACTGCAAGGCCCGCCACCTCGATATTATGAAGAAGCCGGTCCATATCGTGCCGATGTGGAACAGCGAGCTCAAGAAGGAGGTCGAGACTGTTTGGCCTGCCATCACCGAGCATCGCATCACGGCGCACCGCACCGGCCAATATGCCGGCACCGATGCGACGCTCTTCGGCGAGCAGAAGACGAAGCACTTCGAGGCCAAGGTCCAGTCGGGAAAGAACGCCGGCAAAATCTATAAGGCCGATGTGACGTTTCCAGAATGGGCTCAGGTAACGGTCTATCGCCTTGTCGCTGGCCAGCGCTGCGCCTTCCCGGGGCCGCGGGTTTACTTCGAGGAATTCTTCGGCATGACGGCCGGCCTGCCGGTGCCGAATTCCCGCTGGGCGCGCTCGCCCTCGCAAATGCTGGAGAAGTGCGCCGAGGCCGGCGCGCTCCGCAAAGCCTTCACCGAGGAAATCGGCGCCGATCCGATCGCCGAGGAAATGGAAGGCCGGATCATCGATCAAGTGCTCTCGCAAATGAAGAAGGCGCGCCCCAACCAGCCGCTCAACACTTCGGCGCATTTCGTGCCGGAGAACGAAGTGGTCGACTCCAGCGCTGAGGCGGCGGCCGAGGATGGCGAAGCGGCTGAAGAAGGCCACGATCCCGAAACCGGCGAAGTGGTCGAGGAAGGCTCGGCCGCCACGGCGGAAGCCGCCAAGCCCGATCGCGGCGCCGACTGGCTGGCGGCCCGGATCGCCTCGATCGCCGGCGTCACCGATCGCGCTCTGCTGGCCCAGAAGGACAAGGCGGTGCGCGAAGTGATCGCCAACGAAGAGCGGCCCGATCTTCTCCCGAAATGGGAAGAGGCGCTCAAGGCCGCGCTCGATGCGCTGCCGGCGGAGACGGTCAAGGCGGCCGAGGCTCCGAAGGGCGAGACGAAGGCGCTCAGCGCGGCCGATCAGGAATACGAGGACTGGAAGGCCGATCAATACGCGCTGCTCAAGAACGCCAAGCTCACGCGGACGGTCGATGATCTTCAGGAGCTCACCGTCAAAGAGCTCCGCGAGGCTGATCGTCCTGCCTACGTCGAGGCCTGCAACGCCAAGGCGAAAGAGCTGCTGAGCGGCAAGAAGTAAACCCACCAACCAATCCTCAAGAGGAATTCCATCATGCAATCAATTCAGAATGTCGCCCTCGACAAGCTCCGCTTCGGCCATGAATTCAAAGGCGGCTCGCTTAATGTCCGGCAATCCGGCCGCGATGATGTTGACGCCCTGATCGCTTCCATCAAGGCCGAGGGGCTGCTCCAGCCTCTCGCCTCATGGGAGCGTGAAGGCGTTTTCTATATCTTAGACGGCAACCGCCGCCTGGCCGCGCTGAAAAAGATCGGCAAGCCAGTGCCGGAGAATTGGCTGCATGTCATCGAGGCCGACAGTATCGAAGACGCCCAGGCGAAGAGCTTGGCGGCCAACATCATGGCCGTGCCGCTCGATCCGGTTGACCGCTTCGAGGCCTTCGCCTCTCTCCAGCCGAAGTTCACCGCCGAGCAGATCGCGGCGCGATATGGCACCACGAAGAAGCTGGTCGAGCGCAGCCTCATCCTCGCAAAGCTCTCGCCGACGATCAGGACGGCGCTCCGCAAAAACGAGCTCGATTACGAGGCCGCCTGCGCCTTCACCATCGAGCCCGATCCGAAGCGCCAGGAGGCCATCTTCAAGAAGCTGAAGGCGCGCGGAAACTGGTGCCTGCGTCGCTATGATATCCGCGAGGCAATCACCGGCGATCAGGATGATATCGCCGGCATGTTGAAATTCGTCGGCGCCGCGGCCGCCAAGGAGGCGGGCGTGACGGAAGTGGACGATCTATTCGCCGAAAAGGGCGACGCGCCCAAAGTGGTGCAGAATGTCGGCGCGCTGGAGAAGCTCGTCCAGGCGAAGATCAGCAGCACGAAGAGCAAGCTGCTGGCCGAGGGCTGGGGCAGCGTGGTGATGGAAGACAGCCTCGAATATGGCTGGGAGCGTTGGGCCCGCTCGCCGGCAGCAAAGGGCGCCGATCGCAAGAAGCTCATGGTGGTGCTGGAGCTCAAAGGCGGAGTTCTCAAGCAGCATCTGGGCCTCCATAAATCGAAGCAGCGCGTCGCCGTCGAGCAGAAGGCCGAGAAGAAGAAGGCCAGCCCGAACGCGCTGAGCAATGCGCTCAAGGAGCGGCTGGAGTACGTTCTCATCAAGGCCACCCGCACGGCGATCTTGAACGAGAGCTGGAAAGACCCCCGGGCGGCCATCTTCACCGCGATCGTCGCTGCGGATATTGACCGCCATCGCTTCATCCAGCAGATGCCAACCTATTTGGGCTCGAAGCTGGCCAGCATCCGGGACTCAATATCGGCCGATGTGATGAAGGCGGCGCTGCTCAAGCACTTCGATCCGAAGGACTACTTCCCGCGCGCCCCCAAGGGCGTGGTGCTGAAGGCGATCGCGGAATCCCTTGTCCAGGCCCCGGCCGATCTGAAAACGAAAACCAAGGCCGTGATCTGGAAATTCGCCATCGCCCATGTCGGCAAGACCGAATGGTTGCCGCCTGAGCTGCGCACCGCCCACTATGCCGCCAAGAAGGGCGCGAAGAAGCGCTGATTGATCCCTCCATCATTTCCACCAACCGAAAGGACTTCACCATGAAACGCTTTTCCATCCTCGCCGCCTGCCTCCTGCTCTCCGGCTGCGTCGGCTCTCCCGCTCAGAACTACGTCCCGGCGATCGATCTTCAGGGCGTCGATATGAGCCGCTACCAAGCCGACTTGAAGGATTGTCAGGGCTACGGCGCGACCCATGATCCGGCCAGGGCGGCGGCGAACAGCGCCATCGCCGGCGCGATTGTCGGCGCTCTCCTCGGCGCCGCGATCGGGGGCGGCCGCATGGTCGCGACTGGCGCGGCGATCGGCGGCACGGAAGCCGGCGCCGCCGGCGGAGTGCGGGCGGCCGAGACAGCCCAGCTCGTAGTTCAACGCTGCATGGCCGGCCGCGGCTACCGCGTGTTGGATTAGGCCATGAGCAAAACGGCGATCCCGGACGAGGCCCTCGACGATCGGCTGGGCTTCGTCGGCACCAGCGGCAGCGGCAAAACCTACGGCGCGAAGGGGCGCGTCGAGCGCCTCCTCAAGCTGGGCCATCGGGCGGTGATCGTCGATGCTCTCGATGTGTGGTGGGGGCTTCGCCTTTCGCCGGATGGCAAGAAGGCCGGCTTCGATGTGGCGGTGCTGGGCGGCAAGCACGGCGACATGCCGATCAACGAGCATTCGGGCGCCCTGATCGGCGAGGCGGTGGCCACCAGCTCGGAGAGCTGCATCGTCTCGCTCGGCGGGATGAAGACGCAGGCGGCCAGGCAGCGCTTCATGCTGGCCTTCCTCGACGCCGTTTATGAGCACACCGATCCCGATCGCGGCGATCCCTATCATTTCGTGGTGGATGAGGCCGATCTTTGGGCGCCGCAAAAGCCCATGGGGAATGAAGCGATGCTCTGCCACTTGATGGAGGAGATCGTGCGGCGCGGCCGCGTGAAGGGCTTCATCCCTTGGGTGATTACCCAGCGGCCGGCGGTCATTAACAAAAACGTGCTGAGCATGGTGGACGGGCTTATCGCCTTGAAGCTGACCAGCTCGCAGGATCGCGACGCGCTCTGGGCGTGGGTCGAGGGCCAGGGCGATCGGCAGGAGGGAAAGGCGATGATCGCCCAGCTCCCGGCGCTCCAGCGCGGCGAAGGCATCATCTGGATACCCAGTCGCCACATTCTGAAGACGGCGCAATTCCCGGAGAATTCGACCTTCGATAGCTCGCGCACCCCGAAGCGGGGCGAGAAGAAGATCGACGCCAAGCTCCAGCCGCTCAATATCGAGGCGCTGAAATCCCGGCTCGTCACCGTCGAGCAGGAGGCGAAGGCGAACGATCCCAAGTCCCTCAAGATCAGGATCGCCGAGCTGGAGCGCGAACTGGCGAAGGCGTCCATCCCGAAGGGCGGCTTAAAGGAAATCGATCATGGCATGATCTTTGCCGCCGCCCAGGAGGCGCGCGCGATCGGCCGGGAGGAAGGCTTCCTCGTCGGCCACCATGTCGGCGCCGGACTGGCTGGAGTGGTCGGCAAGTGGATGCGCGAGAGCATCAAGGGGATCGGCGATCAGCTCAACGGCCGGCTGGACGAAGGGATCGCGCTCGCCCAGGCGCAAGAGTTTACCGAGGAGCAGGCAGGCTTTGCCGGTGTCGGCGGCGAGGCGGTGCTCAAGAAGCTCAGGAAGGGCCTGATCGTCGAGAAGGGCAGCGAGCGGGCGAAGCTCTTGTCGGCCGCTCCAGCCGCGCCGGCTCCGCGCGCCGCTACCGACCGGATGCCGCTCCCGGTCCGGGCCGCCCCGCCGCCCGCCGCCATCGATCCCGAGCTCGGCCGGGCAAAGCAGGCGATCCTCGATGCTCTGGCATGGTGGGAAAGCATCGGCCGCCACGCGATCGATAGAGTGGTGCTGGCCTTCCTGATCGGCGTTTCCAACAAGAGCTCAGGGCATCAAAACAACCTCGGCGCCCTCCGCACCGCCGGCCTGATCGAATATCCCCCAGGCGGCGGCATGGCGGAGCTCACGCCGGCGGGCCGGGCCAAGGCCAACCCGCCCGAGGCGGTGCTGGATTCCGCCGCCCTCCAGCAGCGCATCCTCGGCAAGCTCAACCCGCCCATGCGCGCGATCGTCGAGCTGCTCCTCGATGGCCGCGAGCGATCGAAGGATGAGCTGGCCGAAGAGCTGGGCGTCTCGGCGAAATCCAGCGGCCACCAAAACAATCTCGGCTCACTTCGCACCATGGGCTTCATCACCTATCCCAAAGCCGGATCGGTGGTGATCGGCTCTTCCATGTTTATCTGAGGAGGAAAGCATGACACCCAATCGACAAAGACAGGCGCACGAATATCTTGAGCTCAAGCAGCGCGGCTTCTCTTTCGCCGAGGTCGCCGCGATGAAGGGCCTCACGCCGGCAGCGGTGACAGGCTGTGTCGCCGAGCTCAGGGCTGAGCTCAAGCGCATCCATGGCCCCCAGCATCTTGTCGCCCATAACGCGGCGCTTTCGGTGCGGGCCCGGTGGATTCTCCGCAATGTCGGGGTCGCCTCGCTCTTCGATCTTCCCAGCCTCCAGCCATCGCCGGAGGCCTATCTCATGCGGACGCCATGCTGCGGCGGCAAAACCGTCAAGGAGATAATGGCCGCCCGGGCTGCGGTGGTGGCAGGGATGAAGGCGGCGGAATGAAGCCGGTCAAGCACAGCGAGATTTGCGCGCGGTGCGGCAAAGCCCGGCAAGTGATCTGGCATGGGCGCTATACTGCGTCGGAATTCTACCCGCCTGGCGCTTGCACCCAGACAGACCAATGCGAGCGGGAAATGCTGGCGGCCGCGAAGAAGATCGAAAAATCAAGAGGAGAGAAGAATGCGAGTTGAAACAGATGTGATGCTGGTGCTGGAGCGGTCGGGCACGCATGGGAACGAGCTGCACTTGCCGCCAGAGAAGCTCGATCGGCCGATGTATGAGCGCGTCGCCAAGGTGATCGAGGCCTGCGGCGGCAAATGGAACCGAAAAGCGAAAGCCCACCTGTTCGACGGGCCGGCGGTCGATGCGATCGATGCGGTGCTCTTGAACGGCGAAGTCGCGAAGCCGCAGGATTTTGGCTTCTTCGAGACGCCGCCCGAGTTGGTGGTGCGCGTGATGTACGAGGCGCAAATCAGCGAGGGCATGGAAGTGCTGGAGCCCTCGGCCGGCACCGGCCGCCTAGCAGATGCGGCGCGCGATGTTGGCGCTAATGTCCTGTGCGTCGAGCTCCAGCAAAAGAATTGCGAGGCGCTCCGGGCCAAGAAGCATCACTTCATCCCCACCACGGATTTCCTCACCTTCGAGCGGCCGATCCTGCCGGCGCGCTTCGATCGCGTGGTGATGAACCCGCCCTTCGCGCGCTCGGCCGATGTGAAGCACATCTTGCACGCCTATTCGATGCTCAAGCCAGGCGGCCGTCTGGTGTCGATCGCCGGCGCCGGCGTCCTCTTCCGGCAGGACCGGCTATATCAGGAGCTCCGCCAGCTCGCGGCCGCGCACGGCTCGATGGAGCCGCTCCCGGAGGGCAGCTTCAAGAGCGCCGGCACGATGGTGAATACGGCGCTGGTGATTCTCGATGCCGATCCGGCCTGAGAACGCAGCGCGCTACCCAAAGGACTGGCCGGAAATCAGCCGGCGGGTGCGCGATGCCGCCGGCAACAAGTGCGAATGGTGCGGCGTGCCGAACGGCGAGCTCGGCGGCCGCCTTCCTTCCGGGACATGGTGCCGCGCTGCCGGCTGGGATCATCCTGCCGATCGGCCGGTCGAGGGCGGAAGCCACCCATGCCATGCCCCCGGCTCGGACAAGTGCGTGATGCTGAGGATTGTCCGCATTGTGTTGACCGTCGCCCATCTGGATCACCAGCCCGAGAATTGCGATCGTGCGAACCTGAAGGCGCTCTGTCAGCGCTGCCATAATAGCTACGACATGCCGCACCGCCGCGCCGGCATCGAAGAACGGGCTCGGGTCGGCCGGGCGCTCGGCGATCTATTCGAGGAGAAGCCTTGATGCAACGGGCCGATCTCTTCCCAACGGCGCCGCGCTTCTACAAAAAGCGGCGCGGCGTTCTGGGCCATGTGATTGACGCGGGCAATGGCTGCGGCGGCGCCGAGCCCGGCCGGAACATTTGGGCTCGGTTGCGGTGCAGACGCGGGCACGAATGGGAAGTATTTTCAGGCCATACCGTCACCGAACTCAAGCGCGGCATTCCGTGCCCGACATGCAATGAGGAGAAGAGCGAATGATGAAGTCGCTGGCAGAGCACACCGCGGCCGTCGCCGCCTTCCTCGCCGAGCTGGCCGAGACGATGGGGGTGGATCTGGAGCCCGAAGGCGAGAAGATCAGCGTCGCCGAAATGTGCCAGCTCATCCTCGGCCGCGCCCGCGCCGATCGGGAGGCCGCCGTGGTGATATGCCCGCTGCGCCTCCAGCTCGTCGATCCGGGGAGCCTGAGCTGCCGCCATCAAGCCGGCACCACGCCGGCGTCTAATTTCGGAATGGTCGAATTCCTATTCGCTGGCCGCGACGCGCTCGATCGGGCGGATGCCCTGCACGATGCGCTGCTGGCCCTCATCGCTTTCGTCGATCCCGCCAGGCCCGGGCCCGATGATCACCGCAACCGGCCGATCGAGAGGAAGACATGACGAAGAAAGCCACCGCACGGCTCAGCGCCGCCGCATCCGCCAAGCTGCTAGAAGAAGTCGAAGAATGGCGCCGCGAAGCAAAGGCCAGCGATCAACAAGTCACCCGCCGGACTGAAGAGCTGCTCCAAGCCCAGCAGCGCATCCGGGATATGGGGAAGGAGCTCGACGAGGCGCGCGGCAAGATCACCGAGCGCGAGAAGGATTTGATGGGCGATCTGCAATCGAAGGAGCGGGCGGTCAACAAGCTCAAATCGAAGCTGTTCTCCTGCCTTCAGGAGCTGTGGGCGACGAAAGGCTATCTCGCCCGGGTGGCCGAGGACGATGCGATCCGGGAGCTGGGGCCTTCAGCGCCGGCGCCCGTCTCGGAGGCCCGGCTTCCACCCCCGGCGCCAGTCAGCCGGCGCATGGGCCCGGGCTTCCTTGCCCCGGAGGAGCCCGCCCCGGTCGATCCCCATGCTTTCGGCCGGGATCAGCGCCCTCCGCCCACGCCTTGGTTCAATCTCTGAGGCCAGCGCCTCACAGCCACGGCGATCCCCCTGCTCCGGCAACGGTGCAGGGGGCCCGGCCCAGCCGGCCGCTGTAGCCCCTCCCTAGAGCCAGGTCCCTGATCGACCGGAACCGGCCCGGCCGGGGGGCGTTCCTTCTGATCGATTTCCCGCGAAAAGAAGGATTTCCCCATGCTCGGCCCGATCCTGCTCGTCTTGCTTGTTCTCGCCCTGATCGGCGCTTGGCCTTCCTGGCCGCATTCCGCCGGCTGGGGATACGGCCCCTCCGGCGGCCTGGGCCTTCTCCTGATCGTTCTGCTGGTGCTGCTATTCGCCGGCCGCCTCTGAGGCTTGTCCCGATCGATTGACCGTGCGACCAATCGATTCGCGGGTGCCGAGACGGGCGGCCTCGGCCCGCCCCTGATCCAGCCGCCAGCAGCAAGGGCATCCCATGAGCGGCCAGCAGACCGGCAAAGTGAAGTTTTTCAACGAGGCGAAGGCCTTCGGTTTCATCGCCCCCGATGGCGGCGGGAAGGATATCTTCGTGCACAAGACCGGTCTCGGCCGGGGCGTCGTTCTCACCGAAGGCCAGAAGGTGAGCTTCCGGACCGAGAGCGATCAGAAGGGCGTCAAGGCGGTTGACGTCGAGCTGGGCTGAAAAGAAAAAGGCGGCCGGGGATTAAGCCGGCCGCCAGTTAAGGGAGGAAACGCCCAGGAAGGGCGGCGGCTTCGCAATCAAGGATCGCAATACCGCGCGGGAGTTCTCTACCACATCGCCGGAAAGAAAAAAGGCCCCGAGCTGATCGGGGCCTTTTGAGTTTCGAGCATGGAGGAGTGCTAGGGACACGACTGAAGTGGATACTGAAGCCCGGCCGACACCCTCATATAGCTGACCTGAAGGTCGCTGATTTGCGCCGATATACTTTCAGCCAAAGGGGTATTGTTGGCGCGCCGAGCGGAACACTCCGTCGCGTGCATCCCGATAATCTGCCCGGCGATGATCGTCGCCTTTAGATCGTTGGTGTCAGCGCGCATCGCCGTCTTCATTTCAGCAATGCTCGCCTCGGCAGTTTTGAAGCGGGCGTTTACATCGGCCGCCTGGGCGAAGCCCATAAAACCGAAGGTGTTGAGGAAGCCCCACATCGCCGCCGCCTGAAGCATCGCCAGGCCATAGCCGCAGACGATCGAGTAGGCCACTGTGGTGCGCCAGCGATACTCCGGCGTCGGGGCGCCATCCTCCGGCGGCTTCAGAGCCGCGGCGACGTCTTTGATGAAATCGGTCGGCATGGCGATCGATCCTTATTTGATGAAACTGTGGAAGAGGGAAATGGCTGCGAAGATCATCGCGGCGGCCCCAACGATCCAGCCCCAGCCATCGCTAATCCCGCGGCCGCGCCCTTCTCTCTGATCGCTGTTGGAAGTCACCCGCGAAAGGCGGTCGTTTATGGCGGCGGTGATCCCGCTGGAGGCATTCTCAGCTTTGAGATTGGCTTCCTTCGCGGCGGCGAGAGCGGCGTCAACGGCTTTGCCGTTGTCTTCAAATCGCTGCGAATGGCGCTTGTCTACCGCCTCGATCTTTTCTTCGAGGCGGAGGACGATCTGGTCGATGAGTTCGCGCGAATGGCGCTTCGACAAGACCGTCTCTCCATGGGTAGCATTTAAGAGGTTGCGGCGGCCGCCTGCTTGGCCTTGATATCGGCCATGAGAGTTTCGTAGGCCGATTCCTCGCCCACCGCATAGGCGTCGAGCTCGGTCTGCGTCGGCGGCGTGCTGCTCTGGAACTGAGCGTAGAGCTTCTCGGCCTCCGGGATGCCGGCCTCGATGCCCTGGGCGATCTTCACGCCGATGGCGATCGCGGCGCCGGAGCCGGGGAAGGCGACGCCAAGCACCGTCTCAAGGACGGGCAGCGCGTCGGAAAGAACGGAGACGGCTTGGTCGAGCTCGGAGGGGGCCGCGGCGGCGGCCTGGGTGGCGGGATCGCTCAATGGGAAACTCCTTGCAAGGTGGCGTAGCTGTTGTAAGCGGCGAGCGCCTCGTTGAAGGCGGCCAGCGCGATCGCGGTCAGCGCGCTATTGCCGGAGCTGTTCGCCTGCTCGGCCTTGACGAGGGCGTTGTGGACGGCCGGCACCAGCACGCTCAGCTCGGAGAGCACCGCCGGGCTGGGGTTGCCGTTCTTGACATAGAGATCGAGCGCCTTCTCGGCGAGCGTTGTGGCCTGGGCGGCTTCGGCGACCGTCTTCGCCTGCGTCGGCGATGCGCCGCTGGTGGCGACCACCACATCGGAGACGGCGCTGCTGAACCATGTGCAGCCGGAAAGAGAGAACGCGGCGGCGAGGGCCAGGCCGGCGACGAGGGTCTTGAGGCGCATGGGGACTCCTTAGAGCTTGGCCGCTGCCGAGGGCGTGACGGTCGTGGTGTAGAAGGTCTTGGCGATGATGGTCGACAGGCCGCCGATGATGGTGATGGCGATCGTCGCGTCATGTGCATAAGGCGCCGGCAGGAAAGGGGCGACCTGATTGAGCAGCTCGTTTGCCGAGACGAGGAAGGCGGTCGCGCCGGCGAGCCAGTTGACCTTCGAGGCCCAGGCTGACTTGACGGTGACGGTGACTGGCTGGCCGCTTGAGCTCATCGATCGATCCCCTTCGATTCCTTCGGCAAGCTACGTCCGGGGATGGCTCCGGGTCAATGCCCGTCAACAGACCAGTGCGGCGCGTCGGCCGGCAGCTTTATGACGCCGAAGCTGGCCCCGATCGGCCAAAGATCGGCCTGGGCGGCGCAGGAATGAACGATCCCGCGCGCATCGGCCACCCGGATGGAGCCCTTCCATGAAACCGTCATGTCGATCGCCTGCCGCTTGGTGTGCTGGCTTACGAGCGCGGCAGGATAGGCGATCCCATACCCCTCCTTCATGGCGGTGGCCGCCAGCCTGGCGCCGGTGTAATCGCCGGCATGGGTCCAGTCGATATCGACGCCGGCGAGCACAGGCACATCGGCCGGCTGCACTTCGCCGCTGGCGATCATGCAGCACCAGTGCATGAGGAAGGCCCGCTCGCTCGGCCGCCATGTCGCCCCGATCGAGATGGCGGCGCCGGCGCCCTCCAGCGACGCGATGAAGGAACGGACGCTATTCTGGAAGGGCTGGGCCAGATCCTCGATCGCCGCGCTGCCGGGGAAGCGAGGGCACCATTGCGGTCCTGAGAATTCCAGCATGTCGCGCTCCTAGTTATAGATGAAGGTGGCGGTGGCCACGCCGCCGTCGCCGGGGACGTTACCAGAACCGCCGCCGCCATCGGCGCCGCCGCCGCCCGAGCCGCTCCCTGATCCGCCGCCGGCGCCAACGCTGCCAACGCCACCGGGTGTGCCGGCTGCGCCGCCAGTCTGCACCGAGCCAGTCGGCACGGCCGTGCCGGTTTGCGTCGCTGTCCCGCCGGCGCCAAAGCCGGCCGCCACGGCGCCAACGCCGCCATGGCTGGTCAGCGTGAGCGTGCCGGCATGGATCGGGCCCGTCACGGTCGAAACGACGCCGCTGGTCCCGGTGGTATTGGTGCCCAGAGCGCCCGGCCCGGCCGCGCCCAGGGACCAATTCAAGCTGCCCCCATTATCGAAAGCCGGCGTGAGCGGATAGGTGACGTCATTGAGGCCGCCTTCGCCAGAGCCGCCGCCCCATGTGGTGCCATCGCCGCAGGCGCCGGCGGCGCCGGAGCCCTGAAGAAGTATCTGCACGGAAGTCGCGCCGGCGGGAATGGTGTCGGTTCCGGTGAGAGCTGCTCCCCCAACCGCGCCCATATAGCTCCGCGTGACAGGGAAGGCGGGCGTGCCGCCGCTGATATTCAGGTTGAAGGTGGCGAGGTTGCCGAGCTGGAAGGAAATGTCCTGAGCGGCGATGACGAAATCCCAATTCCCGGGCCCGACCGCGGCCGTGGTGGCGGCGGTGGTGCGGCTGGCCGTGCTCAGCAGCGTGAAGCCGGTCGGGAAGACATTGCCGTGCGGCCCATAATAGATGTTGTAGCCGCGCACCGAATTGAAGGGCAGATCAATCCAAGTCAGGTTGACCACGTTGCCGCTCTGCGTCGCGCCGAAGCCGGAGACGGCTGGGAGCTTCGGGGGCGCGCCCAGGGTGATCGTATAGGGCGAAACATCGCTCAGGCTTTGCAGGCCGCCGCCGCGATTGTTGATCGCCAAGATTTTGAAATACATCGTCTGCCCGACCTGATCGGGCGTGAAGGGGATGCGGCCGAGGAGGGCGTCGATCTTGACGAAGGGATCGCCGGTCAGATGGCCGACGATCGCCGAGCCCTGCTGGCCGCGCCGCAAATAGGTTGTGAGGTCGTAATGGTTCGCCGAGGTCAGCGTCGCCGTCGAATAGCTGACATACTCGAGCCCGGCCGCGCCGCCCACCATGCAGACGGTGTTGCCCTGATCCGCGTCGGTATTGCTCCCGCTCCCCAGCTCGCCCGCGCTCTGGGCGAGATTGACGGAGAGCGTGTTGACGCCATCGGGATCGGCGCCGGCCGGGAAATTGGCCGTGAGGAGGCCCATGGTGGTGGCGCCATTCACGGAGTCGATCAGCTTGTAGGGGCCGCCGGAATCGCTGGCGCCCCAGATTTGCGCGCCGCCGAAGATCGCCGGGCTGCTCCCGGAAATCGCCACGCCCATTTCGAGGCCTTGGTTGGTGGCCAGCGCCGGCGGAATGGCGAAGACGATCGGATCATTCACATCGCCCGGGTCCACATCAAAGTCCGGATCGAAGCCGCTGCCTGGCTTGAGCGTGAACTGCGCCGGCAGGCCCGCGCTATCGACGAAAATCTCGGCGGTGCAATCGAAGCCGCCATCATCGCGCTCGTCGATCTGGGTCAGCCGCACCGGAATGCGGGTGATGCCGGGGAAGTTCGGATCGGTGACAGTCTCGAAATCCATCGGGTCGAAAAGGACATATCGCGGATCGACGGAGAATTTGGCGGTGTTGCTGATCGCCTCGTCTTGGAGCTGGAGGAAGGCGCTGGTGTTGGCCGCATTGAGGTCGCAAAACATCTGCGCCGAAGCGGTGCCCTGCGGCGAGCGCTCCCCATATTGCTGGCGATGGGCCATATCGAAGGCGGTGGCCTCCGCCGGCGCGTACTGATTGGCGCGATCGAGGCAATCGAGGCGAAAGGTGTTGACCTGATCGAGGATGTTCTTGCGGCTGATCTGGACCGGATCGTTGCCCGTCTCGATAAAATCGTCATATCCAAGATCGAAGTCGGGCGCGGTGTCGGGCGTGAAAGTGTAGCCATTCGCGGTCAGGGCATTGACGCTGCGCGGGATGAACTGGATCACGCCTGAGGACTCGACCACATCGGCATAGGTGTTCGTGACAATCTCGTCGATCATCGAGCTCGCATTGGTCTGCGAGCTATAGGCGGGGGAAATCCAGAGCCCCAGCGCCAGCGATGAGTTCTGATATTTGGTCAGCGCGACGATCGAGGCATATCGGACATGTGGGTGCGTGCCGGAGAGCGAGCTGTGGAAGGTATATTCGCCCGTTGTCTCGTTGAAGGCATACTCGGTGGCGGCCGCCGGCACGCCGGCGACGCATGTCAGGAGGGCGCCCGCGGCGTTGGTGGCATTGATGTTGAAAAGGAAGTTCGGGACCGTCACCTTGTAGGGCGCGCCCGGCACTGTCACGGCATCATTGACGGTCGCCACATCGCCCACATCGCCGGCCTGAAGGCCAGCGCCCTCGATCGGATCGGTGAGCAGGAAGGCGACGATCAGGCTGGGATCGGCATCGCCGCCATTCTGGCATCCGTTGCCGCCATAGGTGCCCGGCGCGCTGCCGGCGAATATCCAGCCGCCCTCGAAATTGTAGCTCGGGATATTGGCCGAAGTGCCGAGATTGGCGTCGGGCACGCCCAGATAGGCGATCCCGCTGTAGCCGATCGCCTCGGTCGGATGGTTGGAGACGAGGAAGCTCCAGGGCGATTGCCCGATCAGCCCGTCGAATAGGCTGAAGGGCGCGTAGCCAGCTTGGAGGGTCTGGGAAATCCAAGTGTTGTAGATGTTCGCGATCCCGCTCGGGCCGCCTGAGCTGAGCCCGTAAGCGAAGCTGGCGAGATACTGCGTTTGTGATCCAGCGCCGCCGCCCTTGCCGCCGCCGCCGATGATGCCGCCCTTGCCGCCGCCGCTGCTGGGATTGTTGACGGTGATGGATTTAAAATCACCATACCAAAGCAGATTGCCCGCCTGGCGCGATGTGCCGAAATAAAGCGGGATGCAAATGCCATAGACCGAAGACTGGATCGGCATCTTCGTGAGCGTTGGCGGCGCGGTGGTTTTGAGGCTGGTCCCAGCTCCGAAGAACGCCATCTTATGTCCACCCCTTGAGGGCGAAGAAGCGCCGCGGCCGTGGCTGATTGCGGAGCGCCCTTATCTCAAAGACGCTGTTCAGATAGCCGGCTCTGTCCGCATCCTCGAAGCTGACCGGCCGGGCGGTATAGGCATGGAGGACGCGGGGCCATTCGACCACGATCGCGCCATGGGAGAATGTCCAGCCCATCCGCCAGAGCACAAGATCGCCGGGCTTGACGGCGCGCTCCGGCGGGGCGGCAACCTCGTCGCAATATCGCAGGATCGCGTTCATGTAGAGCTCGGCCTCGGCTTCCTTGCCGGGCTCCGGCTTGTTCATGTGCCAGTCTTTTGAATAGTGCGGCAGCTTGGCGATCGGCGGGATCAGCCCAGCGTTCTCGAAGGCACCGACGAGGAATGTCAGGCAATCGGCGCCGGCGCCCTTAACGCGCGCCTCCGGGTGATAGGGCGTGCCCTGCCATTCGATCGCCTCGGCGACCAGCTTCGCGCGCTCCAGCTCCTCGGTCATACGCCCACCACCGGCTGAGGGATGAAGGGCTGTCCGCGATAGCGCAGCGCGACATTCGTGGCGTTGTAGAATTTCGGGCACCCGTTGACGCCGGTCAGGGATTTATCGCAGCCCTGATAAAGCGTGAAAGTGTCGCCGACGCCCAGCGCGCCAGGCAGCGGGTTCAAAAGCGTGATGTTGGCATTCGCGCCGGCGCCGCATGTCCGCACCGTGCGCTTATTCCCGTTCAAGGCTCCGCTGGTGATCAGCACCATCCCGAGATTGTAGAGCCCGGCCGGCGCGTTGCCGGCGACATTGGCCGCCACGATCTTGTTCGGCGTGCAGCCGGCGGCGGCCGCGCAATTCTCCTTAAAGGCGTTGATGTTCACGCCGCAGGCGGTGTCGCCCAGATTGTTCAAGCACCCCGACTCATAGACATTCCGCGGGAGCTGCTGGTTGAGGAGCTGCTTCTTGCTGTTGACGGTGAAGGTGACGAAGGACTGGCCGATCGGATCGGGCTGGGCGATCAGGCCGATGAATTTGCGGATCAGGCCGACGCGGGTATCGCCATAAGTCGGCATGTTGGCCTGAAGGAGCTGGACCTTCGCGCCGTCGAATATCCCCTCATAGCAGGCTTGGAGGAAAGGCAGCGAGCCGATCATGGCGGCGCCGGGAATCACATCGAATGTCAGCGTGTCCACTTCGGTGCCGACGCGCCAAGAGCACTTCGCCTTGCTCCCGCTCCGATCGAAATATGGCCCCGTTTGCCCGCCGGCGGAATAGAGCTCGCCATCGCCGGTCACATCGACGTCGCCATTGGTGTAGAGCAGCCGCCCGCCGCCGTTGGCCAGATCGATCTTCCAAAGATCGACTTGGAAATAGCGCCGGGTGGCGAAGAGGGTGAGGAGCTCCGGGCTGACTGGCTTCATCCGGCGAGCTTCTCGTCTTTGGCGATGCTGGAGAGGATGGCCGGCGTCTCGATCGAGCAATCCTCGCCGAAGAAGGCCAGGATGCCGCCCGGCTTGCCGAAGGCCTTCCCGATGAGCCGGCGCGCCTCGATGACAGTCGGCGCCGCGACGCGGGCGCTTACGAGCTGCCGATCCTTGTCCGTGCAGTTGAAAATCCAAAGCTTCATTTCAGGCTCGTGAAGGTTTGCTTGTCCAGCTTGTAGATATTCTGCCCGAAGCGGCCGAAGTCCATCGTGTCATCGTCGAAGGAGCAGGGGAAGTAGTAGCTGAAGTCAGCGGTGATCGGCAACGCGGCCGCCGGCACATGGCCGGCGAGGAAGGTGACGAGGCCCGGCGTCCCTGAGCTCCAATCCGTCACCGAATAGTCCACCCCCTGCGTCTTCAGGACGGCGTTCACATAGAGGTTGAAAGTGGCGCCGAGGTTGGGCGCGAGGATCGGCGCCGTCGCGCCGCCCGATGTGCGCTGGAGCTGATAGGTGGTGGCCAGCAGCCCGCTGGTGTTGGCGATCGCCTGGCCGACTACGACATTGTCGTTCGGGTCTTGGAAGAGGAAGGAATCGAAGGCGCCCTTGAGCTTCTCGAAGAAGCCGCGGAGCTGCTCCAGCTCGGTGAAGGTGCTCGGCCCGAACAGGCCTGTGCGGAGGAAGTTGAAAGTAACCGTCCACTGATACAGCGGCGACGCCCATTGCGCGATCGAGACGATCTTGCCGCTGACCGCCTTCGGCTTGCGGGTCGAGAACATCGAGGTCCGGTCGATCGTAATGTCGCGGCCCTTGAGGGTCGGGAAAACGGTGGTGCTCATGACGCCATCGCCTTCATCGCCCGGGAGCCGTTCCGCATCTTGCCGGCCAGCATCCCAACCAGCGTGTCGGCATGATCCTCCAGCTTGCCGGCGAAGCTGGCGCTGTCGAGCGTCTCCGCATGAACATGGGCGTGCAGGTTGTAGGTATCCCCGCCGCCGCCACCACCGCCCCCGCCGCTTTCGAAGAAGTCGCGCATGGGATCGGCGATGTTGCGCGGCATGACGCTCTCCTCCTCATGGAGGTTATAGAGGCCGCCGCCGCCGACATTGTAGGAGCCGCCCTGGGCGGAAGTCAGCACATCGAAAGCCGAGACGGCCGTGAAGGCCACGCCGGCGGCGATCGGCGCGAGGATGGGGCCGACGATCGGGATGCCGACCACGGCGGAATAGGCACCCGCCGCCGCCTTGTAGGCATCATTGAGGATCGAGGCGCTTCCCGACGCCACATCGGCGGCCGCGCCGGCGGCATGGGCCGCTTCCTTCGTGGCCAGGCGCGCGGCCTCGCCGGCAGCGGTGGCGCCCGTCTTCTGGCCTTCGGTGAGCAGATGGACGAGGAGGCCGCCCTTCGCCGTCATTTCATCCGAATTGAGGCCGAGCTGATTGTAGAGAACCTTGGCGGTGTAATACTCCAGATCCGAGGCAATCTCGTCCTCGACTTCCCGCTGGGCGAACTGCGCCAGCGATTGCGTGAGGTTGCCGCGGCCGGAGAAGATGCCCTGCACAAGCTGGCGCTCGGCCGAAGTGATGGTGTTGACCATCGACTTATAATCGGCCGTCCGCTTGTTGAGCTCCTTGTTGTTATCGTCTGTTTCCTGCCGGCCGAGCGCCGCAAGCTCGGCGTGCTCGCGAGCCTTGATTTCCGCGATCTGATTTTCGGCCTTGTCGGCCGCCACCACATCAGTCTCGTTGGCGAGCAGATCGGCATTGACGGCCAGAATGTCGAGGTCGGCCATTTCCTCGACGAGCTTCTCCTCGATTTTGAGCTTCTGCTGCGCGGTGATTTCATGGGCGGCAACCTCGCGATCGAGGTCTTGTTTCTTGGCCTCCAGCCCGATCTTGGAAATCGCGATCGTGCTCGCCAAATCCTGCCGGCGGATGGCGTCTTCCTGCTCCCCCTCATGCTTGAGCTCGGCGATGAGCTTCTCGCCCTTTTCCTTGCTGGTACGCGCCTCGTCGTTCATTTCCAGAACGGCGATTTCGAGCTCCTCGGCCGCCAAGCGGCGGCGCTCGGCGAGGGTTTTCGCGTTGGCCGTCGCGTCGATCTTGTTGAGCTCTTCGGAGAGCTTCTGGGCGGCGGCAAGGAATGGCGAGGCGTCCTGGCCGGATAGCTGGGCCGCGGCAGCATTGGCCTGCTGCTGGATTAACTCCTTTTGGAGCGTCTGCTGTTCGGTGAGCTTGTCGTTGATCTTCGCGGCCGCTTCTAGCTGGGCCTTATAACCAGCGGCCGCCTCCTGCTGGCCCTGCGTTGCCTCATCCTTGCGGATCTGCGCTAGGCGTTGCTCGGCCGCCTCTAGCTGGTTAAGAAGCGCGAGCTGTGTCTGCCCGGATGATGGTCCGATCCCGACAGTGGCGAGCTCAGCTTTGATCGATTTTATGTTCTGGAGTTCGTCATAGACCTTGTCGCCCAGCGACTTTTCATAGGTGCCGGTATTCTGGAAGAGGTCTTTCAGAATTTCCGAGACGGCCTTCGCTTGCTGGCCCGTCTCGATCAAGTTCTGGATGTTCTGAAACTGCTGCGGCTGTAGATTGAGCAGCTCCCGGTCGAGCTTCTCGAAGCCCTCCATGTTGAGATTGGTCAGGCTCTCGCTCAGCTTGCCGACCGCCTCCGGGCCTTCCTTGCCGTAAAGGCGGATAAAGGCGGGAAGAAGCTGCTCTGTTTCGGCAGCGAGCGTCGCGCTGATATCGGCGTGGGTGGCGATGAAGTGCTCGAAGGCGTTCGCGGCGTCCTTCGTCACCCCGGGCATCTGCCGCATCAAATCAAGATTGAGCGCAACCTCTTCCTTGGAGAATGTCGCGCCCCGGCCAGTCAGCTCGAAGCCACTGGCTAGATTGTCGAGGTTTTTCTTTGCCTCTAGCGACTCATAAATCAGGTAGCCGATACCACCGACGAGCGCGAGCGTGGCCGCGCCAGCGATCAGCATGGCCGAGGAGGCGCCGGTCAGCGCCTGCACTTCGATCATCAAGGAGCCGGGGATGCGGGAGAGGCGGCCGGAGAGCGCTTCGTGGGCGATAACCATCGCCTCGGTGACGGCGCGGTTCTTCCCCATGTGGCCGCTTGCCACTTCGGCCGCGTCGCCGACTTCCTGAATTGCCGGCGCGACTTTCTGGGCGGCGACGGCGCCGGCCGTGAGCTTGGCGCCCCAAGCCTCGGCCGCGACATTCATCGCATTGATTTCATCCGTCGCCGCAGCGGTGCTCGCCGCCAGGCTGGGATCGATCGTGCCGGTAATCCTGACTTCAACCGTTCCGCCGGATGACATTTATTCCTCAAACTCTGGGAGTGTTGCAGCCTCGGGGATTTGGGGCTCTGGCTCAGGCTCGGTGCTTGGGCGACGCCAGCCAAGGCGCGCCTCGAAATACATCGCGAGGAAATACTCGGGCGGCGGGTCTTGGGCGAGAACCTTTCGCTGAGCTCGCAGGCGCCGCATCGTCAGAGCGTCTTCCCAATAATCCGGCGTGCAGCCGAAATATCGGCAGGATCGGGCGATGATCGCGTCCCAATCCCACTCAGGCTCTAAGCGACGGGCGCGGGCACTTCCCCCGGCTCTTCGCCCTCCTGGGGCGCGTCGCCGTCTTTGGGCGCATCTGGCGCCTTCCTCGGCACCAGCACGAAGAGGCCGGATTGCCGGCGCACGATCAGGAAGGCGGCGAAGAGCTGGGAGTCCTTGGGCTTCAGCTCGTCGAAGGCCTCGCGGGTGAGCTCGGGCTCGGCGCGGGTCAGGCCCCAGAATACCACATCGAGCATATCGCCATACATTGCGTCCGGCATGTGGACGAAGCGATAGCCGGCGGTCTGCCCTTCCTTCGTCTCGGCGTTGGTGCCGTCGAGAAAATCGGTGATGGCGATGATCTTCGCCCGCACATTCCTGAGCTGCTTGGCGCCCAGCTCGGGGAGTTGCCATTCGCGGCCGCCATAAATGACGGGTAAAACTTCCTCTTGCTGCTCACTCATTGAAAAGCTCGGACCTTTCGGGCCGCCTCCTTGGCTTCGGGAACGCTCGCGACTCCTTGTACCCCAACCTTTGGGATTATCAAGGAACTGTCGAGGTACTTATCCCCGAGCCGCGTGAGCGCCTCCAGAAGAGCGTGGCGGTTAAGCGCGATATCGATCGGCGTCTCGTAGCGGAGCGGCGGCTGCATCCGGCGGAAGCGATATTCCGCGATCTTCTTGCCGACGAAGGCGATCGCGGCGCGGGCCTCCAGCTCCGAAAGCGAAAACGCCACCATGATATCCGCGATCGGGACACCATTGATGGCGTTTTCAAAGACGAGCCGGCGCATCGCGCCGGTGATGACGGCCACGGCTTTATGCCGCTTCGGCGAAGGACATGGTGCCGAGCTGGCCGGTGGTATCGACGGCCGACATGAAGCCAAAGGTCGGCTTGGTGTAATCGTCCAGCTTGGTGGCCAGGCCGGTATCCGTCGCGATGTTGTTGTTGAGGGTGAGCACGGACTGTTCCGTTCCCCAAACGAACTGCATCACGGCGGTGAAGTTGCCGATCTTTCCCATCGGCTGATTGGTGATCGTCACCAGCTCGCCCGGGGTGGCCACCGTGTATTGATAGCTGATCGCCACCGGCGTGTTGGCATCGGCCGCCGCGAAGGTATAGGTGCCGGCAGCGACCGAATACTGGCCAGTGACGGGGCCCGCGGCGACGCGGACCATCATCAAGCCAGTGGTCAGATTGCGGACGCCGAGGTTGACGGTCCATGTGCCGGCATTCGTCACCGCCACGGTATAGGGGCCAGCGCCCGGGATGGCCTGAAGCTCGCTGTTGGCGATATTGATCTGGCCAGCCACGCCCGTCACGCCGAAGAGAAGATCGGCGAACATGCGGGCATTGAGCGTGCCCATCGTCACCTTGCCGGAGATTTCCATCGTGCCAGAGCAAACATCCTCGGCGAGCTGGTTTTCGCCGAAGAGCGACTTGCCCGAGCGCTTGAAGTCGATCGATTGATCCTGCGGCACGGAGAAGCGCGTCGGCGTCGGCACCACCACGTTGTTGATGCCGAAGAAGCGCCCGGCGGCGAAGGCCTTCTGGCCATTAACTGCGGTCATGATTTCAAATCCTCTTCAAGTTGGAACGGGTTGCGGGCGGCCTTTAGGACTTCGGGGCCAGGAGAGCCTTGAGCTTCTCCTTCGCCGTGAAGGCCTGATTGTAGGTTTCGGTGTTCTGGGCGATCGGCCCGTTGGAGAAGCTGGCCAGAAACCACGCATCGATCTGCGCCGCGGTTGTCGGGGCGGCGGCGGTCTGGGTGTCGGTATCGTTCGGCATGGCTCAGCTCCTAGCTGTTGGGAAGGATGATTTCGACGGGAAGATAATACGCCGACTGGCGCTGGTCTGTCTTGGTGGAATTGTCGCCGTGATCCTTGGCGGCTGTGCCCTTGACCACGACGCGGGTGACGAGGCCGCCGAGCGTCTGCTCATCATCCTGCGGATTTGGCGGCAGGAGCGCCGCCTCGACGGCATCGGCCAGCGGATTGAGAATGGTGGAGCCAGGCACATCGGGCGGGTGGGTCGCGCCGATGATGAAGATCGTTGTCCACTTCTTCGAGCTGAGGCTGGTGCCTTGAAACAGCGTCTCCTCATTCCACTCGTACATCATCAAGATCGGCTGATCGGCCGGATCGATGCGCTGGACTTCCTTGATGGTCCGCGTCACCAGCCGGAAGGGCTTGGGGGCCAGGAGCTTTCCCTGCGGCAAGCCCTGAAGCGGGAGCACCAGCTTGAATAGGGCCTGATAAATGGCCTCGCGCGGCGCCGTCATTTTATCGAGTCCCCAGCGATGAGCCCAGAATTACGTCATCGACGATCGCGCGCATCCCGTTATTGAACGGGCCGAGCTGGCGGGCGAGCGCAAAGCGCATGTAAGGGTGCTCCGGGATCGGGATCGGGTGCGGCTTGGTCTTGCGGGTAAAGACCATCGTGCCTTGCTGGATGCCGCCTGAGAAGCCCCCGCCATTGCCGACGAAGAAAGCCTGAAACTTGTCGGAGCCGGGGTGCTGGATAACGCCCCCCTCCTCCTGAATTCTGGCGTAGGGAATGGCGATGCCATCGATCCAAACGACGCCGCTGATCCGGCCGGCCGTCTCTTCCTGCATTTGAGCCTGGACGGCGTTATACATCGGCCCTTCGCCGGTGCGGAACATCGAGAGGATGTTGGACTTCACGCCATCGCGGAGGGCGAGCGTTTGGTCGGCTATGAAGCCGCGCATCCGGGTTTGTATTTCCGGCGCCAATCCCATGAGGTTGACCATCGCCTCGCGCGCACCGATGAGAACCGCCCGGATCGGCATTAGATCGGCGGCGTCTCGTTGCCCGATTGCGACACCGGGATTTCGTTATCGTCCATGCCGATATTGAACTGCGGCGTGACGCGATCGGGATTGAGCTCCTGAAGGAGCTTGTCCGACTGGCTGATCCCGCCGGCATAGGGCATCGCGCCGGCGCCGGTGAGGAGCGCCTGATTGTCATACTCGATCGCCGCCTGCCGATAGGCGCGGGACCGGGCGCTGAGCGTGGTGCGGAGGTCGCGATCGACGGTATCGGCTTCCCGGGCGAACTTGGCGGCCAGGCTCCGGCAGAGCACGGCGGCGGCGCCATAGGAGGAGGAGCGAAGATTGATCGCGTGCAGGATTTCCGGGTCCGTGAACTGCTGATCCTTATAAACCGTGTCGCCGATCAGGAAGCGCACGCTGTCCTTGGCGCACAGGCGCGGATCGCCGGAATAAGTCCAGAGCGGCGACTGGCGCACCGAAAGGCGGCCGATCTGGCTGGTGGCCACCTGATCGTCCAGCGTCGTGAGCCGGATCGAGTAGATGTAGAAGGCCATGAGCGCGGCCGTCTCAGCCGCGGTCAGGATGAGCTTGAACTGGCCAGAGCTGCCATCGCCAACCACCGTGATGCCGTCGCCGACCGTCTTGGTGATGACGGCGGCGCTTTGAAGATCGCGCTGGATCGTGAAGGCGATGCCGAGGGTCGAAAGATTGACGGGCTCGGGCGGATCATCGCCGTTCTGGACGGTGAAGAAGAAGCAAACGGAGTCGCCGGTAAAGAAGTTGATATCGGCTTCCGTCACCGCGACGAGGAGCCCCGCGGAGTTCTGGAAGAAGAAAAAGAAGATCGGGCCGGTTGCCATTTAGGCGAAGAAGCCGGCCGCGAAGTGGCCAGTTGCGATCGTGCTGAAAAGCTGGATGGCCCCGAGATAGGCGGGCGAGCCGCCATCGTCCCACTTGCCGCCGGGATAGTCCTGAGCCCCGGCCGGCTCCAGCCACACCACCGCGCCGCCGTCGAATGTCAGCCTCAGAGGGGCCACATCGAGGTTCTGCACATAGCGGCGCTTGGCGGTCGGCTGGTCAGGAAGCGTCGCTGCCCCGGCAACGAGAGCGCCTGATCCATCCACTGTGCCAGCCGTTGCGGTGGCCGGGCTGAAAGAGACCGGCAGGCGGTAGCCTGGCGCATCATCGACCACAACCTCGGAGCCATCCGGCCCCCACGCCATGAGGTTGATGACGGAATAAACGCTGCCGGCGACGCGGGCCCAGAATGTCGGGCCCGTTCCGATTTGTGCGCCAGCTTCAACGCCTGTTTTCGGCATGGGGAAAGGCTCCTGTTAGCTGGCTTTGCGGAGGGTGGCGTGGATCGGCTGAGGATTGTCGTTCGCAGCCTTCATCTTGAGCACGATGGCCGTCAAGGCCTCGACCTTGGCGCTGAGCTGGGCGCTCGCCTTGAGCTGGCCCTGGAGCTGGGCGATCTGCGCGCCCTGCTTCTTGACCGTCGCCTCCAGCGCCGTGATCCGGCCGTCCTCGACCGCCTTAAGCGAGTAGAGGTCTTTGACGCCCCAGAGAGCGAGGAAAGCGAACGGCTCAGAGGCGGCGTGCCATAGGTCGTTCTTTTCCTGCGGGGGGGTAACGGCCCATCTTAGAGCCGCCGGCAGTGACGTATAAGCCTGCTGTGCGAAGACGCCAAAACGACGCTCGGAAGGTCCGGTTTTTTGTATGTTCTGGTAGCGGTCGAACTCCGAAAGGTCGAGCGCTGCAATAGATTTGCGATACTCAGATTGATCCATTGCGCGCCTGATCTTTGTCCGAGCGTCAGAGATCGTCCCGTAGGTTCCGGTGATGTTGAAGGTTGATCCGGTCTGAGTAGCCTCAAGAACGGCGGCGCCACCGCCCTCGTAGAGCTTCCAAAAATTGTTGCCGGTGCCCTGATAGAAAACATACGTTCCGTCAGAGATACCAAAGGCGTATTGGCCTCCCGTAACGTAGAGTTTGTTTGTTGGGGTCGGAAAGGTCGTGGCGCCGATCAAAACACCGCCCGATGAATAAATTGTCCCCGCGCCAGTATTCGTCGTGCCGCCGACGAGGAAGCTGCCGTCAGTGCCAAGGTGAACCTTCTCGAAGCCATTGATATATAGCTTGATCGGTGCGGCAACATTTGTGCCAATCCCAATTCCATTCGTCCCCGTCGTTTGGATAGAGAGGCTGTCAACGATATTCAGTCCTGTGCCGCCGCTGCCCGTACCCCAATGAACCATATAGCTGTCTGTTGAGCCATTGTTGGCATGGAAACCAGCGTAGGCATTTGCGCCTGAACTTGTATTTATGGTTTTAAATTCGGTCGCAGCAGTTTGGTTGATCGTCTGTGTTACCAAACCGCTGAAGGTTGCCGCCGGCGCTGCGATAGTGCCAGTGAATGTTGCCGCCCCCGACGAGAAAGAACCGTCTGCACCACCCGCGCCGTAAACCTTTAGATTGTAAGATGTTTGCGAAGCCGGCGCGCCTCCAATACTGACCGTCGAATTACCGCCATTCGGGTTCCACAAGATCGTGGTGTAGCCGCCATTGCCTTTCAGGATATTGTTGTCAAATTCTACTTGACCGCTAAACGTCGCCGCCGCCGCCGTCAGCGTCCCGGTAGTGGTCGGGCTGGCCGAGAACATGAAATTGCCGGTGCCCGTCGCTCCCGTGCTGGTCACACCCTCGAACGTGGTGTGGCCGGTGACCGAAAGGGTGCCACCCAGCTTGGTTGCGCCGGCACCGACCCAAAGCGCATAGGGGTTGGTGATTGTGACGCTGCCGGCGGCGAGCGGCGCGTTGTCGATATAGAGCGAGGCCGCGCTGTCGATCGTGACGGCCGAGCCATCGGTGATCGTCGGCTGATAGATCGAGAACTTGTTGAAGCCCTTCGCCGTGGTGATGTGCGTGGTGCCGGTGACGGTGGTGGTCGCGCCGGTAACGTCCACATCATCGAGCGTGGCCGAGGCGGATGAGGCGATCGAGCTGGAGGCATTCGCCACCATCTGGGCCGTGCCGGTCAGGATGCCGGAGAAGTTGGCGGTCGCGGCGGTGAGTGTGCCCGTCAAAGTCTGATTGGCGGAGAAGAGCAGGTTGCCCGTTCCGCTGGCGCCGGTCGGGGTGACGCCCTCGATCGTGGCATGGCCGGTGATATTCGGCGCATTGATGGTGGGCGTGGTCAGCGAGCCGTTGGTCGCGAAGACGAGGTTGCCGGTGCCGGTCTTGCCGGAGGCCACCGCCGTGTAGAAATCCGCGCCCGCCCCGCTGTTGAGGAAGGTCGCCATCCCCGCCGCCAGGCTGGAGACGCAGGAGCTGATCGAGCAGGCGGTGGCGTTAGTCAGGGTCAGCGAGGAGGGCGTGCCGCCCGCGCCATTGAACAGCACCGGGGCGCCGGCCGAGCCGACATTGACCGCGAGCGCGGTCCCCACGCCGGTGCCGAGCCCTGTCAGGCCGCCGATCGGAAGGCCCGTCGCATTGGTCAGCGTGATCGAGGCCGGCGTGCCATAGGCGTTCGCGCCGCTGAAGGTCAGGGCGCCGGCGAGCGTCGAGCTGGAGGCGCCCAGCGCGATCGTGGTCGAGCCGATCGTGACGCTGGAATTGGTCAGCGACGCGTTGGCGATATTGCTGAGCGTGTTGCTGGAGCCGCTAATCGCCTTATTGGTCAGCGTCTGCGATCCGGTCAGCGTGGCGACGGTGCTGTCGATCGCGAACTGATTGGCGGAGAGCGTGAGGCCGGTGCCGGCGCTGTATTCGTTGACTCCCGCGATCTGGCCGAAGGTGATGTTTGTGACGCCGACCGTGATCGCGCTGGTGTTGGTATTCGTCCAGGCGGAGTTCTTCCAGAGCGTGCCGTTCTGGATGAAATAGGTCGAGGAGAGGATCTGCACCCCGGTGGTTGAGTCGGCGCAGCGCGTCCAGGCGCCGGCCGCCGAGACATAGCAGCCGTTGGTGGTCTGATCGGTTTCCGCCATGGCCAGCACGCGGCTGGCGCTGGTGAGCTGGCCGTCGATCGTCTGCTCGCCCGAGAGCGTGATGTTGGCCGTGGTGCGGACGAAAACCGCCTGCTTCCACTGGATGCCATTGAGGGCGTTGGTGACGAAATTATAAACCGCGCTCTGAGTGGGGATGCGCGTCGCGCTCTGGGCCGCCAGCGCCGGATCATTGTCCACCACATTGGCCGCGAACATGGCCGTGGTCAGATTGGTGATCGAATTGTTGCTGGCGTTGATGCCCTTGTTGGTGAGCGTCTGGGAGCCCGAAAGCGTCGCCAGCGTCGCCACATCGCTCAGATCGGCCGAGGAGAGCACCACGGCGCCGGTCCGGCCGGCGACGGTGGTCACATTGGCGGTCAGCGCGCCGCCGGAGAAGCCCAGCCCGGCGCCCACGGTGACGTTGGAATTCCCGCCCGCCCCGTTGCCATAAAGGATCGAGGAGCCGGAAGTGGCCGGGTCATAATCGACCCCGGCCGTGGTGTTGGAGAAGCCGCCCGCGCCGTTGCCCTTCAGGATGGCCGAGCCGGAGGTCGCCGGGGCGTAGTCCGTGCCGCTGAGGGCGGCGGAGACGGTGCCGGCGGTTGCCTTGAGCAGGCCGGTCAGGCTGGCCGCGCCGCCCTGGGCGGCCGCCAAGTGCCCGCTGGTGATGTTGGAGGCGTTGGTGGTGTCCGTGGTCGCCGAGGCGGCCAAGCCGCTCACATCGCTCGCGGCGGGCTGGGCCTGAGCGACCGAGCCGTCCGTCCCGATTTGGGTAAGGAATTGATGGGAGACGGCCGCGAGGCTCTTGACGCCGCCCAGCGTGGTGGCGGCCGGGTTCGGCAAACGGGCGGCCGGGACCGTGCCGCTGGCCAGCGCCGAGGCGTTGAGGCTGGTCAGGGCGGCGCCGCTCAGGGCCGGGATATTGACCAGCGTGGTCGCGATCGAGCCGGCCGATGTGGTGACGTCGCCGGTCAGCGCCGGGAAGCGGGCGGCCGGGACCGTGCCGGTGATCAGATCGGTCGCCGAGCCGCTGGTGGCGATCGCCGCGAGCGTGGCGGCGCAGCCGGTGCTGCTGTCCGAAAGATCGGCGCAAGCGGGGCGCGCCTGGCCGACGCTGCCATCGGCCGTGAGGATCGAGGTCAGGAAGTTGTGCGAGACGGCCGCCTTGGAGAAGACGCCGCCAAGGCTGGCGACGCCCGGCAGGGGCAGGCGCGCGGCGGGCACGGTGCCGGTGGAAAGATCGGAGGCGCTCCCGCTCGTCGCGATCGGCGCCAAGCCCGACACATCGCCGGCCGCAAGGCTGATCGATCCGCCCAGCGCAACGGCATGGGTGGAGATCGTGATTTGCGGGTTGGCGATGAAGCTGTTCGGGACCGGGACCGGGATGGCCTGCTTCAGGCCGGCCGAGCTGGCCGGGAGGGCCAGCGCCAGCAGCGCGAGTGCCGGGATGAGGAGCTTTTTCATGTTTACCATTTCGCAAAGCCGGTGACGATCGGCGCGCCGGCGATGCAATAGATCGCCCCGCTATAGCCGGTGAAATCGTAGGAGCTGCCCTGAGGGATCGGGAAGCCGGTGCCGGTGGTGACGCCCGAGGTCTTGCCCCAATAAACGACGCCGGTCGCCAGATTGTTGATGAGCTCGCGATGGATCGCGGCCGTGTCGCCATTGGCTACCAGTGTGGCCGATGTGCCGCAGCTTATCTGCGTCGGGGCGGTGGAATCGTTGCTCGTCTGTGGAGTGATCCAAACCGGCAAGCCGGTGGCGCCGCACGCGCCCGCCGTGAAGTTCGGGCTCGATGCCGGGTTGTAGCAATAGAGGATCGAGCGGCCGGGCGGCCACGCCGTGGTGAGCGGAATGCTCGCCGGCTGCGCCATCGCCGGGATGGTCGCGCCCAGGATGAGGAGGGCGGCCACGAAGAAGCTGCGGAAGGATTTCATGCGGAGTATCTCCGGGAAGCTGAGCTGCCGCCGACCCGCGAGGGCCGGCGGCGAGCTGGGAGGCTTAGAGCTCGAAGGCCGAGACGCTCAAGTTCGCCAGGCCGATATGCGAGGCGTTGGCGACCGCCTTCGCCGCCAAATCGTACCAATAGGCGGTGCCGAGCGTAAGCCCGGTCACAACCACCTGCATCGAGAACGGCGTGAACACATCGGCGGCAACGACCGTCGCCGGGTTGGTGTATTCGAGAATGTTGCCAACCTGCGTTCCGGCGAGCGCCGCATTGCTGCCCGGCGCGGCGCCGGTTCCATACGAGAGCTGCGCCAGAATGCCGTCGCCGGCGGTGGTGACCGAGCTGATAAGATTGCCCGAGATCATCAAAACCACCTTGCCCGACTTGTTCGGGGTGATGGCGCCGGCAATGCCCTGCATCGTGAAGGCCGCGGTGCTGTTGGGCGCGGTCGGATTGGCCGGCTGCGCCTGATAAGTGGCAGCGGCCGAGGCGATCGTGGCGTTCCATTTGCCGGCGACCGTGCTCCAGAGAACGACCGTCTGACCCGGGGCCAGCCAATAGGCGGTGGCGGTGGCGACGCCGTTGATGGTGTCGTTGACAGCGCCATAGACGGCGCAGCCTGCCGCGCCATTGTTGGTGATGACAGCAACGCCACCACCACCAGCCGGCGGAGCGAGAACGCTATCCAGCGCCGTCGCGCAAACCGAAATGGTGTTGATGTTGGCCACAAGCGGGAGAGCGGCCGCCTTCGTGCCGCCGGCATGAGCGGTCAGCGCATCGGCAGAGGAGAACACCACATTGCCGCCAGCGGCCTCGAAGATCGTCCAAGTCGGCGACACGCTGGTGTTCGTGTTCATGTAGAGCTTCTTGTTGGTCGTATCGACCAGCAGATCGCCCGGGAGCGCGATGCCGAAGAGCGTGCCCGCGCCGCCGTTAACCGGCGCGCCGGCATTGCTCCAGACATTCGGCATCTGAATGTTGGTGCCGCCGGCGTTGATCCAGATTGCGCTCGTCGAGAGCAGCAAGAGCTTGGCTTTGATTTTGCCCTTGAAGCGTTGCATTACGCCTGAATTGGAAGCCATTGAAATCTCCTTTTGTCGTTGGAATTGTGGTTGTTGAGGGAGAGCGAAGTGGCGCTTTACTTCCCCGGCGCCGGCGGAGTGCGGCCCGCGCACAGGGCGTGGGCTTCTTCCTTGTTGAGCGGCGCCGGATTGAGGCGCAGCCCTTCGATTACATCATACCGGCCGAGGCCAGTGTGGATCGCATAGCGGAAGCCAGCAGCGCCGCCCTGGGCGAGCTGCTTCTCCAGCTCGGCGCAGCGGGCGAGAGCGGCCGCAAGCTGGGCGCTCCCATCGGCGCCGCCGGGCCGCATCGAGGTCAGCCGGATATAACCGGCGCTTTCGAGTTCGCGGCGGTTCTTCATCCGCAGGAGAACGTCGCTCGGGATATAGCGGCCGACGCGGGCGCGGGCGGTGTTGCCCGGCTGGCGGCAATCATCCGGTGCATAGACCGGGAGCTCGAAGGATTTGCAGATCAGCGCGCCGGCGACTTGGGCGGCGGGGATTGGCGCGGGGGTAGCGCGTTGGTTGCGGTTGGCCATTGGTTCGTCCTCTTGCGATCGGAAAGAAAAGGAGGGCAAGGGCGCAGCAGCTCAGCCGCCGCGCCCCGCCTGCCCCGGCTTAGTTGTTGGTGATGTTGTAGAAGAAGAAGCCCAGATCGGAGCCGACGAGCTTCATGTCGAAGCTCATTTCGGTTTCGATGCGGACCGTGCCCAGGCCGCGCAGCGGCACCGGGATATTGCTCACGCGGACGCCCATGTTGTTGAGGCCGGTGAAGCCCGCCCATGGGAAGACATACCCCGCGCTCGGCACCATCAAGCCAGGCGCCGGCGCCGCATAAGCGAGCAGGGCATGGTTGCCGGTGACGAAGGAGAAGCTGTCAGCGGCGCCTTCCGCGGCGGAATTGTAAACCGCCTTGGAGACAACGACCTTCTCCACATCGAAGGCCTCGGCGAGGAGCTGCGGGGTGATTTTGCCCGCATAGGCCGGCGAGGTGTACTTGATGCGATCGATCACCAGCGGGTGCTTCTTCAAGGCCTTATAGACCTTGTAGCCGAGCACCAGCACATTCGGCTCCATGCCGGTATTTTCCAGCACCACAGTCTGGGCGTCGGAAATATCGGTGAAGGGATCGCCGTCCGCATCATTGTTCCAATAGGTGCGGGTGGTGGTGCCGTTGCCATTGGCCGCGCCGGCGACTTCGTTCGCCCACAGGCCGGTGGTGAAGTACTTCGTGACGAAGATGCGGTCCTTCTTGATGAGCATCTTCTGCATGAGCATCCGGGTCGCCCCGATTTCCGGCTCGACGGCCGGATCGGCATTGCGGCGCATCTGCTCGCCGATATCCTGATGGAGCGCATAAACCGCCGCCAGATAGGAATCGGTGTCGAGGTTGTAGCCAGTGCCAGCCGACTCGGTGGCATCCGCGCGCTGCTGGGCTTCATCGCGGAAGAAGTCGCCCTTGCGATACCGGAAGTATTTGTCGGACTGGTGCTGGACGGGCACCGGCGGGAAAACCACATCGGCGATGTAGGAGTCCGCCTTCTGAAGATAGGCGGTGGCGATCATCGATAGCGCTGCGTCAATATGGACAGCGCCCTGTGTTGGTTGCGGCATAGTCGTACTCCGATCTTTTCTGGGAGCGCTGCCCTTCAGCAGCTATTGAGAGGGGATCGCCCGGCTGGGATCAGCCGGGCTTCCCTCGGATGGCGAAAGGCTTAGGCGGTTGGGCCGGTCAGCATGACGGTGCCGAGCGTGCCGGCGGCCGCAGCTTCGAGAGCGACGCCAACCTGTACGCCGGCGCCCTTGGTGATCAGCTTGCCGCTGGCCGCCTCGACCTGAAGGGCATCGCCGGCGACAACGCCTGCGGTGCCGATCTGGGCCTTCGTGATGCCGACGAAGCCGATATCCGCAGCCTGGCCGGCGAGCGGCTGGTTCTGGAGGATGCCGGAAATGCCAACGGCGGCGCTGGCGAGAATGACCTGCCGGTCAGTGGTCGATTGCACCACCGCGAAGAACTGCTTCGCGGAAAGATCGGTGCCGGCGACGCGCTGGCCGCCATCGTGCAGAAGAGGGCCTTCAGTGGCCATGGTGAACTCCTTGGGTTTTGCTGTTTCGGAAATGGACGGCCGGGAAGCCCGCGCCGCAGGCGCAGGCTAGGAGGGGCGGCCGACTTCGCTCTTGTAGAGCGCCACAGCCTCGGCCATGCCGTAAGTAGCCGGCGTCTCGTACACTTTGGCGAAGGCCTGATCGATGGTCAGGCCCTTCTCGATGCCCTGGAGCTCCTTGGCCTTGGCCATGAGCTGATCGTAGCCCTTGCCGCCGGTCTGGGCGTTGGAGCCGCTCTCGCCGAAAAGCTTGCCGACGCGGATCTGCTCGCGCATCGCCTTGATCTCGGTTTCGAGCTTGCCGATCGACACCGCATCGCCGGTGAAGGCCTTGCGGAGCGTCTCGCCGAAATCGGCCGTGAAGCCCATGTCCGTGGCGCGCTTGGTGAAGTCGGCCACGGCGGCCGCCTCGTCGCGCTTCAGGATATCGGCCGCCTGGCTGGCGATCTTGGCGGCTTGGCTCTTGGCGAAATTGAAGCCGTTCTCGGTGGGGAAATCGGCCTTCGTGAGCACCGTGCCGTCTTCCGCCCGGAAGGCGTTGCCGGCGGCGATCGACTTGTTGATCTTCTCGACGCTCTCATCGTCATCGTCCATGGGATTGTCGGACATGTGCTTGTCGCGCTCGGCGGCCGACATGGCCTGGAAGGCATCCTTGCCGCCCTTCGGCATCTTGGCGCCCTTCTTGCCCATGAAGTCGGCGTGCTTGTCGCTCATCTTCTCGACCTTGCCCTCGGCGCCCTTCTTCTTGTCGGCCTCTTCCTTCTCGGCCATCGCCTTCAGAACATCGGCCTCGGTCGCCGTGGCGGGGAGCCCCAGCAGTTTCTTGATCGCTTCCATGTTGTGAACTCCGTCAGCATTCTCCGCGATCCCAGCGGCCAGGGCCTTCTTCATCTCGTCGGGCATGACGCCCTTTAGATGGTCTGCAAACTGCTCGATGGTTTCCTCGATCAGCTTTTCCTTGTCGGCGGCATCGTCGCACAGGATCGAGCAGATCGATTCCCGGAGCGTGTCCGTCGCTTCCCAGAACTCCGTGTAAAAGTCCTGGCTGATTTCCTTCGCCTTCAGCGCGTCATCGAAGAGCGTCGCCTCCTCGGGATCGCCGGCGCCCACATCCTTGGCGATCGCCGCCGCAAGGGCGCTCCCATCGCCGCCCAGCTCGGGGAAGAGCTTGGCGATCGGCGCCTCGATGGCCTTGACGAAGGCGGCGCGATCGACGCGCCAGGCTTCCGGCAGCTCCAGCTTGAGCACGGCCGCGCGCTCGATGATGTGCTTCTTGATCGCCGGCCGGGCTTTGGCCTTGACCAGCTCGTAGCCCTGCACCGCGAGCGGCAGATCGGCCGCCTTCTCGATCGGGAACATGCCGTGCGCGTCGATGCGCTTCATGTAGGCCGTCACTTCGGCCGGGACGGTCTTGGCCTTCTTGCTCAGCATGACCTTGACGCCTTCGCCGGCGCCGCGGGTGACGCTGGAGACTTCCTTCACCACGATATTGCGAAGGATATGGTGGGCGATCTTCTTGAAGTCGATCATTTTCAGGCTCCAGCCGGGATGAGGTGGCCGGAGCCACCGATCGAGAATTCGGCGCGCTCGCCGCGCTTGTGGGCCGCCCAAACATCGGCATCGTCCACCTTGAAGCCGGTCCACCAGCCTTCCATGCCGAGGTCGATGCCGAGCGCGTCCTGCTTCTGCTTCGTGAACATCATGCTTTCGACGAGCCGGCCGACGCCAATCTGATCGTGCATGTCGCCCTGAAGGCGCGAGTTCAAAACATAGTTGTAGGCAGCGGGCTCCATTTCCTCGGGCGGAATGGCGTGGCCCTGCTTGTCGATGATGAGCTCGCCGCCCTTGGTCATCACGGAGGCCCAGCCGAAGAGGAGCTGCTGATCCTCGACCGCCTTCGCCAGCTTGAAGGGGATCGAAATCCCCTTGAGCACATTGGTGACGGGCTCCAAATCCTTGAAGCGGACCGAGGCGGTTGTCTCGCCATTGAGCCATTGGGCGGCGAGGCGATGATGGCCGTCGCCGATATAGTTCTTGCCGGCATGGCGCACCACCACCGGGAGCTTCGCAGCCGCAACGCCGCTATCTTGGATCGCCTTCACTTTCACCGGATCGACGCGATCCTGCATGGCATGGAGACTATCGAGCGGCACTTCGACCTGCGGAAGCTTCTCGCTATCGGTCAGCGCGCCGAAGAAGCGCGGAACCTGATCGGGGCGAAGCGAGCCCAGGGCGTTGGGATCGTAGAGGAAGGGCGATTTCGCGGTGCTCTCATCGTGCGGCTGGAGATCGCGCTTGGCGATGCCCGTCTTCAGCTCCGTGAATGAGCGCGCCTTCTTCTTGCCCCCGTTGCCGAGGGCGGTATCGACATGCACCGAGGCCGCCGAAATGTCCTTTACGAGCTGGGCGAAAGAGCGAGCGCTCAATTCAGAACCGAGCCGCCGATTGTGCCGGTGACATGGGCGGTGCCGGCATTGTTGGCTACCACCACCGTGACGCGCCATGTCAGCGGGAGAGGCGAATTCGCGGCCGTGTTGGCGGCAACAACCACGCCGGGGTAAACCACCATTTCGATCGTGCCGGTTCCGGTCTGCGCCGCGCCGGCGAGGAGCGTGTAATACTTGCCGCTCGCCGCATCCTTGCCCTCGATCGTCACGGTGACGGTGGCGGTGGTCATCGTGGTCAGATCGACGATGAAGATGCCGCCGCGCACCGAGCAGTTGGTTTGATCGGCGGAATGCAGCGTGGCGGCGAGCTGGGCCGTCATCGTCAAAAGCGGCGTGTCGGAATTCTTCCCCGAGCAGTTGTTGTCGGCCATCGCCGGCGAGCTGGCCAGCAGCGCGAAGGCGAACAGGAACGGGACCGCGAGGGCCTTGAGGAGGCGCATGGGGTTTCCTTTCGGGAAAACTAGAACGGGATCGCGGGAAGCTGGATCGGCGGGAGCTGTGCCGGGCGGCGAACGCCTGGCGCCGGCGCGCCGGTGAAGGGATTGGCAGAAACCCGGGAAAGATCGGTCACATACTTTTCCGAGCAGCGGCAGTTGACATGCGCGAGCGGCGCCATGATCGGGCCGTCCGCGCTCATATAGGGCTGGAAGACAGTCACGCCCCGGGGATTGAGCAGCGGGATCGAGGCGCAGATCGGGCAGAGCCGCTCGTCGATCGTCACTTGCCAGAAGCGCGTCACTTCGCTTTCGCGGAGCCGGCCGCCGCCAACCGCCTGCACATAGGCGTCGCGGATGCCGCCCACGGCCGCCTGCAAACTTTCCTGCTGGGCGATCGTCTGCGCCCGATACATCAAGCGCCGCTCGGCCGAGGCCAGAACCAGTCGATCGACCGTCTCCTGCTTGGCCGGCGCGCCGTCCACTATGCTGCGGACGATCGGATCGAAGCGCGGATCGCGAAGAGCCCGGACAAGGGCCTGCGGATCGCCGTTCTCCAGCATCCGCCGGTAATTCGACAAGGCCAGAGCATCGCGCGGCGTCAAGCCGATCACTTGCTTAAGCGCGCCGGCAATCTCAGCCGGATCGGCGCCCAGGCGAAGGGCCTGAAGGAGCTGCTGCCGCACCACATCGGCGGCCGGCCCGAGGATGGAGCCGATGAATGTCTGCTGTGCGCCGGCGAGCTGGGCGGCGGCGACCAAAGGATCATAGACCACCAAGCCGCCAAGGCTCCCGGCCGTCTCAGCTTCGGCCGCATCGACGAAAGTATCGGCGACCGGCTTGTAGGCCTGCTTGAGCGCGTCGGCCACGCCCGGGCCGCCGAGGATGGTGGCGAGGCCGATCGTGTTGCCGCTGGCGATCATGCCCTTGAGATCGGCATGATCGAGGGCAGTTCCAAGGGCGGCCAGGCCGGCGGCGATGGCTTTGGTGATCCGGCTTTCCCGCTGCTCGGCGATCTGGATCGCAAGATCGTCGGGCCGCTGGTAATGCTCGGCCGCGAGAAGGCTAGGCACCGGAACTTTTCCTGAAGTACCCGCGGAGCTTCTTCTTCGGCCGGGCCTTCGCGATCAACCCCTGCTTCTCCATGCGGCGGAGCAGGCTGGCGCGGATCATCTTCTGAAGATCATCGCCGGCGCCCTGATCGCCGACGCCCTCAGCGCCAGCGTCGCCAGCGGCGTCGAGGATCGAGCGGGCCTGCGAGTCCTCCGAAATGTCCGGGATGCCGGCGGCGTCGCGGAGATAATTCTCCACCTCGTCATCCGGGAAGAGCCGGGCGCCCGCCTGCGACATGCGGAGGACGAAGTTGCTGAGCCCGTCCAGATCGATGCGCTGCGGCATGTCGGGCTGGAAGCGCGGCATGGTGTCGTAGCTGAAACCGTTCAGGCGCCAGAGCCGCGGCAGCAAATGATCGTTGAGCACATCGGCGTTTGACTGAAGCCAGCCCTCGATCGCCTGGAAGAAAAGATCGACCTTCGTCTCGGCGAGGTTTTGCGCGCCGCGCGAGGTATGGCCCATCGAAAGGAAGTCGGCCAGGACGCTGGTCATGATATCGAGCTTGTAGCGCTCGATACTCTTGTCGCCATCGACGGAGCCTTTGCCGGCAGTCGGCGTTACCAGCTTGAAATCATACATCGGGATATTCGTCGGCTTCCCGTCCGCATCCCGGTAAGGCGTGCTCGGCAGGAGCGCGCCCATCTGCTCATCGATCCGCACGTTGGTGACGATGCGCCGATACATGGCCATGGCCGCCTGCGCCGGCCCGGCAATCGTCTCGTCATTGCTCGCCGCGTTCTCCACCAGCTCTTGCGGGATGGTGATGACCGGGAAGCCGGAGAAGCGCTCGAACATGATCGCTTCCTGCTCTTCCATCCGCTTGGTGAAGAACCAAGGGCGATAGGCGGTGCGGAGGATCGAGTATCCCTCCGGGTTGTTCTTATGCGAGCGCGGCCGGAAGAGCAGCAGCTTCTCGATCGGAATGTCGATCAGCGGGCCGACCCATGGCTGCTGGGTCATGCCGAGGATTTCGCCATCGGTGTCGAAGAACCATTTCAGGACGGTATCCTGCCCGCGGATCGGGAGCTTGCGGATGCCGATCAGGCCGTCCTTGTACTTCGAGCGCGGGAGCTGCTTGCCGCCGGGGCCGTTGCCGGGATCGGGGCCGAGGCGGCGCTTGTAGCAAATCTCGTGCGGCGCATAGCCGTAGGGCAGCATCGAGAGCGTCTCGGTGATGAAATCGCTCCAAGTGTGGCTCATGTCCGACATAAGGCTTTCGACAAACTCGGCGCCGAATTGCGCTTCGGGTTTGTCGCTGGCGGCTTCCACCCGCCACTCGACTTGGCGCATGGATTGCTGGATCGCGAAGTTGATCGCCCCGATCGTGGGCGAGTTGTCCAGCATTTCGCGGTATGTCCGCGCGGCCTGGCGGCCGACGAGCTGGGGCAGGAATTCTTCCCGGACCCATCCGCCCCACTGGCGCAGGCCGGAAGAGCCAACATCGGAGAACGTCATCCCGGCCGACATGACAGGGATCGGCCAGCCGCCGGAGCCGTCCATCAAGGGATCGCGCGTCGGCAGCGGCGCGTCGCCGGGCTTCGGCACCGGCGTGGGCGGGAAGGCGTCGGGATTGAGGGGGCCGGCGGGATCGCTCATCGCGCGTCAGCTTCCCATATCGGGGCGCGGCGCCGTCACGATGATCGGGGCCATGATCGGCGCTGTCATTCCCTCAATCTCCAAAATATCATTGAACGCGCCCGATGCGCCGTCAACCTGATCGTCATGTGGCGCGCCGGGGAAGAGCTCCAGCTCCTCCAGAAAGGTTTCGTTCCAAGGCCCCTTCACAAGATAGACGTTTTCGCCTTCCGCTTGCACCGATAGGGGCTCGGCCCGATCAACCTTGCTGCCCGTCTCGGGCCTGATCCGCACCTTCCAGCCCGCCAACATTTGAATGAAGGAGAGCTTCTGAGATTTGCCCGCCTGGCCCGGGTCTTGGGGAAGGCGAACGTAAACGTCTTTGCCGTCTGTCTCGGCGGTGTTCCTGATCGTGTTCGCGACCAGCTTCGCGGAACCACGGAAGCGGATCACATGCTCGATATAGTAGGCCCCGCCGGATTTGACCATCTTCAGGCCGACCGTCCAGTCAGGATCGGTGCCCGGCGTCCGCTCGGAGGCCGCCAAATCCCAGCGGCGAACCCGGATGCCCTTCGCCGGCGCGGCGCCAACGATGGCGAAATTGCCCCGCTTGAAGAGGCCGCCTTCGCGCGGCACCGGCCGCTGCTGATACTGGCCGGCCGCGGCATAGGAGCCGAGCGTGGCCTTGTCGCGCTCGACCGCCGCCTTCGGGAAGCGGGCTGGGAAGAGCAGCTCGCCCTCCTCGGTGCGCGGATCGACGAAGCCGATTTCCGGGATCGAGCAGCGCCGGGCCAGCTCGAATTCCATCGGGCACATGAAATGAACATAGCCGCCCAGGGCGATGATCACCCCCGAAAGATCGTTGGAGTGAAGCCGCTGCATCACCACCACGATCACGGAGGCCATCGCGTCATTGACGCGGCTCGTCACCGCCTCGCGGAATGTCCGCGCCGTCTTTGCCCGATCGGTGTCGCTCTCGGCCGTATCGACGGAATGGGGATCGTCGATGATCACGCGATCGCCGCGGCCGACCGTCATGCTGGCCATCGGCACGGCCATTCGGCCGCCGTGCATCGAATTCTCGAAGTCAGCCTCTCCGGTGCGGATCAGCGTGATTTTGTCGCCCCATAGGGCCTGATACCAAGGCGAGGCCACAAGATCGCGCATCTTGCGGGAATCGCGCGTCGCCCATTCCTCCTTGTAGGAGGCGGTGAAATATCGCAGCCCCGGCTTGCCGCCCGGGCCCCATTCCCAAGCCGGCCAGAGCACCCCGATGAGGAGGGATTTCATCATGCCCGGCGGAATGTTGATGAGCAGGCGGGTGATCTTGCCGGCCGTCACGGCTTCGAGGAGCGTGCAGATCCACCGGATATGCCAGTTATCGACGAAGGCGGTGGTGGGCTCCAGCACATGCCAGGCGCGCTTGACGAATTCGTAAAAGGTTTTGCACTCGGCGCGGATGGCCTCGGCGTTGGCCTTGGTCTTTTCTAGCTCTTCAGCCTGTAAGCGCCGGACGCGCTCGGCCTTCAATCGTAACGCCCACTCCGCACTTGCTGAGAAGCCACGCGAGCTGCTCAAATTCCTTGACGGTGAGCTTGGTGAGGTCGAGGTCATTGAAAAGCGGCGCGCCATCTGCCCCGGTATGCTCGGTCCGTTCGGACCAACCGAACTTCTTGCCTTGGGTCTTGAGGACGAAGAAGCACGCGGCCTGCTCCGGCTTCACTTCGGCTCGTATCTGGTTGCCGCCGGCGTCGAATTCCGCCTTCGCACCATACACGAAGCGGGCGGTCTGGGTAGCGGCGGCGCCGAGCAGCTTGGCCCGGCCCTGATCGATGTGCTCCCGATAGTGCTTGGTGAGCGTATTCTCGGCGATCCCGATCGTCTTGGCGATCAGCTCCAGAGGGAGGTTGGCCAGGGCCATTCCCCGAACCTGCCCTTGGAGCTCCGGCGTCGGCTGGTGTGCCCGCTGGCGGTGCTGAGACTTGGGCTTTCGCTTGGTCATCTATCGATCGATTTTCCGAGTGGCGGGAAGCCTGCGGCGGACCGGGTGAAAACCCCCAGCCCGCTAACCCATGAGCGCAATCGACTCTCGCGGAATCGAAATAGCACCTTTGCGCCCGAGCATGTCAAGCAGGATGCCGACCCGCTCCCGTCGATCGAAGGCGACGAGGCCGACCAATCCTTCGAGCGGCCCATCGATCACGCGGACGCGCGAGCCGGGTTTAAGCTGTTGTTTTTTCGGCGCGAGGAGCCGGAAGACGCCGCCAGAGGATGCCATCGCCTCCTTGAGGGCCGGAACGACCCGCGCCGGCAGGGCGAGCGGCGCCTTCGGTCGAAAGCGCCGGGCGATTTCCTCGCGGCTGGTCGGAATGCCGCTCGCTCGCTGGATGCCGAGGATCGTATGGACGCCCTTGAGCTGGAGGATTTTGGGCCAATCGTCCTCCGCATCCTCGGCGGCATCGAATTCGGCGAAGATGTAGCTGGGATAAAGCGGCCGCTGGACGATCGACTTCCGGCGGGCGTGGCTGATTTCCCGCTCCATGAGGGGGAGGAAGCTGCCGAAGCGCTGCTCTGGGATTTCGGCGATCGCTTGGCTGACTCTGGCCTCGTTGCCGGGAACGGTCTGGACAACATACCAAGCCCGCGCCATTCGTGCCTCAATCGATCAACCCCGGGCGGTTGTCGCACGGCTGGCGGCCGGCGGGCAAGTCGATCGATTGGGAAGGTGCCGGTCTTTCCCGGCTGTCAGACCGTCATCACGCTTTCTGCCGGCGCTCCGGCACCTGCCTCGGTCAGCGAGCTGGTTTCGAACCAGCAGATTAGTTGCCGGGCATTCCACCCAGCGGCGGCGATGATGGCCGCTCCACCCGCCTGCATGTCCAGGCGCGGCCCGTACCCGGGGCGCGGGGATACGATTGTCGAAAGTCTTGGCGGCCGGAGAATGCCGCGCGCCGTGGCCAGGCGCAAGCAAAAGGGGGCGCCCGATTGCCGAGCGCCCCCACTTCTTCGCAGCCATGAGCGGGGGAAGCACCCCCCGGCGCCTTGCGGCGCAACAGCTCCTCTAACCGGGCCATCCTACTCCGCCGGCCGGAAATGAAAAGGCCCTGAGCATCGCCCAGGGCCTTCGCTTCATTCATCGGATGCTCACGGAGAAACGGTGGACCCGGGCGCATCTTTGCCCGGCATGAGGCCGGGACTTTGCTATCAGCGCAGGATCATGGCGGCCTCCTCTCGATCGAGGGAGCCAGCCTATCCGCCCAGCTCGGCAATCGCCAGATCGACGATATCCTGCCCGAAGCGGGCGATCAGGGAGCGCCGGGCCTGCCCGCCCCGGAATAGTCGCTGGATCAGGGCGATCCGGGCTGGGTAATGGGCGCGGAGCGCCGCTAGATGCCGCTCCTCCTCCAGCCATTCCCCAGAAAGCCCCATTTTCCGCTCCGACCGGCCCCGGCGACATAAAAGACCGGGGGGCTGAAAGATTAACACGAAAAGGGGCCATTACCCCAAGGGTTAGTCCGGGGATTGCGACCACCGAGTAAAGACCTAGATTTTCAGGCTGAAGAGGCCCGATCCCCGGGCCTGATTCGAGAGGGCCTACCATGCGAAAGATTTCCATCATCCTCGACGGCGGCGCCGGCGAGCTCGATCGCCGCGATATCGAAATCCCCAGCGCGGCGACTGGCGATCAGGCGGCCGAGGCCATCCGCGCCGCTGTAATCGAGCTTGCCGATTGCTCGATCCTCACGCCGGGCGACACGATCAAGATCGAGGAGGGCTGAGCCATGAAGGTGCGCCTTATCCAAATGATCGACGGCCAAATGGTGAAAAGCGAATTCGACAGCGCCGGCATGGTCGCGGCGATCGAGCTTCGCGGCTTCAAGCAGCGCGGCTTCAACAACCGCTCCGGGCAAATGCGCGAAGAGCTGCGGGGCTGGGCCACATTCGAGCGCCTTTGCGGCCCGATGTGGGATGGCGATGCCATCCGCTACGAGGACAAGGCCAGTTACGAGGCGCTTTCAACATGAGCCGCGATCTTAGCGACAAGCAATTCCGCGAGGCTTTGAAGCGGAACGACTTCGGGCGGCCGATCCTCTTTTGGTGCGAGGACAAGAAGAACCCCGGCCATTCCTACGGGATGGTGGTCGGGAAAAGCGGCAAGCTCTACAAGCGCGAAACCATCGCGCATCTGCTGGCCAGCCGCAAAGCAACTGAGCTCGCGAAGGTGAAGCCATGAGCCAAGAGGACGCGAAAGACCTTGTGCATCAAGCGATGGTGGAGGCCACCAACCTCCTCGATCTTCTCGTCCGCGCCAATGTGGCGAAGACGGCCAAGGAGCGCACTGAGCTCATGGCGGGAAGCTCCAGCCGCGCGAGCAGGCTGGCCGAGGCGATCTATGCCGCCGAGGAAGCCGCCGCCGGCGCCGCCGGGGTGGCCGGATGAGCAAGCCCATCCACCCCTCCGAGCTCGATGCGCGCCAGCGGATCGCCCGCGCCCAGAGCTTCTCGGTTTATCAATACCGCTACCGGGCCCGCTACATGCGCGAAGGTTTCGGCTCGATCGCCGAGGCCGACGCCCATTCCAAAACGGTCGAAGCCGAATGGCCCGGCCGCCCGACGCTGATTTATGCGATGTGCGATGGCGTCGCTCTTCCCGTCCCTGCCGATCTGCGCGCGGCAGCTTCCGCGCAATCCTCGAAGGAATAGCCCCATGAGAAAACTGCGCTTTGAAATTGAAGTCGATCTTGATGAGCTGCCGGCGCAAGAGCGCGCCGATCTGCTTCACAATTTGGGGGGAGCTGATAGCGAGCTCGGCACGATCGCCGATATCGATATCAAGGAGCTCGGCGGCATGATCGCCTGCTCGATCGGCTGGGCTGAGGATTCCAAGGAGGCCGAATTCTGGGCCGGCTCGGATATGTTCGCCAAGTTCGCCGGCGTCAAGCTGGTGGGCGTCCGCGATATGGGCGCGATCGCGGCCGATCCGCGCTCGGCCTGGGGAACATGCGAGGCGCATCGGAACACTCTGGCGGCGCTCAAGGCGCTCCTGGCCGCGAAGCAGCATGGCAACGGGCTGGAAGCCTGGAACAAGATCACCGAGGCGGCGGAGCGCGCGATCGAGCAATCCGAAGCGCTGCTCCCGAAGGCCACGCCATGAGCCAGCTCGACACGCTCACGCACATCGTCCAGCGCCGCGAAACCGGCGGGGGCGGCGGCCAGTGGTGGCATACCATGGCCGCCTTCGATTGCGAGCCGGCGGCGATCGCCTATCTGGAGCGGATGCGGCCGCTCACCGCGGATTATCGCATCGAGCCGATCGAGGGGGCGAAATGAGCCAGCTCAAACTCTTCGTCTGGGACAATCCCTATCGCATCCCTTTCGGCGGCACGGTTTGCTTCGCCGTTGCCGAAAGCGTCGAGGCCGCCAAGGCTCAGCTTAAGGTGTCGGCCGGCTATTACGCCGGCATGGAAAGCCAAACGCCCCAGGAGAAGCTCGGCGATCCCGATCGAGTTCTCGATTTGCCGGCGGGGGAGTGGCATTCATGGAGCGAATGACATGGCCAGAGAAGATCGAGGCGCGAGGCACTTTCAAGATCACATACATCGATCAGAAAGCCCTTTACCGCTTGATGCGAGCGGCGGGGTGGCGCGCTCTGGACGCCTGGAATTACGTCAAGGCGATGACGCCATGACCCGCTACATCTTCCGATGCCAGAAGAAGGGCGGCTGCGGCAATGTCTGGGGCTTCGACTATGAGGAGCGCCGGGGGAAGAACTCTCCACCGACGCGCCTCTGGAAGCGGCCGAGCGATGGCGCCGAGATCCAGATCGAGCCCGCCAGCGATCAGCGCGGCGGATGCCCGAAATGCGGGATCGGCGGCGTCCTTTCCAATCGGGTGGTGGGTGTCTTCTCCCATGCCGTGGGCTGCGATGCCCGATGCCGGGAGAGCGTCACCGGCAAATGCACTTGCGCCTGCGGCGGGGCCAATCATGGCTCGGCCTATATGCCCGCCAAGAAGGAGCCGATCTGGGCTGAAACCGCTGGCAGGATCGCCGAGCTCCAAGCCGAGGGCCGCGCGATCGGCCGAGCCTTCGGCGATATGGCGGCCAAGGCTTGCGACCCAGCCGAAAAGACTTAGACCACCAACCACAAGAGGAGACTTTGCGAAATGAAATTCCTTCTTTGCAGCTTCAACGACCTATGCCACGGCGCCGGCAATCTCGGGGCCAATCGGATCGGGCTCCAGCACGTTCCATTTACCGAAGATTCCATCATCCGCGCCGATGTGGTGGCGGTGCTCGGTTCCAACCGCGCGCTCATCCTGAAAAACAGGACAGGCCTGTTGGGCGTCGTTACCGGCGTAGCGAATGCGGCTGAGCTCACCGCTCTGATCGAGAGCGAGGCCTCGAAATGAAGCCGCTCGGCCGGCCGCCGGGACCTGGCGGCCCCTACAACCGCAAGAAGCCGAAGTCCGTCCGCGCCTGGGCGGTCATCACGGCAGACGAGAAGATCGATCCCAACCGGATCAAGCTGCGCC
>CAZENL010000005.1:0-7006 GCA_964513505.1 uncultured Anaerolineaceae bacterium
GCGTGCTCCATGAAGCGCTCCCACTGCTCGCGGCTGTAGATGGGCTGGGTCATGATCAGGTGCGCGCCGGCGTCCAGCTTGCCGGCCAGGCGGTTGAGCTCGTGCTCGGTGTCGGTCGCGGTGGGGTCCAGCGCGCAGGCGATGGTGTAGCCGGCCGAGGCGCCGATCGGCTTGCCGGCCTGGTCCTCGCCGCGGTTGAGCCGCGAGAGGATGCCGATCAGGCCGGTCGAGTCGATGTCCCAGATGCCGGTGCCCGTGGGGTAGTCGCCGATGCGCGGCGGGTCGCCGGTGAGGGCCAGGATGTTGCGCACGCCCAGCGCATGCGCGCCCAGCAACTCCGACTCGATGGCCATCAGGTTGCGGTCGCGCGTGGTGAAGTGGACCAGGCACTCGAGCGACAGGTCGTGCTGGATGCCGAACGCCACCGCCAGGGCGCCCATGCGCACGCGGGCCATGGCGCTGTCGCTGACGTTGACGAGGTCAACCCCGGCTTCCTGGAGCAGCCGCGCGGCGTCGATGGTGCGCTCGATACGCACGCTCCGCGGCGGATCGATCTCGACGCTGATGACGAACCGGCCGTCGGCAAGCGCGGTCGCGAGGCGGGTGGGCTCGGCGGGCTGGAGCTCCGCTCCGGTGACTGCGCCGCGCTCGATCTGGGTGGCGCGCGGCGAGCCGGCGCCCAGGGGCGCGCCCGTGGAGACCCGGGGAGCGATGGTGCCCAACGCCGTGCCTGTGGCGGCGACCTGGGCTGTGCCCGGGGCCGTGCCGGCAGCGGCCGCCGAGGCGGTCGCCGCGGCGGTGCCTTTGGCGCGCGCGAACTCCTTGTCGAGCGCGTGGCGCATCAGCGCGATGTGCGCGGGCGTGGTCCCGCAGCAACCACCCACGATGGTCGCGCCGGCGGCCAGGAAGCGCGCCACCGCGTCCGCGAAATAGGTCGGCCCCGCGGCGTAGACGAACTGCCCTTCGACGCGCGTGGGCAGGCCGGCATTGGGCATGATCAGGCGCGGCGGGCCCTGCACGGCGCGCCCCATGGCCGCCAGGGCATCCAGGCACACCTCCGGCCCGACACCGCAGTTGACCCCGATTGCATCGACACCCGCGGCCGCCAGCGCGGCATAGGCGGCGGCCGGCGTCGTGCCGTCCATGGCCACCAGTTCCTCGCCGAACGTCATCGACGCCAGAACGGGGAGGTCGCTGACGCTGCGTGCTTCCTCGACCGCGACCAGCAGCTCCTCCAGGTCGCTGGCCGTCTCCAGCAGCAGGAGGTCGACGCCGCCTTCCAGCAGGCCCTCGATCTGTTCCCGGTATGCGGCCCGGACCTCGGCCAGTGCCGGCCGTTCCGGGCCGTGGATGGGACCGGCGACCGGACCGATCGAGCCGGAGATCAGCACGTCCCTGCCGGCGACGTCGCGAGCCTCACGGGCCAGTTGCGCGGCGCGCCGATTCAGTCGGCCGGCGCGCTCCGCCAGCCCGAAGGGCGCCAGGCGCAACCGATTGGCGCCGAACGTGTTGGTCTCGATCGCGTCCGCGCCGGCCTGGATGTACTCGCGGTGAATCGAGCCGACCAGGTCGCCGTGGCTCTCGACCAGCTCGAAGAGCGAGGCCAGCTGCGGGACGCCGCGGCTCCACAGCAGCGTGCCCATGGCGCCATCGATCAGGAGTGGCTTGCTCGCGAGGCGCTCGGCAAACGCGCGGCGAGCGTGCGGGAGCGCGCGGGTATTGTCGGACGGCGGTTCGGTGACGGGCACTCCAAAAGGGTACACGGGGACGAATCGGGGCTGGTTGACGGCCGGCAACGCCGCGCCACACCCTCAGTCGGCCGGCGCAGCCTCTGCGTGCGCCGCGTCCCGGCCGGCCGCCTCAGGTCCCTCGTCCTCCGCGTGGCGCGGGATCAGCCACACCGCGCAGACCGCGGCCAGCAGCGCCGAGCCGGCACCGATCAGGACCGCAAGCTCGACCGAGTGGTCGACCAGCAGGCCGCCGAGCGCCGAGCCGACCGGGAAACCGGCGAAGTTGAGCGCCATGGAGATCGCGAACGCGCGGCCCATCCAGGCCGGATCGGTGCGACGCTGGCGGATGGTGAACATGCCCACGTCCATCGGGCCGTTGAGGAATCCGACGACCGCGAGCACGGCCACGATCAGCCACAGCTGCGCCGGCGCGAGCAGGGTCGCCAGCACGGCCGCAGTTCCCAGCAGGGGCCACACGATCAGCCACTTCTCGCGGCCCCGCGTGTCGATGCGACCGACGACCAGCGCGGCCACCAGGCCGGCGACACCGCTCACCGCCCATGCCAGGCCGACCACAGCCGGACCCTGGTGCAGGCGATCCAGCAGCAGCACTGGCACCAGGATCTGGAGGATGCCGCCGCCGATGTTCATCAACGAGAGGGACACGGCCAGCGCGCGCAGCGTGCGGTTGCGGAACACGTACCGCACGCCGGCCACGGTGTCCTCCAGCAACCCGCCGGTCGACTCGAACGGCACGCGCGGATCAGGAATGCCGATCATCACCATTGCGGCGATCGCGAAGACCGCGCCAACCACGGCGAGTGCCAGCGGGCCGCCGGAGATGGCCACCAGCGCGCCTGCCGCCGGTGGTCCGATCAGCGTGGCGATGACGTAGCCGTTGGAGTCGATGGCGTTGGCGCGCTCCCACAGCGGCCGCGGCACGATCAGTGGCACCAGGCTGCGCAGCCCGGAGGTGCTCAGCGGCCAGGTGATGCCGTTGCACGCGGCAATCAGCAGCAGCAACGGCGCGGACAGGGTCCCGCTGTAGGCCAGCAGGGCGATCGCCAGGCAGGCCCCCGCTGCGGTGAGGTAGTCCACGATCACCAGCAGCGAACGGCCGTGGCGGTCCAGCAGCGCACCGGCGAGTGGCGCGACGATCAGCCCCGGCACGATGCTCACGAACGTGACGGCGCCGGCCAGCTCCGGCGATTTGAAGTAGGTCAGCGTGAACAGCACCAGGACGACCGACGACATGGTCGCGGCCGTCCGCGCGATCACGATCCCGAGCAGGATCCGACCGATGGCAGGGACGGCGAACAGTGCGCGATAGGAGGGGCTGGGATCGGCCTGGGTCACAGGCTGGCAAGGCTATCGTGTCCGGCCACGAGAGCGGCTTTCGGCCCCGGCGCAAAGCCTCGGCCCCGGCGGAAAGCCTCGGGCCCCGAGGAACGTCCCGGGCCCCGGTCGCGCCTTACGGCAGCGAGCGCGCGGAGCCTCGGGCGCGCAGCAATCGCAGCCCGCCGTCGGCCTCCCAACCCACCTCCGGCGGTCGCGGCCGGCCGTTGTACGTGCTGCCCATCGACGATCCGTAGGCGCCCGTGACCCCGATCGCGACCAGGTCGCCGCGCTGGAGCGGGGGCAGCCGTGCCGTGCCCAGCCGGTCGGTGGATTCGCAGATCGGGCCGTCCACCCGGACCGTCGGCAGTGACGCGTCCAACGTTGCGATACCGCTTCCGGCCACGATGGGGTCCACCGCGCGGCCGAGCGAGGTAAGCGCCTGGATCGGATGCTCCGCGCCATACAGGGCGGGCCGGATCAGTTCCGTCATGCCGGCGTCCAGCACCACCAGGCGCATGTCCCGCTCTCGGACGTGCAGCACACGGGCCACGATCCAGCCGCAGCTGGCAACCACCGCGCGGCCCGGCTCCACGGCCAGGCGAGCCGGCCTCGATTCGGCGGGCACCGCCGCCAGCTCGGCCGTCGCCTCCTCCGCGAAACGGAGCAGGCCCGGGACCGCACCGGCCACGCCGAAGTCAACCGGAAAGCCGGAACCTGCGTCCAGCGTGTCGAACGCGGGCAGCGTCGCGCGATTCAGGGCCAGCAGCCGCAGCCCCAGCCGGAACGCCGAACGCCATGCGTCCACGGCTCCCAGTTGCGACCCGATGTGCAGGTGGATGCCGCGCCAGTGGAGCGGCCCGTCCGGCCCGCCGCCGGCCGCGATGAGCTCGCCCAGTTCCTCCGGCAGGACGCCGAACTTGGAGTCGGCGGCACCGACCGCCAGCCCATCGTGCGTCTCCGGCAGCACGCCCGGGTTCACCCGCACCAGGACGTCGACGCGCACGCGCCTTCGCGAAGCCATGGTGGCCAGCGCCGCCGCCTCGTCCGCCGACTCCAGACTCACCCAGAGCAGCGGTGTCCCCGCGGCGGCAAGGCGCACGGCGCGGCGCAGGTCTGCGGCCGACTTGCCGATCCCCTCGAGCGAGGTGCGGCCCACCGGGATCCCTGCCCGCGCGGCCAGCGACAGCTCACCGCCGGAGACGGCACTCGCCCCGAAACCGAGAGCGCGGAGCTCTCCCACCAGTCCCGGCAGCCCGTTCGCCTTCAGCGCGTAGAGACGCAGCCACGGATCGGGGAACGCGTCACGCACGGCCGCGGCATCCCTTTGCAGCGCGTCCAGGTCATAGCCGTAGAGCGGCGTGCCGTACCGGCGGGCAGCTTCTCGGAACGCATCAAGCAGATCGGTCGTCTCGTCCGCTCCAGGGGTCCACGCGACGGTGAATTGGGCGCCCGCATCGTACGATGCGGCGGCACGAAAAGCCGTTGACCGAGCATCCCTCGGAGGGAACCCGCATGACCACCCCATCGACGACCGACCGGGTCGACACCGCGCTCCCGGCGCCCGTCACGCCCTTCGAGCAGGCACTGCACGACTTCCTGGAGGAGTTCTTCGAGGTCTATCCCGTGGCTGCCACGGCCATCGGCTACCACCGCTTCGACGATCAGTGGGGCGACCCCAGCGAGGAGGGCCGCCTGGCCAGGATCGAGATGCTGCGCGGCCACCAGGAAGCCCTGCTCGCCTTCGACGATTCGGAGCTGTCCGCGGCGGAGCGAATCGATCGGGGCCTGCTTGGCGAATCGATCGAGTCAATGGTGTTCTCGGAGGATGTCCTCCGGGAGGACGCCTGGGACCCGCTCGGCGCGATCTACGTCCTGGGCAGCGGCCTCTTCTCCTTGATCGCCCGCGAGTTCGCCCCATGGGAGCAGCGCGGGCGCGCGCTCCTGGGCCGCGTGCGCGGCATGCCGGAGGTGCTGGAGCACGCGCGGCTCGGACTCACGGGCATGCCAGGCCACCCTGTTTCCACGGTCCACGTGGAGACCGCCATCGCGCAACTGTCCGGCATCGGGGACCTGGTGGCGGAAGCCGTCGCCGAGTCGCGCCAGCGTGCGGACGCGGGCGAGGCGACGGACCTGCCGGTCCAGCTCCAGGCGGCCGCGATTCGCGCCAACGAGGCGCTGGAGTCATTCCGGGTGGCGCTGCAGGGAGAGATCCGCGATCGCGCGGAGGGCGACGGCCGCCTGGGTCCGGAGCTGTTCCAGCAGAAGCTGCGCTTCACGCTGGCCAGTGATCTGTCCGCTGACGAGCTCCTGGCGCGCGCCCGCCGCGACTTCACGGCCATTCGCGCGGAAATGGTCCGCATCGCCCGCGAGGCATGGTCCACGTGGGTGCCGGACCGGCCGCTGCCGGAGGCGACCGCCGGTGACGAAGAGGCGGAGAACGCCATCGTCCGGCCGGTGCTGGACGCCATCGCCAACGAGCACCGCAAGCCGCACGAATTGCTGGAGTGGTGCCAGGCGGAAGTCAAGACCATCGAGGCATTCTGCCGCGCCAACGACGTCATCGGACTGGCGGACGAACCGCTCAAGCTGACCTGGACGCCGGTCTTCATGCGTGCCTACGGCCGCGCCTTCCTGGACGCGCCGGGACCGCTGGACAAGGGCCTCTCCAGCCACTTCTGGATCACGCCACCGGACGAGAGCCTGGGGGACGAGGCGACCGAGTCGTACCTCCGCGAGGACAACGACCGGATGCTCCGGCTCCTCTGCATCCATGAAGGCGTGCCGGGGCACTATCTCCAGCTGGCCTGGTCCAACCGCTCGCACTCGCTCACGCGCACGATCTTCGGCAGTGGCATGTTCGCCGAAGGCTGGGCCGTCTACGTGACCCAGGTGATGATGGACCTGGGCTATGGCGAGCACGAACCGGCGCTCATGCTCAGCCATTGGAAGTTCTACCTGCGCGCGGTGATCAACGCGATCATCGACGTCGAGATTCACACGCACGCGATGAGCGAGAGCGACGCCCTGGACCTGATGATCCGGGGCGGCTTCCAGGAGGCAGACGAGGCCCGCGCCAAGTGGCTGCGGGCCCGGCTCACCTCCACGCAGCTCTCCACCTATTACCTCGGCTCGCTGGAGATGTGGGACATGGAAGTTGAGGCGCGCCGGCGCGCGGCCGTGGCCGCGGGTGCGGGCCAAGATGCGGTACCTGCGCAGCGCGTGGTCGGGGAGCTTGGCGAGACGCCCGGCTTCGACTACCGCCGCCACCTGGAATCGGTGATCTCGCACGGCACGCCGCCCATCAAGTGGGTGCGCCGGATCCTCCGAGAAGCCGTCCAGGACGGCGCGGCCGGCGGAGCTGTCGCATGAGCGCGCTCACGTTCGGGCTGTGCCTGCCCAGCTTCCGCCTCGGCGCAAGCCGCGAGGGCATCGATGCGACGGTTGACGCTGCCGATCGCCTGGGCTGGAAGACCGTCTGGTCGACCGACCACATCCTGCCGGACAAGACCGCGCGTGCGGACGACTACGCCTCGATCTTCGACGCCGTGGCCACGCTGGCCTACGTGGCCGGGCGCAATCCTCGGGTGGGGATCGGCGTCAGCGTGCTGGTGGTGCCGATGCGGAACGCCGTCGAGCAGGCCAAGACGCTGGCCAGCATCGACAACCTCTCGGGCGGCCGCCTGACGGTCGGCGTGGGCATCGGCTGGAGCGAGATCGAGTACGCCAACGCCGGGCTGGCAGACCGCTTCCACGTCCGCGGTGCATACCTGGATGAGGCGATCCGCGTCTGGCGGCATCTGTGGAGCGGCTCGGAGGAGCCTTTCCAAGGCCGCTTCCAATCGTTCGACGAGTTCCGCTTCGCGCCACTGCCGGCGCAGGGCGCGAACGTGCCGATCGTGGTCGGCGGCCGCGCGGACGCGGTGTTCCAGCGCGCCGGC
>CAZENL010000005.1:7106-24310 GCA_964513505.1 uncultured Anaerolineaceae bacterium
GAGAACGATCCGGACCGCGCGGTCGCGGCCATGGAGCGCTTCGACCGCGACGTCGTTCGCCCGGCGCTTGCGTAGTCCCAGGGCGTCGAACCCCGTGCGCCGTCAGGCGGAGCTGCGACCGAGCTCGCCCATCGCTCGCCCGGAGACGGCCCGGCCGCGCTCGGAGGCGGTTGCGGAGGCGGTCAAGGTTGCCGCGCCGTCCCCGCAGGAGGTCGAAGGCATTGCTCGCCATCTGGCCATGCTGGCCGTCCACTCGGGCGCCAGCGCCGTGGAGGATCCGCACCTCGGCGCGCTGCTCGTCCGCGCTCCGGGCGGCGGCATCGCCCTGAACTACGTGGCCATGCCGCGCTGGCCGGCGGACGACTGGCGTGCCTCACTTGCTCGCACGTCGGGCGCGATGCGGGCTGCCGGCGAGTGGCCCTCCCTGCTGCTCGCGGAACGCCTGGACCGTCCGATCGGCCTGGATCGCGAGCTGCCGGACGCCGGCTGGACCAGGGTCGGCCACGAGACCGTGCTGTGGGTCGGCGCGGCGTCGGTCGTGCCGCACCTGGATCCGAGCTTGCGCATCGAGGCCGTCCAGTCCAAGGCCGTCGACGCCCACCAGCGCCTGGAGGCCGCGGTGTTCGGCCTCGGCCGGCGCGGACTGGTTGCCCGCGGCAACGATCTGGGGGATGCGCTCGCTGGCGGCCGTCTCCGCGCCTACGTGGTGCGCGTCAACGAGGAGCCGGTCGCGGTTGCGCGCCTGTCCGTGGGGGAGCACGACGCGGGCCTGTACGGGATCGGCGTTGCCGAGGCGTATCGCCGTCGCGGGCTCGGCACGCTCCTCACCACGGTCGCCACCCGCGCCGGCCTTGCCCTTGGCAAGCGCATCGTGTGGCTCTCCGTGGAGGACGGCAACGACGGCGCGCGCCAGATGTACGAGAAGCTGGGCTTCCAGCCGCTCTTCGGCTGGGGCCGCTGGATCACGCGCGACCCCTGAGCCGCTCGCCTCGCCGTCAGGGTTTGGGCGGCGGTTGCCCCACGGCGGCCAGCGCGGCCCGATAGAGGTCGTCGCCGGTCCGCAGCTCGATCAGCTGGGGGATGGCGTGGTCTGGGACATCCGGCGCGTGTACGGCGGCAAGGTCCGCGACCAGCTCCGGCTCCAGGTCCGAGCCCAACTCGGCGTCCACCGTCCGTGCCGCGAACGCCGCGAAGCGCAGCACCTGGGCCGTCTCCAGCCGGCGTGGGTCGCCCCAGAACCAGCCGTCCGAGGCGAACATCTGGAGCCGCGAGGCCATGGCATCCAGCAGCGTCAGGAGCTTCCGCTCGTCGGATGCCTCGATCCGTCCGCGCCGGCGCGCGAGTTGAATATCGAGCCAGGCCTCCGGCTCCACGAACCCGGACGCGACGTGGCCGTAGGCGTCGCGCAGCTCCCAGAGGTCCAGGCCGCGCGCCACGAACCACGGCTCGAGCGTGGCATCCAGGGAGGCCGCCAGGCGATCGAATGCCTGGCGCATGGGCCGCTTCCAGCGGCCGTCCGCCACGTCCGGGCATTCCCCGCACCAGCGCATCACGCCGTGGTGGCAGGACCAGCTGCTGGGATCGCGCAGCACGACCGGCTCCAGCGATGCGATGTCCAGCCCGTCCATGACGGCACCGGCCGTGGTCGTCGTGAACCCATCGTTCTCGGACAGCAGGCGATCCAGGAAGAGGTCCCGGAAGATCTGGTGGTGGCCGTACAGCTCGCCGTCGGTGGCGATCACCAGCACGCCGTCGCCGTCAGCGGGCGGTCCGTCACCGTTGGATGCGGCAGCCGCGCCGGCGCCCGCCAGCCGCGGTCCCACGATGCTGCTGGCAAAGCGGTCCGCATCGGTTGTGGCACCCGGGTCGAAACTCACCGTTGCCGACAGTTGCGCGTCGTAGAAGAGGACGCCGATGGCGAGCCCGCCGAGGTCGATGCGCCGCGGCACCTCCGGCCGCACCGGCTCCGTGGCCTGCCACGGCGCCAGGATGGTCCAGCGAACGCCTTCCTCGGCCGCCATCCGGAGCGTGAGCTCGTCCACGGCCGTTTCCGGCATCCACATGCCGGTGGCCGGGCGACCGAAGCGCAACTGGAAGTCGCGCAGGCCCCAGCGAATCTCCGTGCGCCGATCGTGCGCGGACCCGAGCGGCAGGATCGCGTGGTGGAACCCCTGCGCCATGCCGTTGTGGCCGTCGTCCTGGGCGACCCAGGCGGCGTGGAGCTGCGGGTCGTCGCGGCGCATCCAGCGCGCCAGCGTGGGCCCCAGGTCCCATCCGATGCGCGCCACGTTCCGATGCGCCAGGTTGGGCCGGTAGCTCTCGGCCGCGATGCGGGCATTCCAGTCGTGGTACGGCGCCGCGGAGCGCTCCTCCAGGACGCGTCCGGTGAACGGGTCGTCGCGGTCAGGCTGGTAGAAGTGGGCGTGAACCGCCAGTCGTGACGTGCTCAGCGCAGCGAACCAGCGCTCGCCGCGCCTGCCTTCCGTTCATCTGTCGCGAGATCGATCGACTGCGAGACCCGGAAGGTGACGCCAAAGCGCTGCGCACCGCCGGCGGCCAGCGCCACCGGCCAGCGCAGGTGCAGGCTGCTGGCCTGGTACACGCTCTCGTAGCCGCCCTCCGACTTCGAGACGGTCTCAATGGGATACCAGGTGATGCGGCCGGCGCGTGACAGCTCCGCCTCCACGTGCACGCCGACGTAGCGGTTGCCGAACGCAACGGTCCGGGTCCCGCGGAGGTCACCGGAGGTGTCGTGCGGCGCGGTCTGCTCCTCGTCTGCCGCCTCCCATGCGTAATAGGCGGATGGGTTGTGCCCGCCGCCGGCCAGGTTCCAGCAGAAGCTGAGATCCAGCTCGAACGCCTGGGGCACTGCCTCCGCGTTGGCGACTTCCAGGTCGATCGAAAGCATGGGCTCCAGGCGGGTGCCGGACAGCTCCAGTCGCTTGGTCAGCGTCATGCGATGGCTCACCGGCTGGCGGACGCTCGCCGTGCCCCGCAGCGTCCCTTCGCGGCGCACGGTCAGGCACCCGTTTCCGAGTTCCACCACTTCGTGCGGCGTGCCCGTGAAGTCGCCGAGGTCCTCGTCCAGCAGGCGCGCCAGCTCCGACGAGCCAAGCGAGTCTGCCGTGGCCAGGTCCCGGATCGTGACCAGTGCGCCGCGCTGCTCGTGCCGGTCGTAGACCAGGAGCTGCTCCAGGCCTTCGTCGAGCAGCACGATTCCTTCATCCGTGGTGGTTGCGGCGGCATCCCCGGCCGTGTCGGCAACTGGTGCCGCCTCGCCTTGCTCGGCCCGCGCGGCCAGTTCCAGGAAATGCTGCCGCAGACGCGCGTGGTACGACTCGGGCCGCCGCCGCATCGCAGATCCGATGGCCAGCCGGCTTGCGAAGAGGTCCCATGCGCCGATCCCGGCGCCCTCGTTGACGTCGACCACCAGCGATTGCCCAACACCGCCAAGCTGGACCTCGTCGACGCCGTCGAGATCCAGGTCCGCCGTCAGCGTCGGCGCCGTCCCGCCGTCCACCAGGTCCTGGGCGGCGATCAATTCCGCGAGCACCGCCAGCCGGAGGTGCACCAGGTAGATGCCCCCGAAGAGCCCGTGCCAGTAGACGTCGTTCGACTGGCCGCGCAGCAGGTGGTGCAGGGCCAGGTCGCGATCCGCCCCGTCGGGCATCGCGGCGACGGCCGCCGAGACGCGCAGCATCTGCTTGTGCAGGTCGTTGATCTCGCGGTACTTGGCCTGGAAGGAGCGCCAGAAGCCACCGAAGAGGAATCGGGCTGCCGGCGCGTCGGTCTCTCGGGCCTGTGCCAGCAGCTCGTGGAACGGCTGGGCGTCGTCGGGCGGAAGCGCCCACTCGGTCATCTCCACGTACGAGGCCGCCGGCACATAGACCCGCCCGAGCGGGGCATGGGTTGCCAGCCAGTCGCTGGGGCGGACGGTGTCGATCCAGTCGGCGTTCTCTTCCACCGCCCCGAAGAACTCCGGCATCCAGCCGTCGGGGCGCCAGCACAGCTCGTGCGTACCCGGCCAGCCGCCGAACTTCTCGCCGTCGTCGCCCATCATCCCGATGCGCGAGCGGTCAACCGTGGCGTTCGCGCGCAGGTGGGCGATGGTCTCGTCGACCGTCTTCCAGGGCATGAAATAGCGCAGCCCCTGCTCGCTGGCGAAGAGTGTCAGGCGGTGCCCCTGGTCGTCCGTGGACCACGTGCCCCACTGGCCCTCGCGCGGCACGCTGGCGGCCCGCAGGTGGTTGTCGTCGACGATGGTGTAGGCATAGCCGGCGCGAGCCATGTCAGAGGCCAGGTCCGGCTCCCAGACGCGCTCCGTGAGCCACGCCCCGGCCGGCCGCCGGCCGAACAGCTGCTGAACGCGGTCCGCCATGCGGATCAGTTGGGTCTGGCGGTCGGCCAGCGGCAGGGAGACCAGGATCGGCTCCGTCAGGCCGCTGCCGAGGATCTCCACCTGCTCACGCTCCACCAGGGCGCGGATGCGCGCGATCGCGTCCGGTTCCTCCGCCTCGATCCAGTCGAGCAGCGGGCCCGAGTAGTGCAGCCCGGCGCGGAACCACGGCCGCTCTTCCAGGGCAGCGACGGTGGGCTCGTAGGCGTGGTCCCAGAGGTCACGGATGACCCAGCCGAAGTTGCCGACCGGCTGGTGGTTGTGGAACACGAGGCACAGCGAGATTCCGGGAGTCACGTTTGCGTCCGATTCACGGGTTCAGGAGCGCGATCACGGTCACGCCATGGGCAGGCAGCGTCGGAACGGGCACGTAGCCGGAGAAACCGCCGGCCGCCGTCACGGTGGGGGCAGCGGCAGGGCCGGTCCCCAGCGCCAGCGTTGCGCTTGGAGTGCCACACAGTGGACCTGTCGCGAGTGAGAGGGTAACCCCTGGCAGGTCCGTGTCGCCGAGGTTGCCGACCACCAGGTCGGTCTCACCGTTGTACGCGCGCACCTCCGCCACGACGTTGTGCGAACTCGCCTGCGCGGTCAGGTAGGACCCGAGCGCCAGGGCGGGGTGCGCTGTGCGCAGCGCGATCAGCTGCCGGTACCAGTTCAGCAACGAGGTGGGATCCGCGGATTCGTCCGCGACATTGAGCGTGGCCGGGTCCGCGTTCAGCGGCTCCCACGGCTGGCCGGTGGTGAAGCCTGCCGTCCCCGGCGTAGCGTCCCAGTGCATGGGCGTGCGGATCTGCTCGTCCGGTTTCTGGCCGGTCATGCCCAGCTCCTCGCCGTAGTAGACGAACGGAACGCCGGGCCCGGTCAACAGCAGGGCCGCCGCGGCCCGGAGTCGCATCGGCTCGCCGATGTCGCTGGCCACACGGTCCTGATCGTGATTGGTCAGGAAACTGCCGAAGCCGCCCGGTGGATAGACGGTGGTGGCATTGGTCAGTACGCGGCCGAGCGTGTCGCCGTCCCCGCCCCCGGCGGACGAGACATAGGTGGACGCCAGCCCGAAGTTGAAGGTCATGTCCAGCGAATTCGGGACGTAGCTGCTGCTCACTTTGGCGCTGTCGTAGACCTCGCCGAGCGTCAGGGCCCCCGGGCTGCCGGTCTGGATGGCGGTTCGGAAGTCGTGCCACCAGGCAAGCGTCTCGGGCGTGTCGATGGTCTTCGGCCCGTCCTCGATGAGGTAGGGCGCTGCATCCAGGCGGAAGCCGTCCACGCCTACGTCCTGGAGCCAGAACTCGGCGCTGCTCGTCAGCTCGGCCGTCACGTCCGGGTTGCGCAGGTTGAGATCCGGCAGCGTCGGCCCAAAAGCCGCGTAGTAGTAGCGGCCGCCGAGCGGCTGCCAGTTGTTGCCCTGCGGCGTGTCCGCCCAGACGTACCAGTCGGACTTGGCGGAGCCGGGCTGCTGCGACGCCACGAACCACGGATGCTGGTCCGACGTGTGGTTGAGTGGCAGGTCCAGGATCACGGCCACGCCCCGTTGGTGGGCCGCGGCCACCAGGGCGCGCAGGTCGTCCAGCGAGCCGTAGTCCGGGTTGACGCCGCGGTAGTCGGTGACGTCATAGCCGTGGTACGAGGGGGAGGGGAAGGTGGGCATCAGCCAGAGGCCGGTCACGCCAAGGTCCGTATGCGTGTTCGGGTCGCCGTCGTTGAGGTAGTCGAGCTTGGCCATGAGGCCCTTGAGGTCGCCGATGCCGTCACCGTTGGCGTCGAAGAAGCTGCGTACGAAGACCTCGTAGAAGACGCGGTCCTGCCACCAGCCGGGTTGGCCTGTGGCGTTGGCGGGGGTCGGCGTGGCAGGCACGGGTTTGACCGCGGGACAGACGGGCGGAGGGCCTTCTGCCACGGCTGATGGCGATGGCACCGCGCTCGGTGCTGGGCTCGCCGTCGGAACCGGGGACACGGCGATGGCCGATGCAGCAGGCATGGCCGTCGAGACCGGCACCGCCGAAGAACTCGCCACTGCCGAAGGCGGAACCACGGGGGACGACGCGCAGGCTACGAGCCACGCGGAGGCCACCAGAGCGAGCAGGCCGCGGGCGCGCGTATCCGGCAATCCGGCTTCCACGCTGCGACTTGTCCCGAACCGCCGGCTCAGCCCTTCACGCCCCCGATGGTGAGGCCCGAGATGATGTAGCGCTGCAGGAACAGGTAGACGATCGCGACCGGCAGTGCAACCAGGATCGCGAACGCCGAGAACTGCGACCACGGAGTACTGGCTGCGTACTGGCCGACCATGCCGTTCAGCGCCATCGACAATGTCCAGTTCTGGGGGTCCTGGAGGAAGGCCCAGGAGAAGTAGAACTCGGTCCAGCCGGCCAGGAAGCCGAAGAACGCGGTGACGGCGATGACGGGTGTCGCCAGCGGCAGGATGACGTAGCGGAAGACGGCAACCGCGCCCGCGCCGTCAACCGTGGCGGCTTCCTCGAGCTCACGTGGGATGGTGTCCATGTAGCCCTTCATGTTCCAGATCGCGAACGGCAGCACGCCCGCCGTGACCGCCAGCGCCACGCCGAAGAGCGAGTTGCGCAGGTTGAAGGTGCCGATCTGGACCCGGTTGAGCGACGTGTAGAGGGGTGCGAGCGTGGCAACGGCCGGCAGCATCAGGACGGCCAGCACCGCGATCATCAGGAATGCGCGACCCGGGAAGCTCATCCGCGAGAAGGCGTACGCCGCGAGCATCCCAAGCACGACGCTGGTCGCGGAGATCAGCACCGCGATGAACAGGCTGTTGAGCGCCAACTGCGTGAACGACACGGGGTTGAGCGTTGGCTGGGCGAACACCTTCTGGAATGCCGCAAGCGAGGCACCCGGCGGGATCAGCGTCAGGCTGGTCGGTCGCGAGATGTTGCGTGGGTCGAGCGACATGCTCACGACCCAGAGCAGTGGAAACAGCACGGTCGCGGTGACGAACAGGCAGATCAGCTGGAGGATGATCTGGCGCTGGATCGGCAGCTTGCCGCGCTTGCCGGACCGCATCCGGTACCGGGGCCGGGCGATGGCGGGAACTTGCGCCACCCGCACTTGCTCCGTCATGGTCGAAGCCTCCCCGAAGGCAGATTGAACGTGATTTGACGTGTCATCGGTCTAGATGTTCGCTGCGGCGGTCGCTCGCGCGACGCGGTTGGTCACGATGGTGATGACCAGCAGGATGAAGAACTGGAACACCGCGAACGCGGCGGCAACGCCGAACAGGTGCTGCTCCTGGACCAGGCGGTAGTCGATGGTGACCAGCAGCTCCGTCTGTCCGAACGGCCCTCCGGCCGACATGAAGTAGGACAGGTAGAAAAGGTTGAAGGTGATCACGAAGCCGTAGATCGCGTAAGGCAGCATCGCCGGCCGCAGGAACGGCAGCGTCACCGCCTTGAACTTGGCCCAGAAACCGGCGCCGTCCATTTCGGCCGCCTCGTAGAGGTCCTTCGGGACGCTCTGGAGAGCGCCGGTCGCGACCACCGAATTGAGCGGCCACCCAAGCCACGAGTTGGCGGTCAGCAGCGCGAAATAGGCCAGCGGCAGGATCAGCGGCCCAGCGGAAATGATGGGGTTCGGCGCGTGCAGCCAGTCGAGGGTGACCGGCGGCAACTTGAACAGCACCCCGATGGTGCCGTTGAAGATCTGGTTGATGGCGCCGTACTGCGGATCGAACAGGTGGTTCCAGACGGTCGCCACGATGATCGGCGGGATCACCACGGGGAGGATGAAGATGGCCCGGTAGAAGCGCTTGCCGCGGAGGCCCTCGACATTGAGCAGCAACGCGATCGCAACGCCAAGGACCACGTGGATCACCACGTTGGAGAAGGCCCAGAAGAGGTTGAAGGTCAGGATCCGCAGGAAGTCGAAGTTGGGCAGGACGATGTTGTTGCTGAGGATCCGCTGGTAGTTGGTGAGGCCGATGAGGTTCGGCAACGGAGAGGTGTTCTTGAGGTTGGCCAGCCCGTAGTTGGTGAAGGACAGATAGACCTGGAACACCAACGGGTAGAACGTGATGATCGCCATCACCAGGAGGGCGGGCAGCAGGAACAGGTACGCGGTGCGCGTCTTCTTGGACCTGCGCCACCTGGATGGCCGCCCCACCTCGACGATGGGGCTCGCGATCGCGGTCATGGGCTTGCCGCTCCTCCTACCTCTGCGGTGACTGGAGAGGGAAGTCTGGGGCCCAGACGCGTGGCGTCCGGGCCCCAATGATGGCGGAGGTGTCTAGCTCCCCGCGTTCGCCTGGTCCATCTTGGTGCAAGCATCCGAAACGAGCGTTGTCGGATCGGTTCCTGCATCGACGGCCTTGGCGATGGCATCGCCGAAGTTGCCCCAGTAGTTGTTGAGCTCCTTGGCCGTCGGCCGTGCGAAGCCCGTGCTGATGGCGGTCTGGAATCCAGCCGCAATGGGATCGGAGATCTTGATGGTCGTGGTGGCAGGAATATGCCCTGCCTGGTCGACGAAGATCTGCTCGTTCGTCGGCGTCAGCATGGCGAGCGCGAACTTGCCCGCCAGGTCCTGGTTTGCAGACGAAGCGTTGACGTAGTAGCCGTCCGGTGCGGCCAGCGGTGAGAACGGGCCGCCGGTGCCCGAGGGCCCGGGGGCAACGGCCAGCTTGTCGGCGAGAGCCGTCTTGAGATCGCCGCTCTGCCACGGGCCGTCGATGAACGCCCCGATCGCGCCACTCTCGAAGTCGGTCTTGGCATCGCCGTCGTTCTGGTAGAGGTGGCCGCCGGCCGCCTTGAAGTCCTGGAGGAACTTCAGCGAGTCAGCGACACCTGTGGTGGCCGTGGCGGAGCATTTGCCGTCGGAGGCCAGGATCGTGCCGCCGAATGCGCCGTACAAGCCCCACTGGTAGTACGCGCCGCCGCCGTTGGCGCCATAGACCAGGCCGAGCTTGGGCGCGTTGGCAGGCTTGAGCCAGTCAGCGGTGGTCGCAGGCGCGGTCGGGAAGATGTCCGTGCGGTAGAACGTGGCAACGGCCTTCATCGACTCCGGGAAGGCATACAGCTTGCCGTCAACGGTGTCGGCGGTGATGGCCGTATCGGAGATGTTGTATGGCGCCGCCTTGAGGGTGTCCCCCATGGTCGTGACGTCTTCCAACAGGTTCGCCCGGGCCTCCGTCGTCAGGCTGTCGTTGGGTGCGATGTACAGGTCCGGGCCGCCGCCGGAGGCGGCCTGCAGCTCGAACGTGCTGAACAGGTTGCCGAAGGGATAGTCGAGGACGCTCACGGTCAGGCCGGGGTTGGCGGCGGTGACGTTGGCGACCATGGTGCAGAACGCGTCACGCTCTGCGGCACCGGAGGCGCCATAGGCTTCCCAAACGCTGAGGGTGCCAGTGAGGCCCGTCGGGATACCCGCCGGGGCCGGGCTGGTCGGAGCGGCCGACGCGCAGTCCGCGGTCGGGGGCGGGATCGGTGTCGAGGTTGCAACGGGTGCGGAGGCTTCCGGCGTAACCGGCGCGGTCGTGACGACCGGTGCGGTCGTGACCACCGGCGCGGTCGTGACCACCGGCGCAGTCGTGACGACTGGTGCGGTCGTGACCACCGGCGCGGTCGTGACCACCGGCGCGGTCGTGACGACTGGTGCGGTCGTGACCACCGGCGCTGCGGTAGGTGCCGTGGTCGCGGCGGTGCCGTTACAGGCCACCACCACGACGAGCGCGGCTGCCGCGAGTGCGGCGTAGCGAGCTCTGTGCATGTGCGTGAGTTCCTCCTCGTTGAGCGTCCCTGTCCGGCCATTGAGGGCCGGCTTCGAGTCTCCGCGGGCTTTTCGCCCGCATCTCCGCGGTGCAGACCGCGTCTCCTGATGCGATCGGCGTTCCTCGCGTCGACTTCAAGTGGTGGTCTGGGTCACCCCCCTTCCGTTGGCAGACGCACGGCTTGGCGGCGGTGCAGTGGAAGCGCGCACGATCAATCTCGTGGCGAGCGTCTCGTGGATCTCGGATGGTTGCTCCCCGTTGACCACGGCAAGCAGCAAACGGACGGCCTCTTCGCCCTTGCGGCGCATGGGCTGGCGGACGGTGGTGAGCGGCGGGTCCACGTACTGGGCCATGTCGATGTCGTCGAAGCCAACCACGCTGATGTCCTCGGGTACGCGCATGCCCAGGTCGCGGATGGCGCGCATGGCGCCGATGGCGATCGCGTCGCTCATGGCCAGCACACCGGTCGGGTGCAGCCCGCTCTGCCAGGCGCGCTCGAAGCAGGCCCGCCCGCTCTCGATGGTTGCCGCGCCCTCCACGACCGCCTGCATGGGCAGGTCCAGGTCCGCGCTGGCCAGGCCTTCACGGTAGCCGCGAAGCCGGCGGCTCATGACGCTGTCCGGATGCTGCACCTCCTCCGAAATGGGCGCCTCGAAGCCCAGCACCAGGACCTGCCGGTGGCCGAGCGCGGCGAGATGCTCAGCGGCATCGCGGGAGCCGCGCTCGTCGTCCACGTCGATGGCGGGCACGTTGGGCAGCCAGGTTGAGTCGACCGTGACCATGGGCAGGCCGGCGCGGCGAATCTCTTCCAACTCCGGATGGTCGGACGAGAGGCCGATGGCCACGAAACCGTCCACCGTGGCGCGGTCGATGGCCCGCGCCAGGGAGCCGTGGAGCGGCGAGACCAGCTGGATGGCGTAGCCGAACTGCTCCGCGGCGAACGAGACCCCGGCGCTGAAGGCACCGAAGAACGGGTTCTCGAACATCACCGAGAGGGCCTGCGGAGTGAGCACGCCGATAGTGCCCGTGCGACCCTCGGTGAGCATGCGCGCGACCGGGTGCGGGCGGTAGCCGATGGACGCGGCGACACCACGGATCCGCTCAGCTGTTCCCGCTGCCAACCGATCGGGCTTGTTGAACGCGAACGAAACCGAGGTCTTGGAGACCCCGGCGCGTTCCGCCACGTCCGCGATGGTTGGGCGCCGGCCACTCTCGACCACGCCGCTCCTCTACTGGGCGGTCCGTTCTCCCCGGCCGCCCGCTCCTCCAGGCGCACACTTGCCCCGGCGCCTGAACCGGTTTAGCAAACCGGTTCAGCGGAAGGTAGCAGACGGGTTGCGCAGCCGTCAACGGGTTCTCGTTGCAGCTTGTTTACAAACGTCAGGAGTCGGCGGTCGTGGCACAGTGACGCCTTCTTGAAAGCCCGATCCAAAGCCAGACAGGAGACCGATACGAGCCATACGCTGCCCGATTGGGTCCAGGACGCCGTCTTCTACCAGGTCTTTCCGGACCGTTTCGCCCGCAGCCGCGATCCCGGCCTGGTCGCGGCCGCCACCGCGTACGGAGCTCCCGGAGCGCTGGAGCCGTGGGAGGCACCACCGACACAGAATGGCTTCAAGGGCGGCGACCTGTTTGGGGTCGCGGAACGGCTGGACGAGCTGGTTGACCTCGGCGTCAACGCCCTGTATCTGAATCCGATCTTCACTTCGGCGTCCAACCACCGCTACCACGCCTACGACTACCTGGCCGTCGACCCGCTGCTGGGCGGCGACGCCGCGCTCCGGCGCCTCCTTGACGAGGCCCACGCCCGCGGCATCCGGGTGGTCCTGGACGGCGTCTTCAACCACTCTGGTCGGGGTTTCTGGCCCTTCCATCACCTGATGGAGACGGGCGCCGAATCGCCGTACCGGGACTGGTTCCGGCTGGACGGGGATGTGATCGCCGGCCACCGACCGCTGAATGCCTACCCGCGCTCCGGCGGTGGGCAGGAAGCGTCCCTCGGCTACCAGGCGTGGTGGAACCTGCCGGCCCTGCCGAAGATCAACGTGGCGCACCCGCCGGCGGCGGAATACCTGTGGAGCGTTGGCGAGCACTGGCTGCGCTTCGGCATCGACGGCTGGCGGCTGGACGTGCCGGATGAGATCGACGTGCCCGGCTTCTGGGAGACGTTCCGCGCACGCTGCCTGGCCGTGAACCCCGAGTGCTACTTCGTCGGCGAGATCTGGGAGCACGCGCCGCATTGGCTGGACGGCCGCTTCGACGGGTTGATGAACTACCCGCTGGGGGCGGCGATCCTCGGCTTTGCCGGCGCGGACCACCTCAGTCGGGAGACCATCGCGGCGCACAACACGTACCGCCGGACGATCCGGAAGCTGGCGCCAGGAGCGTTCACGGAGGCTCTCCACCAGGCGATGGGCGTGTATCCCCAGCCGACCGTCGAGGCGCAACTCAACCTGGTCGGCAGCCACGACACCCCGCGTGTCCACAACGTGATGAGTGGCGACGGTGGCGCCGTTCGCCTGGCCATGCTGCTGATGCTCACACTCCCCGGCGCCCCGAATATCTACTACGGCGATGAGATCGGGATGGAGGGCGGAGACGATCCGGACTGCCGCCGATCGTTCCCGGTCGATCCCAACGCAGGCGATCGCGAGCTCCGCGCGCTGGTGAAGGGCCTGATCGCGGCACGCCACGCGAATCCGGTGCTGCGGCGCGGCACCGCGCAGGTCGTCGCGAGCGGCGCCACGGCCGTGGCGATCCTGCGGTCGTCCGGCGAGCAGCGCGCGATCGTGGCGCTCAACCCGGGAGATGCAGCGGATCGCCTGGTCGTGCCGGCACCCACGGCCGGCCGGGCGCCAGTGCAGCTGGCGCTGCCCGGCTGGCCCGCCGCGGCCGATGCCCGCTTGACTCGCGGGGACGACGGTTCGCTTGACGTGGAGCTGCCGGCCCAGTCCGCGCTCGTCCTCGTGTCAGGTTGATCGGCGGCCGGGTGGTCGCTTCCGCCGGTACGGTCCCGGTTTCCTTCACCGAGTCACCGGTGGACTCCAATAGGGTAGATGGAGGATTTCAAGGCCGGCATGCCGGGCAGATTCGGTTGGTGTTAGCCGATTCCGGTCAATTCCCAACCAAGGCGAGCGATGCCTGGCACAAGATTGCCGTATCGCAGTCCTCGAATGACTGGGTGAAGGAAGCGCTCGCGAACGCTGGCCGAGCGCTCCGCTGCACGTTCCGGGCCGGCGTCAGCCCTTGACGGCGGCCAGCTTCCTGACTCGGCCGTTGCCGTTCCCCGCCGACCCTTCCGAGCTCTCGTCGCGCGCCGCGCTCAGGTAGAGCTGCTCCACGTACTCCTCCAGCATGCGGGTCGCGGAGAAGCGCCACACCGTGCTGGCCATGGATGCCCGCATCATCGTCAGCCAGCCCTTGGGGATTCCGTCCGGCCCGCGGTCGTAGTAGCAGGGCAAGATCTCCTGCTCCAGGATCCGGTAGAGATCCTGGGCGTCCGCCCAGTCCTGCGCGCCATCGTCCGGGTTCTGCTCCCGCCCGCCGATCGCCCAGCCGTTGACCTCCGGCTCCACGTAGCCCTCGTCCCACCAGCCGTCCAGGACGGAGAAGTTCACCACGCCGTTCATGGCGGCCTTCATGCCACTGGTGCCGGATGCCTCCAGCGGCCGGCGCGGGTTGTTCAGCCACACGTCGACGCCCTCCACCAGGTAGCGCGCCACGCGGATGTCGTAGTCCTCGAGGATGAAGATGCGGCCCTTGAGCCGGCTGGAGCGGGTGCGTCCGAAGATGTCCTGGATCACGCGCTGGCCCGGACGGTCGGCAGGGTGGGCCTTGCCGGCGAACACGATCTGAACCGGGCGGTCGGCGTCCCAGATGAGGCGCGCCAGCCGTTCCTCGTCCGTGAAGAGCAGGGAAGCGCGCTTGTACGTGGCGAACCGCCGCGCGAAACCGATGGTCAGGATGCCGGGATCGAGCACGTCCGACAGGCGGGCCAACTCGTCCGGCGGCTCACCGTGGCGCGCGAACTGGAGCCGCAGTCGCGACCGGGCGAAGTAGGCGAAGTCCAGCTTCTGCTCCAGGTGCGCGTCCCAGAGATGCCGATCGGAAACCCGCTTGAGCCGCTCCCAGAAGCGGTCCGAGGAGCGGTCGTCGTCCATGTGGTCCAGGTTCGCGCCAAGGTCCTCGTAGAGGTCGCGGACCTGGCTGCCGACCCACGTCGGCGGGTGGACGCCGTTGGTGATCGCGATGATCGGCACGCGCGGCACGCCCTGCCAGGTGCCGTTGGCGGTGTGCGCGTGGAGCTTGCTCACGGCGTTCGCGGCATTGGAGAGCCGCAGCGAGAACGCTGTCATGTCGAACTGGTGCTCGTCTCCGTCGACGCCGCGGCCGAGTTCCAGGAGCCGCTCCATGTCCAGTCCTGCGCTGTCCACGAGCGGCCCCACCACGCGCCGCAGCAACTCCGTGTCGAAGCGCTCGTTGCCGGCCGCGACCGGCGTGTGGATGGTGAAGACCGTACCGGAGCGGACGCGGTCCAGGGATTCCTCGAGCGGCAGGCCGGCCGAGGTCAACTCGCGAACCTGCTCGACCAGCATCAGCGCGGAGTGGCCCTCGTTGAGGTGCCATGCAGCCGGTTTGATGCCCAGCGCGCGCAGCGCCCGCACCCCGCCGACGCCCAGCACCAGCTCCTGGTGGAGACGCATCTCGCGGCCGCGCACGTAGAGGATGTGCGTGATCGGGCGGTCCTCGTCGGCGTTCTCCGGGATGTCCGTGTCCAGCAACAGCAGGGGCACGCGGCCGACCTGCGCCAGCCACACGCCGACGAACACGCTGCGCCCGGGTAGCTCCACCGGAACCACCAGCGGCTGACCGTCGGCTCCGGCGATGCGAAGCAGCGGTAGGCGGCTGGGGTCGTAGTCGGGGTAGGCATGCTCCTGGTGGCCGTCGCCGTCGATGGCCTGGCGGAAGTACCCGCGCCGGTAGAAGAGGCCCACTGCGACGAAGGGCAGGGCCATGTCGGAGGCCGACTTGCAGTGGTCTCCAGCCAGCACGCCCAGCCCGCCCGAGTAGATCCCCAGCGACTCGTGCAGCCCGAACTCGGCGCAGAAGTACGCCACCGGGCCGGTGATGTCCTTGGCATGGTGCTGCTGGAACCAGTGGTCGTTGCCGTTGGCCATGTAGGCGTCGAACTTGGCGATCTCCATCCGGTAGGCGACCATGAAGTCCGGGTCGTCCAGGAATGGCGACCAGTCGCGCTGCAGCGAGAGCATGGGCACGGGGTTGCGCGCCCGTCGCCAGGTCTCCCGGTCGATGCGGCTGAAGAGCGCGCGAGCTTCCGGGTGCCAGGACCAATAGAAGTTGAAAGCAAGCCGCTGCAGGCCCTCGAGCTGGTGGGGCAACCGCAGCGTGTTCGCAGGCAGCGTGGGGATCGTGAGGGCTGACACGAGACCGCCGATGCTACAGGACGGCCGGTCGCGGCGCGCCGTTTCGACGTAAGGCAGTGCGCCGGCGTCCGATCCGCCCTCGTCCGGAGGTCGGTCGCGACCGCACCGCTACCATCCGGACATGCCCCTGGTCCTTGAGCCGGGTGCGCGCGCCCGCCGGGAACCGCTCCGCGTGCGACGTTCGCCTCGGCAGATTCGTCGCCATGCCGTGGTTGCCTGCCTGGTCGTCGGTGCTCTCATGGGCGGCTGCGCGAGCCCGAGCCTCACGCCTGCACCGTCTCCAGGGCCGCCGACGCCTCCGGTCCCGACCGCGTCGGCGTCTGCCGAGCCAAACCCCTCCGCGGCGACGACGCGGGGCCCGCGGCCGACGCCGGTCCCCGTCACTCCGTCCCTGTCTCCATCTCCGTCACCGATCGCGCCCGCCCCGACGCCCACGCCAACGGGAACGCCGACGGAGATCGATCCGCGCGTCCAGGCTGCCCTGGCCACGCTCGATTCCGACACCGCCGTGGCAGACCAGTTGCTGATGCTCGGCTGGCACGGGACCACGCCCGACTCGGTGGTGGCGACGCTGACCACGCTGCGGCCCGGTGGGATCGTCTTCATCGGCTCCAACGCCGACACGGCCGCGGAGGCCGGCGCCATCAACGCCCGCATCGCTTCGGAGGCCGGTCAGCTGAGCCTGCTCACGCCGTTCATCTCCATCGACCAGGAGGGCGGGCGGATCCAGCGCATCGACGACGTGCCCAACCTGGGCTCGAACATGGCCTTCGGCATGACCGATCCGACGGACCAGGAGGCCTGCCAGCGCGGCGCTGCGCAGGCCGCCGAACTTCAGTCGATGGGCTTCAACATGAACCTTGCCCCGGACGTGGACGTGCTCACCAACCCGAAGAACACGGTCATCGGAGATCGCGCCTACGGCTCGGACCCGGCCCTGGTCGCCCGCCTGGGAGCGGCCTACACGCTCGGGCTCCAGGGCAGCGGCATCGCCGGCGTCGCCAAGCACTTCCCCGGCCACGGCAGCACCAGCGTGGATTCGCACTTGGGCCTGCCTGTGGTGCCGTACGGTCTGGCACGCCTGGACCGCGTGGAGCTGGTTCCGTTCGTGCGGCTGACGCAGCCTGACGTCTCGGTCGCCGCGGTCATGGTCGGCCACCTTGCCATGACCAAACTGGACCCGAGCGGGGCACCGGCCTCACTCTCGGGTCCGGTGGTTCAGGGCCTGCTCCGTGACCACGTGGGTTTCCACGGCCTGGTGATGACCGACGACCTGGGCGAGATGGCGGCCATCACGTCCAATTACACGCCGGCGGACGCGGCCGTCATGGCCATCTCGGCGGGCGTGGACATGCTGCTGATCAGCGGGGACGTGGCGCACCAGCTGGCCTACCGGGATGCCATCGTGCAGGGCCTCGCCTCCGGTGCGCTCTCCCGCGTCCGCGTCCTGGACGCGGTCACGCACGTGCTGGAGGCCAAGGCCCACTTCGGGTTGCTCGGCGGACCGGGGGCTCCCGCGCACCCCTGCTGAGCGGCTCCGGCCCGCCCCGTGCGGTCAGCTCAGGATCAGGATCGCATCCACGTCGACCGTGCCGCTGACGACCTTGATCACCAGCGTGTGCGGCCCTGGGGCAAGGGGCCC
>CAZENL010000005.1:24410-54805 GCA_964513505.1 uncultured Anaerolineaceae bacterium
TGGAGGACGGACCAGTCGCCGACGTTGCCGACCGTGTCCACCGCCCGGACGCGAAAGGCATAGTCCGTCTTGCGCGCGATGAGCCGCACCGCCGAGGTGGCCGTCTGCGGCGAGATGCTGAACCGCGTCCACGTGGACGATGACCCGACCTGGCGCTGGATCTCGTAGCGCACGATGGTGCCGCCGACATCGCTGCCGGACCAGCTCAACCGGACCGGCTGCGCGTCCCCAAGCCGGACGGCACCGACGAAAGCCGCCCCGAAACTGTCGATGGTGGGGCGGTGCCGGTCGACGTGCAGCGTGACCGTGGCGGGATTGACCGCGCCTTCGGCGTGGATCGTGATGGTGGAGTCACCGTCTGCCGCGGTCGCGCCAACGGTCACGTCAAGGGTCGTGGAGACGTCCGTGCCGCTGAGTGACTCGCTCACCGGCACGACCGTGATGCCGGCCGCCGTGGGATCGACGCTGATCCCCACCGGACCCGGGAACCCACCCAGGCGCTGGAGCTCGACGGCGATGGTGGAGTGCACGTCGGTCGCGTCGCCCGTCGGGGCGCCGGACGCGAGCTGCGCAGGAAAAGCCCAGACGTTGACGCCCGGGGTGGCCTGGAGCGCGGCCACGTCCAGCAGCCGGTCCGGGGTCCCATCCGGGTCGCTGGCCGTGGTCCAATCGAAGTTCGCGGCGGCGCGCAGTCCGGCCCGGACCACGTCCGCGTTGATGTTCGCGGCGTCGTGGGTGACACCAGCGTGGAGCAGCAGCGCGATGTAGATGGCCGCGGCGCCGGTCACGTGTGGAGTGGCCATGGACGTGCCGCTCAGCACCTCCCTGCTATCCGCCTTGAGGCCCAGAGAGGTGATGCATGACCCCGGCGCGATCAGGTCCACCGCGGGGCCGAAGTTGCTGTACCCCGCGAACGAGTCGTCGGGGTCATCGCTGCAGCCGTCCGTGGTGTCCTTGGCTCCCGGCTGGCCGTCGTAGTCGGACAGCGCGGACACGGTGATCACCGAGTCGTACGCGGCCGGCACGGTGTCGGCTGCGTTCCTGGAGCTGTTGCCGGCCGCGACCACGAAGGTGACGCCGAGGCTGCTCGCGGCGCAGATCGCGGCATGCTCGGCATCCCCGCTTCCCGCAGGGCTCGGGCAACTGGCGCCGTCGGTCACGACCCTGGGGCCCTGGATGCTCATGTTGGCGACGTCGATCGGCTTGGAGCCCACGGGCTGCTGGCCATCGATGCGGGTGCTCGCGACCCAGTCCACACCGCAGGCCACCGTCTCGGTGTCACCCACCATGCTGCCGTTCTGGTTGGCGAAGATGCGCACGGCGAAAAGCTGCACGCCGGGCGCCACACCCACGATGCCACCGCCGGGGTTCTCGGCGGCGATCGTGCCGGAGACGTGCGTGCCGTGGCCCTCGTTCATGTCCACGTCCGCCCACGCCTTGTGGCCGGTCTTGCCGATCCGTGAATCCTTGGCGCAGTCGATGCCGCTCGACGCCACGTCCAGCTCCGCGTCCGGGTGGACGTAGCGGATGCCGGTGTCGATCACGGCCACGTTGACGTTCGAGAGCTCCGCCACGGGCGGGTTGGTGGCCGGGCCGGCGCCGACGCGGCTGACACCGGTCGGAACGGCCTCGTCAGCCGGCTGAACCGGCCGGACCGCGGTGATCGAGAGAACCTGTGGATCGGCGCGCAGCGCGGCCACCTGTGTGCCGTCCAGGGATGCCGCGAAGCCCTGGAGCGCGTAGTGGTACGTGGTTCCGGGGGTGATGCCGTGTCGGGCGCTGATGCCCTGGATCGTCCGATCGACCCGGCTCACGCGAGCGGACTCCGCAACGCGCGCCGCAGTAGCCGCGGCCGGACTCAACGTCGGGACGCCCCTGCCGGCGCGGGATGCCTCCGCCGGAGCCAGGTTGCGCAGGCTCACGATGTAGCGATCGGAGACGGACGAGCCGGCCGGCAGCGCGCGCGCGGCCACTTCCATGGGGCCGGTCAACAGGAGGCCGAGGCATACGATCCCGGCCAGGGCCGCAAGGCCGAACCGGAACCGACGCAGCTTCACGCACCCCTCCAACCGGACGACTCGAGGCAAGGGTAGCCGACGAACCGGCCACTCCCCCATGCTGAGACGATCGCGGCCCACAAAAGAAGACGAGGGGTTACCCCTGGGCGTCCGAGCAACGTCCCAGCGGCAACCCCTCTGTCCGCGACCATCATGCTTGGACGTGCGCCACGCAGTACAGGTGGACGATGGTCCCGGGAGGTCCGCACCGGTGGTCCGGTGCCTCGTCGCACCACCCCGGGCCCCGGACTCTCAGCGTGCTCAGTCCAGCTGGACCTCTTCGTGCCATTTCGGACGGTAGGCGTCCAGGCCGAGCGCCTGGACCTTGGGCTGGAGAGCCAGTTCCGCGTCCGGATCGCCGTGGACCAGGAACACGCGTCGCGGCTTTCGCGGCGCCCTGGCAAGGTGGCCCAGCCAGTCGAGGAGCTCGCTCTCGTCCGCATGGGCGCTGAAGCCGCTGATGGAGCGCACCTCGCAGCGGACGTCGCGCACACCGCCGTCGAGCATGATGGTCTTGGCGCCGGCCTGGAGGTGCGCGCCCAGCGTGCCCTCGCCCTGGTAGCCGACGAACAGCAGCATCGCACCGGGATCGTCGATGAAGTCGCGCAGATGGTGGACGATGCGGCCGCCGGTGAGCATGCCGCTGGCCGACACGATCATCATCGGCCGCGGAGCGTCCTTGATGGCCTTTGACTGGGCAGCGTCGTTGGTGATGGTCTCGTCGGGGTAGTCGAGCGGCGTCTCGCCCTTCTGGAGCAGCGCGAACGTCTCCTCGTCGTAGTAGCCCGGGAACTTGCGGTAGATGTCGCTTGCCTTGGAAGCCATGGGCGAGTCCAGGTACAGCGGCACGTGCGGGATCTCGCCCGCGGCCAGCAGCCGGTCCAGGTGCCAGACGATCTCCTGGGTGCGCCCGATCGCGAACGACGGAATCAGCAGCACACCGCTATGGGTCCCGACGGCCGTGACCGCAGCAGCCAGCATCCGGATCGCCTCGTCTTCCGGCTCATGTTCTCGCCCGCCATAGGTGCTCTCCATGAGCACGTAGTCGGCGCCGCCGTCGATGACCGTGGGGTCACGCAGGATCGGCGTGTTGGGCCGGCCGATGTCTCCCGAGAAGATGATCCGCCGCGATGTGCCGTCCGGCTGCGCGATGTCCAGCTGGATGATCGCGGACCCGAGGATGTGACCGGCGTCGTGGAACGTCGCCACGATGCCGGCTGCCACGTCCAGCTTCTGCTCGTACTCGATGGGCTTGAACAGGTCCATGACGGCCTGGGCGGCGTCCACGTCATACAGCGGCGTCTCGATGTCGGTCATCAGGTGCGCCGGCTGGCTGCGCAGCAGGACCTCGGGATCCGCGCCGGCCTGCACGGCGCTTCCCTGCGCCGTCTCCGCGGGCGGGCCTGGCGGTGGAGGCGCGGCCACGCTGCCGGCTTCGTCGGCAGCGGTCGCCGGCGAGCCCTGCCATTGATGCGGCGCGCGGCCGTGCTTGGCCAGCCGTGCGTTCCGCTCGTTGTGGTTCTTGGCTTGCTCCATCTGGACCTTGCCGCTGTCCAGCAGTACCAGCCGCGCCAGCTCCGCGGTTGCGCTCGTGGTGTAGATGGGCCCCTTGTAGCCGGCCGCGACAACCACTGGCAGGAACCCGCAGTGGTCCAGGTGCGCGTGCGTCAACAGGATCGCGTCGATGGTGGAGGTGTCGTAGGCCACCGGCAGCCTGTTGAGCTCCGCCTCGTGAGGTGAGCCCTGGAACAGGCCGCAATCGATGACCACGCGAGCGTGGTCGGTCTCGAGCAGGAATTGTGAGCCGGTGACGGTGGTCGCCGCACCCAGGAAGGTCAGCTTCATGAAGGTGTTTCCTCGTGAGTGGCTGCGGTGCCGGCTGCGCGCTCGGTGGCTTGCGGAACCTTCCAAATCGTTCTCATACGTGCATGCTATCGGGACAACGTGAAGGGAGAACGCATGGGGCTGCTGGACGGGCGCAAGGGCCTGATCTTCGGGATCGCCAACGACCATTCGATCGCCTGGGGCATCGCCCAGGCACTCCACGCAGAGGGAGCCACGCTCGGCTTCAGTTCGGTCGAAAGCCTGATCGAGAAGCGCGTCAAGCCGCTGGCGGACCAGCTTGGCGTCGATTTCGTGGAGCCCTGCGACGTCCAGGCGGACGCCGACATCGAGCGCGTGATGCAGGCCTGGAAAGAACGCTACGGGCAGATCGACATCCTCGTCCATGCGCTTGCGTACGCGAAGCGCGAGGACCTCGAGGGCGGCTTCGTCAACACCTCGCGTGAGGGTTTCGCGCTGGCGCTGGACATCTCGGCGTACTCCCTGGTCGGCCTGGTGCGCGCCGCGCTGCCGCTGATGCACGCCGGGTCCAGCGTGCTGACCCTGACGTACTACGGCGCGGAGAAGGTGGTCGCGAACTACAACGTGATGGGCGTCGCCAAGGCCGCCCTGGAAGCGTCCGTGCGCTACCTGGCCGCGGATGTCGGACCGCAGGGGATCCGCGTCAACGCGATCAGCGCCGGTCCCATCCGGACACTGGCGGCATCCGGCGTGTCCGGCTTCAAGACGCTCCACCGGCAATTCAAGGACATCACGCCGCTGCGCCAGGGAATCACCATCGACGACGTCGGCGCCACGGCCCTCTACCTCGCCAGTGACCTCTCGCGGGCCGTCACAGGGGAGGTCATCTACGTGGACGGCGGCTTCAGCATCCTCGGCGTGCCGGTCGTGGAGCCGCCCAAGGGCTGAATCGGGCCACTCGTGGACACAAAAAAGAGCCTCGACAACCGGGGTCCGGGGAGGAGGTGCCAGGCCCCGGCTGTCGACGCTCGAACGGCGATGCGATTGAGCAGGCCGCCGGTGGTCGTCACCTGGGGGAGGGGCCCGGGTTCGGTTCCGATGGCGGACTTCCCATCGCCGTGGGATGTGCTGATCCGAACGTTAGGTACAAGAGTGTGCGGTCTGCATCCCTCCTTCGTACCGCACACCACAGTACGGACGCGGCCATCGGCCGGTCTTCAGGCCTCTCCGTTCCGGTCGAAGGCCAGCACGGCGCGGGCCAGCTCCGCCTGCATTCGCGCGTCGTCCAGTGCGTTGTGCGTGTGCGGCAACGCGACCGGGAGCTGGCTGGTGATGTGCTGCTTGGTGGTTTCGGACCATTTGGCAACGTGGAAGCGGCCGAGATAGACGGCCTTGAGATCCATCGCCGAAATGCCGAACGGATTGCGGCCGAGATATCGATGGAAGTAGTCGGCGACGAACATCCAGTCGAACGCGGCGTTGAATCCGATCATGACGGGGCGGGCATCGCCGGCCGCTGACGCGATCCACTCGGCGAAGCGTGTCATCGCCGTGACCGGCTCGCTCCCGTTCAGCGCGAGGTATGTTTGCGTGAGCCCGTGCACCGCCTCCGTGTCGGCGTGCCATGGGACTCCGGGAACCGGGCTCACCTCGACATAGAACCCGTTCGCCCCGTCATCGACGGGGCAGGCGCCGATGGCAATCAGGCAACCCGTGGATGGCGACGGCCCGGAAGCCTCCACGTCGACGCTGATGAGTACCTCGCGAACAGGCATGCCGACATCGTGCCTCAGCCGACCGCGAAGCGTCGCCTCTCGCGGCGTGGACGCCGTGCTGGCGCGATTCGTGCGCCCGCGGAATCCGATACGCATTTCTGCTGATTGCAATCTCGCGACACATCAGTAAACGCCTCGCCGTCGCGATCGTTAGACTGCGAAACATGGAACAGCAACGCATCAAACGGCGAAGGATCGTTGTGGACGACAGCGCCCTGGCGAACCGGATTGGTGAGCGTATTCGGCAGGCCCGGCGCCAGGCGAGGCTGACCCAACAACAGCTCGCAGAGGGGCGGTACACCAAGGCCTACATCAGCGCCCTCGAGAAGGGCCACGCGAAGCCGTCGATGGCGGCCCTCAACTTCATCTCCCAGCGCCTCGGACTTCCGGCCAGTCATTTCCTGGCGGACTCGACCGTCACCTGGGATCGCCTGGCGGCCGATCTTGCCCTCGCGTCCGCCGACTGGGCTGCGGCCGCAAAGGCGTACCAGGGCCTGCTCACGTCGGCGACCGATCGCGGCATCAGGGCGGAGATGATGCTCGGGCTGGCGCAGGCGGAGTGCCGGCTGAGGCGCGAAGAGCGGGCGATCCCGCCCGCCGCGGAGGCCCTGGAGATCTTCATGGCCCTCGGCCGGGCGGAAGACGCCGCGCAGGCGACTTACTGGCTGGCCCGCGCTCAACTCCAGGCAGACAACCGGGCGGAGGCTCGAACGGCGTTGCTCGGCCTCCTGGCAGACCTTCGCGAGCTGCCCCAGCAGGACAACGTGCTGCGGCTCCGCGTCCTCACGGCGCTCGGCCTGGTGGAGGAGAACGATGCGCAATTCGCGCGCTCGCTGACGTACTTCGAGGAAGCGGCGGCCCTTGCCGCCAACATGGACCTGCGCCGCCGCGCGGCAGACCTCCAGGCTCTTGCCGAGGCGTACCAGGCGAGCGGAGACATGGAGGCCGCGGTCCGCGCCGGCCAGGAGAGCCTGATCCTGTATCGCGCCGCAGACGATCGGTTCGACATGGCGCTGCTGGAGAATCGACTGGCTCGGGCGTACCTGTCCAATGGCGACGTCCCGCGCGCCAAGGCAGTGGCAGAGCACGCACGCGTTCGCCACGTCCACGAGGGCGACGAACGGGCGCTTGCGCACGTTGCCGAGACACAGGCACGCATCGCCATCGCCGAAGGCCACAACGCCGACGCCATCGTGCTCGGCCACGAGTCACGTGACCTGGCGCAACGCACGGCCAACCCCGGCACGGCCTCCATGGCCATGCTGACGATCGCTCGGGCACAGGCGGGCGCCGGCGACACGGAAGCGGCCATCCGCAGCTACCAGACCAGCGTCGGCGAGTTCCGGGCACACGGCCCGGCACACCGTCTGCAGCAATCTCTTGGGGAGTGGGCCGAACTGCTGGCCACGGCCGGCCGTCACGAAGAGGCCTACGCGCTCACTCGCGAGGCGCTCAAGGCGGCCGGGGCACCGGCCCAGCCGCAAGCCGCGGAAGTACGCCGGACGCGGACCCCGCACCAGACCCCGGCGGAAGCGGCAGGCGCTCCGGGCGCGGCCAGTCGCAATGGGTCGCGGCCAAAGGCGCGAGTCGGCTGAGGGCCAAGACCCTGGAGGCGCCGTGAGCACGCGGGGGCGACCGGTCCGGATCGGCGTGCAGCTCCCGGAGGTCGAACGGCCCGTCCGCTGGACGGAGCTGGTCGACATGGCCAGGGCTGCCGAGGACGTCGGCCTCGATTCGCTGTGGCTCGGCGACCATCTCCTCTACCGCGACGCGCAGCACGGCAGCCGCGGGCCATGGGAGGCCTGGTCCACGCTCGCCGGCCTGGCTGCCGTGACGAGCCGGGTGACGCTGGGCCCGCTCGTGGCTTCGACCAGCTTCCACAACCCGGTCATGCTGGCCAAGAAAGCCGCCACCGTCGACGAGATGAGCGGAGGCCGGCTGGTGCTGGGCCTGGGGGCCGGCTGGAACGAGGTGGAATACCGCGCCTACGGCTTCCCCTTTGACCGCCGCGTGTCCCGCTTCGAGGAGGCGTTCACGATCATCCGGACGCTCCTCAAGGACGGCCACATCGACTTCGACGGGCGCTTCTACCAGGCGCGCGACTGCGAGCTGGTGCCGCGCGGGCCGCGGCCGGAGGGGCCGCCCCTGCTCATCGGGTCGAACGGCGAGCGGATGCTGTCCATCGCGCTGCCCTACGTCCAGGCGTGGAACTCGTGGTACAGCGGCTTCGGCAACCGGCTGGAGGAAGCTCCGGCGCTGCTGGCGCAGATCGATCGTGCCATCGTCGCCGCGGATCGCGACCCGGCGGAGATTGACAAGACCCTGGCACTTCGCGTGGACATGGCCGGCAGGACCGGGGCTCGCGACGCGGACGGCTACGCCGGCTACGACGCCGCGTCGGGCAGCCCCGACGAGCTCGCGGCCGTGTTCCGCGGCTTCGCGGCGATCGGGGTGGCGGAGCTCCAGCTGGTCCTTGATCCGATCACCGCGGCAAGTATCACGGCCCTCGGACCTGTGCTCGAGGCACTCGACCGCCCGGGCTGATTGCCGGCACCGGCGTCCCATTCGCGTGCCGGGCGGCTACGATGCGGGCCACATGGCGATCACCGCCCCACGCGCCTCCAGGCCGGCTGCCGGCCAGCCCGCCCAACCCGACGATGCGGCCGCGCTCGTCGAACTGATCCGCGCCTCGGTGATCGGGGACGACGAAGCGGTTGCGGGCCCATTCGGGCTGCGCCGCGTGACGTACGCGGATTACACCGCGTCAGGCCGCAGCCTCACCTTCATCGAGGACTACCTGCGCGACGCGGTCATGCCGCTCTACGCCAACACGCACACCGAATCCAGCGGCACGGGCCTCCAGACGTCCCGCTTCCGCGACGACGCACGCCGGATCGTGCGCGACGCGGTGGGCGGCACCGCCGCGGACCACGCGGTCATCTTCTGCGGCAGTGGCAGCACCGCGGCCGTCGACAAGCTGGTCGCCGTCATGAACCTGCGCCTGCCGGCGGACCTGGACGCGCGCTACCACCTTCTGGAGCGGATCCCCAGGGCGGAACGGCCGGTGGTCTTCATCGGACCCTTCGAGCACCACTCCAACGAACTGCCGTGGCGCGAGTCCATCGCCGACGTGGTCACCATCCACGAGGACCCCGACGGGCACGTGGACCTGCGGCAACTTGAAGCCGAGTTGCTGCGCCATGCCGATCGGCCGGTCAAGATCGGCAGCTTCTCGGCGGCCAGCAACGTGACGGGAATCCTTTCGGACACGCGGGCGATCTCCGTGCTGCTGCACCGCCACGGGGCCCTGTCGTTCTGGGATTTCGCGGCGGCCGCGCCCTACGTCCAGGTGGAGATGTCGCCTCACCGCTCCGGCCCCAACGGGCCGGGCACGGACGATCCTGCGCTGGACTACAAGGACGCCATCTTCCTGTCGCCGCACAAGTTCATCGGTGGCCCGGGCACGCCCGGCGTGCTGGTGGGACGCCGCGAGCTGTTCCACAACCGCGTGCCGGTCGTCGTCGGTGGCGGCACGGTCCAATACGTGAACCCTGAAGAGCACGTCTACCTGACGGATCCGGAGCACCGCGAGGAGGGCGGGACGCCGGCGATCCTGGAGTCGATCCGCGCGGGCCTCGTGTTCCAGCTCAAGCAACGCGTGGGCGTGGAAGCGATTCGTGCGCGTGAAGAGTCGTTCATCCACCGGGCGATCGAGCGCTGGCAGGCCCACCCCAACATCGAGATTCTCGGCAACCGGCGCGCCGAGCGCCTGTCCATCGTGTCGTTCGTGGTCCGCTTCCGCGGCCGCCATCTGCACCACAACTTCGTGGTCGCGGTGCTCAACGACCTGTTCGGCATCCAGTCCCGTGGCGGCTGCTCCTGCGCCGGGCCCTACGGGCATCGCCTGCTCGGGATCGACCTGGAGACCTCACGCGAGTTCGAGCGCGAGATCGATCGAGGCTGTGAAGGCATCAAGCCCGGCTGGGTTCGGGTCAACTTCAACTACTTCATCAGCGAGACCGTCTTCGACTACCTGCTCCAGGCGGTGGAGATCGTTGCCTCGGACGGCTGGAAGCTGCTGCCCGAGTACCGTTTCGACGAGTTCACCGGCCTGTGGCGGCACGCCGCCCCGCTGGCCGAACCGCCACTGAGCCTGGACGACGTGCGCTACGACACGGGGCGGATGTCGTACGCGTCGCACCGGCATCACGCGCCCGAGGCACGCCTGGCCGGCTATCTTGCGGAGGCCCGTCAGCGGCTGTCAGGCCCCCCGTCAACGGAATGGCCCGCCGTCGATCCGCAGCTGGACGCCGACTTCGAGGCCCTGCGCTGGTTCCCGCTTCCGAGCGAGGCGCTGTCAGCGACCGCAAGCCCGCCCCCCGACGACGGTCAGCCGATCAGGTAGGTCGGCGCTATCCCGCCACGGTCATGGCGCGCTCCGTCCGCAGGAGAAACGGCGGCAGCCACGCGGGGATGTTGGAGAACGGCAGCACGTCGGGATGCAGCTGGATGCCCAGCTGGTCAGCCATGAACGCTCGGCGTGCCTGAATGCGTGTCCACGCCGCCGGGTAGGCGGCGGCGAAGGCCCTCCGGAGCGATCCATCCGCCAGCGCGACGCCATCCTCGATGTTCGTGGTGAAGAGTTCGGTGCCGGTCGCCGGAATGATGTCCACCTGGAGGTACATGCCTGACCGAAGCTCGGTCGTGGACCCCCGCCAGACCGGCGAGTTGACCCACTCGTCCAGGTGGATCTGGTGCCCGGGGTTCAGGAAGATGCCGAAGAACGGATCACCGAGCCTGCGATCGATGATCTCCTGGAGCCGGCCGCCGGTCTGCCCGACGTGCAGGGCCTCGTACCATTCGACGACCGCTTCGAAGTAGGGCCCGACCAGCCGCTCGACATAGGGCCGGCGATCCGGCGACAGCTCGGTGGCATCGGCGACCATGAAGCCGGCTCGACAGTTCAGCGCTCCCCAGATGCCATAGGCGACCGTGAACGGGTCGCCATGCTCGATCACCCGGTCTGCCGGGCTCAGCAGCCCGAGCGCGGCGCGCGGGCCGCCGGAGAGCATGAGGTGACAGGACAGCGGCATGCCATTCCAATCCAGCAGGCGTACCGCCTCTCGCTCGGTCATTCCCGGCCTGAGGCCGCGCAGCAGCCGGCGGATGCCGTCGGAGGTGTGGCAGGCGGCATGCTCGAAGGCAGCCAGTTGCTCGATCTCGTTGATCACGCGCAGACCGTCGGCCGCACCGATCAGCAGATCGGTCGCGTTCTCCACGGAGCCCGTCGCGCCTGTTGAGCGGCGTACCTCGTCGACGAGATACGACGGCGCGTCGATCCATCCCGGCTCGGCATAGGTCTTCCAGCCAACGATACCCACCCGGCTGCCGTTCGAGATCCCGGCCTCGGCCAGGATCTCGTGCAATGACTGCGACCGGTCGCGCGGCTGGCTGGGCAGGCTCAGGTCCTGGACCAGCACGCGACGCATCGAGAGTGGCGCGGCACCGGCCATCCCGAAACACTCGTTGCCGACCAGGATCGTGGGCTCTCCATCGTGCCCCACCAGCAGCACGGCCTCCTCGAAGCGCGGATCGAACCCGGTCAGGTACGCAATGGAGGCACTGTGCTCGCGGTCGGCGTAGATCACGACGTGGTCGTACCCGCGTGCATCGGCGCGCTCCCGCAGCCTGCCGAGGCGGGCCCGAAAGAGCGGAACGGGCAGCTCAGGCCGCTCAGCGGGCGTCCCGAATTCGGGGAGTTCCACGTCAGCCAGACGTGCCTTCACGCGTGCGCCTCCTCTGCTTTCAGTTCCCTGGCGGTTGCCACAAACGCACTTGGGTGGCTCCCCGGTCGATGTCGGCAAACTGGTTCGCGGCGACGGGGAGCCACGGCCCGACCTCGCCGTCCGGCCACTGCACTCTGACCTGTGCGCTCGTCGCCGGCCCCAGTCCGAAGTGCACCCACCCGAGCTGGCCGCCGGCGTGGCCGCCCCCGACCGTCAGCTCGCGTCGGAGCGTCGTGTCGCCGACCTTGACCTGGATCCAGGCCCCGATCGCGTCGTGGTTCGGGCCAGGCTCGTCCAGTCGCAGCGCGAGCCAGCCACCCATGGAAGCGCTCTGAGCCGGCGTGCCGAGGCCGACGTTGCGCCACAGCTCCACTGGCGCCCCGAGGTTCACCTCGACCAGGTCCAGGAGCCCATCCAGGTTGAAGTCCGCGACCGCCGCCCCGCGTCCGCGTGCGTAGCTGACGATGCCGGCCGCATCCGCGCCCTCGACGAACGTGCCGTCCGGCTGCCCCAGGAACAGGTCGCTGGGGTCGCGGGTCGCGTAGTCGGGCTCGGCGTCCACGTTGCCCTTGGAGACGAACAGGTCGACGAACCCGTCGTTGTTGACGTCCTGGAACTCGGGGTGCCAGGAGGTCGAGGGGAGAGGATCTCCGCCGGTGAACGGCCGGGTCGCCGAGACGCCGCGCGTCAGCCCGATGTCGCTGTACGTGGGCTGTCCCGGGCCTGCGCTGAGCGCCTGGAGCTTGTTGGCGCCCTGGCTGGTGAGGTAGACATCCGGATACCCGTCGCCGGTCACGTCGTAGCTGGCGATCCCCATACCCTCGACCCGGACGGGCATCCAGCCGTCGGCCTGCGTGTACAGGCTCGGAGGCTGGCCGGCGGCGACACGCCAGAGCTGTTCCTCGCCGTCGCTCAGGTCGCTGTAGTAATGGCGGTCGTTGCTGATGCGCAGGTCGCGCCGGCCCGAACCGTCCCAATCACTGAAGAGCATGGAGAGTGCGCACCAGGCGGGAGTCAGTGGGACGGCGGCGGCGTACCGCGTGCCGCCCGTGTCCGGTCGAATCAGCTCGTTGTCCGCGCACAGGTGATTGGGGTCCTGGGGGTCGGCGTCGGCGACGTAGTTGCCGAACGCCAGCGTGGGCAGATCCGCGGTGCCTTCCCAGGTGGCACTGAATGCCGTCGTGAACGAATTGCCGCCGTCCAGGCCCCAGCGTTCATTGGCTCGCTCGAAGCGGCACTGCCCGAGTCCGTGGAGGAGGACGTTCTCGCCACCGCGCAACACCATCAGGTCCACGGTCCCGTCACCGTCGATGTCCAGCGGATACGCGCCCATGACGTTGGTCAGGTCCGTGGCGGGATCGGAAAGCCTGGTGAAGCGCAGGGCACCGCCGGTGGGACTGTCGTTGCGATACAGGCCCGCAGGGTTCGCTCCGCCCGCGAGGTAGAGATCCGGCCGTCCGTCGGCGTTGCAGTCGAACACGGCGACGCCTCCACCAACGGTGAACGGAAAGTCGCCGTCGTACGTGTACGTGAGGCCCGCGGCGGTGGCCTCCTCCACGAAACGGGGAGCGGGGGCCGCGACGGTGGGCATCGTCGGAGCAGGTCGCAGCAGGGTTGCGCCAACCACCGCGGCGAGTGCGACGACCACCGCGACCAGGACCAGGACGATCGCCACTCGCCCGCGACCGTTCATTGGCGCGTCGCCGCCGGACGCGGCAGTTCCTCCGGCCAGGCCCTGGATTGCCGATCTGTCATGCGCCGCAAGGCCGGGGTCGCGTCCATTCCTCTCGACCGTCGCGGGACGCATCCGCGTCCAACTTGACACCGTCAGGTCTTTGTACGACGCTACCACAGCCGCATTTGTCAGAGAGGAACACAAACCCATGGCGGTGTGCCGTGGGGACATCCTCGATGACCCTCGCCAGCACGGGCGTGGACTCGGCGGTGCCCGTGGAGGAGAATGCGGGCGGAGGAGACGACGGACACGTGACTCGACCGCTCAGAAGGTCGGGCCGATGTGGCCGCAGTCGGCAGCTATAGTCACACGAGGAGGATCACCGCGAGGATGGGGTCGACGATCCGATGTGGGGAGAACAGCAGGAGGAGAAACGGATGTTGAATCGCCGAATAGCGGCGTTTGCCGCCAGTGTGGCGATCGCCGCCATGGCCTGTGGAGGCACCGCGACCACAGCGCCCGCGACCAGCGCGCCCGTGACCAGCGCGCCCGCCACAGTTGCTCCCGCGACCGTCGCACCCGCGACTGTCGCTCCCGCAACCAGCGCACCCCAGAGTGCGTCCGCCGGCGGATGCACCGTCGGTGTTTCATGGAACAACTTCCAGCAGCCGCGCTGGGCGGCCCATGACAAGCCGAACATCCAGCAGACCGTCGAGGCTGGCGGTGGCACCTACATCGACAAGGACGCCAACCTGTCCACCGAGCAGCAGCTGACGGACATCGACACCCTCATCTCGCAGGGTGCCAAGGTGCTGATCCTGCTGGCCCAGGACACCAAGGCGATCCTGCCCGCGGTGGCCAAGGCCAAGCTGGCGGGCATCCCGATCATCGCCTACGACCGCCTGATCGAGGATCCCAGCATCCTCTACATCACCTTCGACAACGTGGCCGTTGGCAAGGCCCAGGCGGCTGCCCTGCTGACCAAGGTGCCCACGGGCAACTACGTGATCATCAAGGGCGACCCGGGTGATCCGAATGCCTCGACCTTCCTGCCCGAGGGCTTCAAGGAAGCCGGCATCGTGGACGCGCAAACGGCCGGCAAGATCAAGATCCTGAATGCCACCGGCACGAACTTCCCGGCCGACTACGGGACGTTCACCGACGCGTGGAAGACCGAGAACGCGCAGTCCAACATGGAAACGATCATCGACAAGGCCACCTCGGACGGCAACAAGATCGACGCGATCCTTGACGAGAACGACAGCACGGCGCTCGGCGTCGTTGCTGCCGAGACTGCCAAGGGCAGCACGTTCGCGCCGCTGTCCGGCCAGGACGGCGATACGGCCAACCTCAACAACGTCGCGCTGGGCAAGCAGTATGTCGACATCTGGAAGAACGCCAATGAGCTGGGCAAGGCTGCCGGCGCTGCTGCTCTCGCGCTTTGCGCGGGTGGCAGCATGGCCAGCCTGACCCTCAAGAGTGGTCTGATCGATCCCACCGTTGCCCCGACGGCCGGCCTGACGGCGCAGCCGTTCACGACCCCGGGCAACAACACGGTGAGCTCGTTCATCCTGCAGCCGACGCCGATCACGGCCGACAACCTGAATGTCGTGGTCGACCAGAAGTGGGTCGCGAAGGCCGACCTGTGCAAGGGCGTCGATACGACGTCCGCAACCGCTCCGGCTGCCTGCAAGTGACAGTGGCTCGCCACTGATCGACAGGTGTCCACCTGCGCCCCCGAGTTCACTCGGGGGCGCAGCACTTTTCAGGCGTTGTAACGGCAGCAGGAGGGGTTCTCGGTGACAAATCTGGCCGAAGCTGCGCCGGCATCGGCTCAGGCCACACCTCCGGCGCGCGCCTCGATCCGTCAGCTGGTCGGACAGACGGAGGTCAACTTCCGCCTCTTCGGCATGCTCGTCGCTCTTGGCGTGATCCTGATCACCTTCGACCTCTGGAGCGGCGGCAAGCTGATCCAGCCAACGAACATGATCACGCTCGCCGTCCAGGCCTGTGGCATCGCCGTCATCGCCACGGGCATGGTGCTCGTCATCGTCACGCGCAACATCGACTTGTCGGTCGGCTCGCTGGTCGGCTTCGTGGCCATGACCTACGCGATCCTGATGACCGACTTCATGTCACGGGTGTTGGGCATCGGTCCTGACTTCCCATTTCGCTGGGCGATCGCGCTCGGCATCGGCGTTGGCATCGGCCTCGGTTTCGGAGCCATCCAGGGTTTCATCATTGCCTACATCGGGGTGCCGTCCTTCATCGTCACCCTTGGCGGTCTGCTCTCAATTCGCGGCCTGGTCTGGTATCTCTCGCAGGGCGCCTCGGTCACCGGGCTCGATCCCACCTTCCAGCTCATCGGTGGCGGCCCCGAGGGCTCACTGGGCGGCGACCTGACCTGGCTGGTCGGCGGACTGGGGGTGCTGGCCGTCATCGGGCTGCTCTACTACGGTCGGCGCCAGCGGCGGCGCTTCGGCTTCCCGCTCCGGCCAATGTGGGCGGAGATCCTGCTGGCGGTGGTCGGTTGCGGTGCGATCCTCGGCCTGGCCTGGTTCGCCAATCAGAACCTCTGGCCAAAGGGCTTGGTCGATCAATACGCGCAGGAGCACGGCATCACGCAGCCGCCTGGTGGCCTGAAAATACCGACCGGCTTTCCCTATCCGGTCGTGATCCTGATCGGCGTGACGCTGGTCATGGGCTGGATCTCGACACGCCGCCGCTTCGGCCGCTCCGTGTACGCGTACGGCGGCAATCCGGACGCCGCCCTGCTGGCCGGCATCAACACGCGCTGGACGGTCATGAAGGTGTTCATGCTCATGGGCGTCCTGTGCGCGATCGCGGCCGCCATCGCGTCTGCCCGCCTGAACGGCGCAACGCTGGATGTGGGCGTCAGCTATGAGCTGTACGTGATCGCGGCGGCTGTTGTCGGCGGCACGTCCTTCGCAGGCGGCATCGGCACCATCCCAGGTGCCGTCCTCGGGGCGTTCGTGATGCAGTCACTGGCGTATGGCCTGAGTTTCAACGGTGTCAACTCGCCCGGCCAGAACGTTGCCGCGGGCTTCGTCCTGATCCTGGCGGTCGGTTTCGACACCTGGAATCGACGGCGCGGTTCGTGAGCGGGAGGAGCTAGACAGCCATGACCGTTGCACAGGCAACGCCCCTCGTGGAGATGCGCAACATCGACATCTCCTTCGGCGGTCTGCATGCAGTCCGCGACGTGACGATCGACCTTTTTCCCGGCGAGCTCGTGGGTCTGGTCGGACACAACGGCGCCGGCAAGACCACCTTGATGCGCGCCCTGTCAGGGGCCCATCCCGCTGATTCCGGCGAGATCCTCATCAACGGCAAGCCGGCCACCATCCGTAATCCCCGCGACGCCAAGAACCTGGCCATCGAGACGATCTACCAGAACCTGGCACTGGCGGAGAACATCGATGCGCCGGGCAACATGTTCCTCGGGCGAGAGCTGACGACGCGCTTGGGTAACCTCGACGACTCCAGCATGGAGTCCGAGACACGCAAGATCATGGGCCGGCTGAACCCGAACTTCACGCGCTTCACGCAGCCCGTGCTGACGCTCTCCGGCGGTCAGCGCCAGGCCATCGCGATCGCCCGGGCAATCTATTTCGACGCCAAGATCCTGATCATGGACGAGCCGACGGCAGCGCTCGGGCCGGCGGAGACGGCACAGGTGCAGGCACTCGTTCGACAGCTCAAGTCGGAGGGCATCGGCATCTTCCTGATCAGCCATGACATCCACGACGTGTTCGATCAGTCCGATCGGATCAGCGTCATGTACCACGGCCGAATCGTCGAGACGGTCAAGCCCGGCGAAATCACGTCGGACGAGGTCCTGGGAATGATCATCCTTGGCAAGAGGCCGGGCGAAGCGACCGATGAGGAGTTGAACAAGCTTCGGACCTGAGCCACGGCCGGCTGGCCGTTTGCGCAACTCCCGGACAAACGAAACTCGGGGCCGTCCGGCGAGCCATTGGCTGCCGACCGACCCCGAGTGGGCGACGGACCTTTCGTGATGCGGGCTGCCCCGCGGGCTGGGGGTCAGCCGATCAGGTAGACCACCGTGACCGTCACGTCCAGCGTGACGTTGCCGGGCTGGACAGGCGTGGTCGCCGAGTCCTTCACGGCTCCCGCAGTGGCGAACATGACCGGCGACGGGATCGGGGAAGAGATCTCGGAGATGCTCTGCACGCCGGTGATGTTCACCCCGGCAGCCTTGGCGAGCGCATCGGCCTTGGCCTTCGCGTCCGTCATGGCCGCGGTGCGCGCCTGGGACTCGACCGGCGTCTGATCGGCGACACGGAACGTGATGCCGCTGACGTTGGTCGCCCCGGCCTGGACGGCCGCGTCGATCACGTCGCCGACGGTGGTCAGGTCGCGCACGGTGACCTGCACGATGTTGTCGGTCTCGTAGCCGGTCAGGCGCTGCACGTTGGTGGAATAGTCGTAGACCGGCTGCAGCGACAGGTTCGCGGTCTGGATGTCCTCATCCTTGATACCGGCCGCCTTGAGCGCGGCGATCACGTTGGCCATGGCCGTGGCTGCAGCCGCCTCGGAATCCTTGGCCTTGTCGCGGGTGATCGAGACGCCGAGTGAGATGTCCGCGACGTCGGGCTTGACCAGGATGTGACCGGTGCCGCTGACGCTGATGGTGTGTTCCACGGTTCCAGTATCCGTGGCCGCCAGGGCCCGTGTTGCGCCGAGCGATGGAGCGAGGACGACGGCGGCCAGCACCCCGATCGCGGCTCCGGTGGTCAACCAGCCGAGACGTCCAGGTTCTGCGGGCAAGCGGAATGAAGCCATGTCCAGGAGACCTCCAGGATTCCGGGTGCCGCCGCGAGGAGGAGCGGGGCTGATCCGGTCTTTTCCAGCCGCCAAATGTGTGGCCAGTTGGTCGCAGGACGCACGGTTGCGCGTCGCGGTTCCCCGGCCCGATTCGCGCGCCTGCCGCCGGGGGCGCCGGCCTATAGTTCGGGCGCCAAGGCCCTCGCCAGACCGGAACCGTGGAGGTGCCCATGCCGGGCCACGAGCGACATCGACTCGGATACATCGGTGCCGGCTGGATCACGCCGTTCCACCTGGAGGCGCTGGACCGCCTGGAGCGCACGAACCTGGTGGCGGTTGCAGCGCCACGCCAGGAGCGCGCGGCTGCCCTGGCCGCTCCCCGGGGAGCGGCGGCGTATGTGGATGTCGCACGCATGCTGGACGAGCAGGCACCCGACGTGGTCTACGTGGCAGTGCCTCCGTCCGCGGCGATCGCCGTCTGCGAGCAGCTGGTGGAGCGCGGAATTCCGTTCCTGGTGGAGAAGCCCCTGTCCGCGATGGATCCGGACGGCTCGGCCGCTGTGGCCGCGGCCATTACCGCAAAACGCCTCGTGGTTGCGGTCGGGTACCACCTGCGAGCGCTGGAGCCACTCCCGGAGGTCCGTGAGCGGCTGCTGACCAACCCGTCCCACCTGGTCGTGGCGCGCTGGCTGTCCGGCACGCCCGCGCCGGCCTGGTGGCTGCGCGAGGTCGCCGGCGGCGGACAGGTGGTGGAGCAGGCGACGCACTTCTATGACCTGGCCAGGCACCTGGTCGGAGAGGCCAGCGTGGTGGCGGCCGTCTCCACGCGTGAGGAGCCGGTGGTGCCCGAGGGCGCCGATGTTGCCGATGCGACCGCGGCCGTGCTCCGCTTCGAGTCCGGGGCGGTGGGAAGCTTCGCCAACAGCCGGCGCCTGGCCAATGTGGTCGTGGAGATCGAGTTCATGTCCGCCGGCCTTCTGACGACGATTCGCCGCACCAGCGACCCACATCCGGGGTCGTGGGAGGTCTCCTTCGCGCATGGTCATTCGGTCGTCACTTACCCGCCCGGTCGCGACCCGTACGAGCGCCAGGCGGAAGCCTTCCTCGACGCCGTGGAGGCGGGCGACCCTGACGCGGTGCTGGCCACCTATTCCGACGCGGCCAGAACGGATGCGCTGACGCGGGAGGTGGTCGCGGCCACGGGAAAGCACGGCTGAGTCCCGAGGCCGGGTCTTGGTTCAGGCTGCGCCCGCAGGGGCGCGATCAGGCGTGCGGCGCGGTCAGGCTGCGCCCGCAAGGGCGCGATCGTCCCTCGGAGTAGACGCCGAGGCCGGCAGCGGGGCGCTTTCGCGAACGATCAGCCTGGTCAGCAGGGTTCTGCGCAGCTCGGCTCCGGGATGGGGTTCCTCGTCCATGGTGGCCAGCAATTCCTGTACGGCCTCCCGGCCGAGTTCGCGGAGGGGCTGAACGACCGTGGTGAGCGGTGGCGTGAACTGCGCCGCCTCCTCCATCCCGTCAAAGCCCACCACCGCAATGTCGCCTGGCACCGCGATCCCGCGGCGATGGGCCTGGTGGAGCACGCCGAGCGCCATCTGGTCGTTCGCCACGAAAACCCCGTCGATGGCCGGGTCCATCGCGAGCAACTCCTCGAAGGCGGTCACGCCGTCCGCCGAGGTCCAAGTGCCGTAGGCGACGGGGCCTGGCTCCAGCCCGGCCGCCAGCAGCGTCTCCTGCCAGGCCTCGCGCCGGTCCCTGGCCTCGTGCCACGCCAGCGGTCCGGCCACGTGGGCGATGCGGCGCCGCCCGAGGTCAATCAGGTGCTGGGTGGCCAGGCGTGCACCGCCGATGTTGTCGATGGTGATCGTGGGCAGGCCGGTGGAGTGATCCGACTTGAGGAAGACCATCGGCGGTGATCCGGCGGGCAGGCTCGCGGAGAGATTGCGGCCAACATCGGGGGCGGCAAAGATGATGCCGTCGACGCGCTGGCTGATGAAGAAGTCCATCACCGGCAGGATGTCCACCTGGCCGGATCCGTCGACCTCCTTGAGGAGCAGGGCATAGCCCGCCGCCTCGGACGCATCGGCGATGCCGTTGAGCGTCTGCGCGACGCCGAAGAACTGGAGTCCTGAAAGGATCACGCCAAGGGTCAGCGAGCGCCGCTGCACCAGGCTGCGCGCCACGGCACTCGGCTGGAATCCCACGGAGGCGATGGCTGCCTCCACGGCGCTGCGTGTCACCGGAGACACATCCGGGCGGTTGTTGATGACGCGCGAGACGGTTTGGGTGGAGACGCCGCACATGCGGGCGATCTCCTTGATAGTCACTCGATGCTGGCGCGGCAAACCCGTGAACCTCTCTTCGGGCGGACGCTTGAACCGGTACCCCGTTGCTGCTACGTTAGCATCAACGTGAACGTTAGCGGGAACGATAACGAACGTCTAGCATGAACCGTGCGATGCCTTCGGGCGACGGGTCATGGCAAGGCCCGCATGGGTGCCTCGGTTCGGGGGTCAGCCAGGCGGCAATGAGGCGTCACCAGGCGAGGGAGAGACGAGGTTTGGGCCGCTACGCGATCGGGGTGGACTTCGGGACGGAATCCGGCCGGGCTCTTCTCGTTGACGTTGAGAACGGCACGGAGCTGGCGACTGCGGTGGAGCCGTATCGCAACGGGGTGATCGACCAGTCCCTGCCCATCGTGGGCGATCGCATTGCGTTGCCGCCGGATTGGGCGCTCCAGGATCCCGAGGACTACCTGCGCGTCTTCCAGGTCGCGGTTCCCGCGGTCCTCAAGGCGGCGGGCGTGGACCCGACCGACGTCATCGGGCTCGGCATCGATTTCACGGCCTGCACCATGCTGCCGGTCACGCGCGACGGAACGCCCCTCTGCATGCTGCCCGAGTTCCGCGCCAATCCCCATGCCTGGGTCAAGCTCTGGAAGCACCACGCGGCGCAGCCGGAGGCAGACCGCATCAACCAGGTCGCGAGCCAGACCGGGCAGGCGTGGCTGCCGCGTTACGGCGGCAAGATCTCGTCCGAGTGGTTCTTCTCCAAGGCGCTCCAGATCCTGGATGAGGCGCCGGAGGTGTACGTGGCGGCGGACCGGCTGATCGAGGCCGCCGACTGGGTCGTCTGGCGCCTCACCGGCATCGAATCGCGGAACGCCTGCACGGCCGGCTACAAGGCCATGTGGTCCAAGCGCGATGGTTTCCCGGGTTCCAGCTACTTCGCGGCGCTCGATCCGCGGTTCGGCGACGTCGTCGAGCAGAAGATGAGCCGGGACATCAGCTTCGCGGGCGAGCGCGCAGGGGGAATCTCCCCGGAGGCCGCGGCCTGGACCGGTCTGACGGCAGGCACGGCGGTCGCGGTCGCCAACGTGGACGCGCACGTAGCCGTGCCGGCGGTGACCGTGGACGGCCCGGGCCGGATGGTCATGATCATGGGTACGTCCACCTGCCACATGGTGCTGGCGGCCGAGGAACATGCCGTTCCCGGCATGTGCGGGTCGGTGGAGGACGGCATCATTCCCGGCTTCTTCGGCTACGAGGCAGGCCAGTCGGCCGTCGGCGATCACTTCGGCTGGTTCGTGGAGGAGGCTGTGCCGGAGAGCTACCGGCAGGCGGCTCGCGAGCACGGCCAGGAGATCCACGACTACCTCCAGGAGCGGGCCGCCCGGTTGCGGGTCGGCGAGTCCGGGCTGCTGGCCCTGGACTGGTGGAACGGCAATCGTTCCGTGCTGGTCGACGCCGCATTGGGCGGGCTGCTCATCGGCGCGACGCTGGCCACCGTCCCGGAGGAGATCTATCGCGCGCTGGTCGAGGCCACGGCGTTCGGCACGCGGATCATCATCGAGACCTTCGAGCGGCACGGCGTGCCGATCGACGAGATCGTTGCCTGCGGCGGACTTGCCCGGAAGAGCCCCTTCATCATGCAGATCTACGCGGATGTCACGGGCAAGCCGTTCCGCATCAGCGCGTCCGACCAGACGCCCGCGCTCGGCTCGGCCATGTTCGGCGCCGTGGCCGCGGGCCGCGAAGCAGGCGGACACGCGTCCATCGCCGAGGCGTCGCGCGCCATGGCGCGGTTGGAGGAGCGCATCTACTGCCCGATCCCTGGCAACCAGCGCGGCTACGACCTCCTGTACGCCGAGTACGTGCGGCTGCACGACTACTTCGGCCGCGGCGAGAACGACGTCATGAAAGTGCTCCGCGGCCTGCGCGAGGAAGCCCGCACGCAGCCACGGCGGACGGAGGCATGAGCATGCAGCTGCAGTCGCTCCGCGAGGAACTGGTCCGGCTTCACGCAGAGCTGCCGCGCCACAACCTGGTCGTGTGGACGGGCGGCAACGTCAGCGCGCGCGACCCGCAGACGGGCCTGGTGGCGATCAAGCCGTCCGGCGTGCGCTACGAAGATCTGACCGCGGAGAGCATGGTCGTGCTCGACGTGGACGGCCGCGTCGTGGATGGGGACCTGAAGCCATCGTCGGATACCGCCAGCCACCTGCTGATCTATCGCCGGCGGCCGGACGTCAACGGCGTGGTGCACACGCATTCGCGGTACGCCACCGCGTTCGCGGCCGTGGGCAGGCCCATCCCCGTTTACCTGACAGCACACGCGGATGAGTTCGGCGGCCCGATCCCCTGTGCGGGCTTCGCCCTCATCGGCGGCGAGCAGATCGGCGAGCAGGTGGTCGCGACGATCGGCGACTCGCCGGCGGTGCTGCTCAAGAACCATGGAGTCTTCACCATCGGCCCGTCGGCCAAGGCCGCCGTCAAGACGGCGGTGATGGTGGAGGACATCGCCGCGACCGTGTGGATGGCGCTCCAGCTCGGCGTTCCGGAAGAACTGCCGCCGGATGTCGTGGAGCAGCTGCACCGTCGCTACACCACCGTCTACGGCCAATAGGCCCCGTCGCAGCGCACTGACCGAGGAGCGGCTCCCGTGTTGAACCTTCGCGAGTTCGAGGTCTGGTTCGTGACCGGCAGCCAGCACCTGTACGGCCCGGACACGCTGGCCACGGTCGCCGAGCATTCCGCCACCATTGCCGCGGCACTGGACGCGGCCTCCGACATTCCCGTCCGCGTGGTGCGGAAACCCGTCCTCACGCGGCCCGACGAGATCCTCCGCCTGGTGGACGAGGCAAACGCCGCCGAGAACTGCATCGGCCTGATCACCTGGATGCACACCTTCTCGCCGGCGCGCATGTGGATCGCCGGGCTGGACGCGCTGCGCAAGCCGTTCCTGCACCTGCACACGCAGTTCAACCGCGAGATCCCCTGGTCCGAGATCGACATGGACTTCATGAACCTGAACCAGGCCGCGCACGGCGACCGCGAGTTCGGCTACCTCGCCGCGCGCATGCGGCTCGAGCGCAAGGTCGTGGTCGGGCATTGGGGAGACGTCGCGGTCCAGGAGCGAATCGGGGCATGGACGCGTGCCGCGGCCGCACGGCGCGACTGGCAGACCGGCAAGCTGGCGCGCTTCGGCGACAACATGCGCGAGGTCGCCGTGACGGAGGGCGACAAGGTCGAGGCACAGCGGCGGCTCGGCTTCAGCGTCAACGGCTTCGGCGTCGGCGACCTGGTCGACAGCATTGCCCAGGCGAAAGAGAAAGAGGTCGACGAGCTCATCGCCACCTATCTCCAGGAGTACGAGGTGGTCCCGGCCTTGCGCCCGGGCGGCCAGCGTGCCGACTGCCTGCGCGACGGTGCTCGTATCGAGCTGGGCCTGCGGCGTTTCCTGGAGGACGGCAAGTTCGCCGCCTTCACGACCACCTTCGAGGACCTGCACGGCCTCAACCAGCTGCCCGGACTGGCCGTACAGCGCCTGATGCGCGACGGCTACGGCTTCGGTGCGGAAGGGGACTGGAAGACGGCCGCCTTCGTGCGTGCCATGAAGGTCATGTCTGCCGGGCTCCCGGGCGGCGTGTCCTTCATGGAGGACTACACCTATCACCTCAGCGAGGCCGGCGACCTGATCCTCGGTGCACACATGCTGGAGGTGTGCGAGAGCATCGCCGCTGCCAAGCCCCGCCTGGAGATCCATCCGCTGTCCATCGGCGGAAAGCAGGATCCCGTGCGACTGGTGTTCGACGCCCACACGGGGCCCGCCGTTGCCGCCTGCATGGTGGACCTGGGCCAGCGCTTCCGCATGGTCGCGAACGTCGTGGACGTCGTCGCGCCGGAGCACCCGCTGCCACGCCTGCCGGTCGCGCGTGCCGTGTGGCGGCCCCGGCCGGACCTGGCCACCGCGGCCGCCGCCTGGATCCATGCGGGCGGCTCGCACCACACCAGCCTCGGCTATGCGGTCACCGCTGAGCAGTTGCGCGACTTCGCCGCCATGTGCGGCACGGAACTGGTGCTCATCGATGGGGACACGCGCGTCGAGAGCCTGCGGGACGCACTCCGCTGGAACGACCTGTCCTATTCCTTCGGCCGCGGGCTCTGACCTGCACCGGCGCCGATCCGGCGCTCTGACGGGCCGAGTTCAACATCGGCGTTGACGTGTTGGGCGTAGGCATCCGCGACCACTCACCTGCGATGCTGCTCCCGTGAACGTGCTGCGACTCCACGGGCCTGGTGACCTGCGGCTGCACGACGAGCCCGTGCCGGTGCCACAGCCCGGCGAGGTGCTGCTCAACGTGACGGCCGTCGGCCTGTGCGGATCTGACCTTCACTGGTATCAGGACGGCTCCATCGGCAGCACCCGGCTGGGCGATCCGCTGGTCCTTGGCCATGAGTTCGCCGCGGTCGTGGCATCCGGTCCGCGCACGGGCATGCGAGTCTGCGTCGAGCCGGCAGATCCCTGCGGGACGTGCGAGACGTGTGCGGCCGGCCTCGGCGAGCTCTGCGACCGGATGCGTTTCAGTGGTCAGGCACCCACGGACGGAGCACTTCGAACGTGGATGGCATGGCCGGAGCGGCTGCTGGTGGAGTTGCCGCCAGGTATCCCGGATGTCCAGGCCAGCCTGCTCGAGCCACTCGGGGTGGCGCTGCACGCCATCGATCTGGCGGACCTGCGGCCCGGCCAGCGAGCGGCCGTCGTCGGCACCGGCCCGATCGGGCTGCTGCTCATCCGGGCGCTCCGCAGCGCGGGCATCCACGCCGTGGACGCCACGGACCTGCTCCTGCATCGCGTGGCCGGAGCCCGCGACTCCGGTGCGACGCAGACATGGCCGGCCGGGGACGACACGCCGCCCGAAGCGCTGTCCGCCTATGACGTGGTGTTCGAATGTGCGGGCACGGATGCCGCGCTGGCCAGCGCGCTGCGCATCGCGCGACCTGCCGGTCGAGTGATCCTGGTTGGCATCCCGGCAGACGACCGGACCTCCTTCCAGGCCTCGGAAGGACGACGCAAGGGCCTGGCCATGGTCTTCTGCCGCCGCATGCGTGCAGAGGACCTGGGCCGCGCCACGGACCTCGTTGCGTCCGGCAGGCTGGCGCTGGACGGCCTGGTCACGGAGGTGTTCCCGCTGTCGCAGGGCGCGGCCGCCTTCGAGGCGCTGGCGTCGCGGCGTGGCCTCAAGGTGGTCATCGTGCCCGACGCACGGGCATAGTCAGCCGGCGGCTCTATCCCTTCAGCGAACCCGCCAGCAGCCCGCGCATGAAGAACTTGCCCAACAGCACGTAGATCAGCAAGGTCGGCAGTGCAGCGATCAGCGACCCCGCCATCTGCACGTTCCACGCCACGGCCGTGTTACTGGAGAGGTTGTTCACGGCCACCGTCAACGGCCAGTTGTTGGGGCTGGTGAGCGTGGCTGCGAACAGGAAGTCGTTCCACGCGGACGTGAACTGCCAGATCAGCACCACCACGAAACCCGGCAACGAGAGCGGCAGCAGGATGCGGCCATAGATGCCGAAGAACCCGGCGCCGTCGATGCGCGCCGCTTCCACCAGCTCCTCTGGGATCGCCACGTAGTAGTTGCGGAAGATCAGCGTGGTGATCGGGATGCCGTAGATGACGTGGATGGCGATCAGGCCCTGGAGCGTTCCGGAGAGGCCGAAGTCCCGTTCCAGCAGGACCAGCGGGATGAGGATCGCCTGGTAGGGGATGAACATCCCGAAGAGGATCAGCGTGAAGAGCGTCTCGGAGCCGCGGAAGCGCCACTTGGCCAGGATGTAGCCGTTCAGCGAGCCGAGCATCGACGAGAGCACGGCCGCCGGGACGGCGATCTTGACGCTGTTGAGGAAGTTGGGCGACAGCGCCGTCCACGCGTCGGTGAAGCTGGTGAAGCCGAAGCCCTGGGGCAGCGTCCACATGTGGTCGAGGCTGACCTCGGAGCCACCTTTGAGGCCGGTGATCAGCAGGATGTACACCGGGATGATGTAGAACAGCGTCGCGAGCAGCAGGACCGCGTAGATGGCGGGCCGCGTGAGGTTGCGAATCTGGAATCGTCGCGGCGCCTTGTCGGCGACCGTGGCGCGGACTTCGCCGGTGACCTGGCCGGCGGTCATGAGGTGGTCGCCTGGCGTCGGTTCCAGATGAGGTACGGCACGATCAGGGTCGCCACCAGCACCAGCATCACCACGGCCACCGCGGCGCCCTTGGCGAACTGGTTGTTGGTGAAGCTGCTCTGCCACATGAACGTGGCCGGGAAGTCCGTGGCGAAGCCGGGTCCCGTGGGGGACATGGCCTGGGTCAGGTCGTAGATCTTGAGGCTGATGTGGCCGAGGATGATCACGGCCGTGACCGTGACCGGCAGCAGCAGCGGCAGGATCACGCGCCGGAACACGCCCCATTCGCTGGCGCCATCCACGCGCGCCGCTTCGCGCAGCTCTTCCGGAATGCCGCGGAGACCCGCCAGGTAAAGCGCCATGACGAATCCGGACATCTGCCACACGGCCGCGATGACGATCGAGAGCAGCGCAATGGGAATGCCGAACTTGGGATCGGTGATCATGCCCAGCCCGATGTCATGCAGCACCTGCCCGGGGCCACTGGTTGGGCTGATGGACAGCACCGTCGGATCCGTGAACCAGCGGTTGGTGAGTGGGTTCAGTCCCAAGAGGAGGTTGTAGCCGGACGACGGCGAGAGCAGCCACTTCCAGACCACGCCCGTGACGATGAAGCTGATCGCCATGGGAAACAGGAAGACGCTGCGAAAGAAGGCCTCCCCGCGGATTTTCCGATCCAGCAGATTGGCGAGGGTGATGCCGATCGCCAGCGAGACCAGGACGAAAAAGATCGTGAAGACCACGGTGTTGCGCAGGTCCAGCTGGAACCTCGCCGATGCGAAAATCGAGACGAAATTGTTGGCGCCGACGGATGTGTAATCCGGCTCCAGGCTGTCCCACTTGGTCGTGGACACGAACCCAGTCCAGCCGATCAGCCCGTAGACGAAGATCGCCACGGCCACGATGGACGGCATTACCAGCGCGATCGAGATCACCCGGTCTCGATTGGGCCTTCGCATACCGGTCTACCTTACGTGCAGATAGAAGGGGAGGCAGCAGCCGATTGGCTGCTGCCTCCTTTGACAGCCATTGGACTGTGGCCGCAGGGCAGAGCGCGTTGCCTGCCTTGCGGCCGCGAGATCCGCTCTACTTGCCTGCGAACTGCGTCGCCGCTGCCACGAGGGCTGCGTCGGCGGTGGCCGCGTCGGGCGAGGCCACGAACGCCGTCAGGGCGTCCTCGACCAGGCTCTTCCAGGCCGGGTTGGCCGCCGCGCCGTGTTCCATGCTCGGAACCTGCTTGGTGGCCGAGTTGGTCCAGTCGGCGATGGCCGACTTCTGGTAGTCGGTGTACTGCTGCGCCGTTGCGGGCGGGTTGCCAGCGTCGATGCGAGCGGGGATCGAACCCTTGAAGGGGTTGAAGATGTCCTGGCCTTCAGCGCTGGCCATGTAGGCGAGAAGCAGCTTGGTGGCGTCCTGATCGGCAGCCTTGGTGGGCAGGCCGAAGGAGTCAGCCAGGGCCTGGTAGACGCCTGCGTTGCCGGGGGCCGCGGCCCAACCGTAATCGGTGAAGTTCTTGGCCTGGAACTCGCCATTGGCCCAGTCACCCATGATCGTCATCGCGGCGGTGCCGGCGATCACGTCATCGGCTGCCTGGTCCCAGCTCTCGGAGCTGGCCTTGGCGGGATCCTCGTACCCGACCACCAACTGGAGGTCGGCGAGGGCGGCCATCACCTTGGGATCGCTCCACGAAGTGGTGCCCGTCCACAGGCCGGCGAAGCCGTCCGCACCGAGCTCGCCGATGAGGGCGGTCTCGAAGATCATGCCGGTCGGCCAGATGCCGCCGCCATTGCCAACGGCGATGGGCGTGATGCCCTTGCCCTTGAGGATGTCGGCGTCGGTCTTGAACTCGGCCCACGTGGCGGGCGGGTTGGCGATGCCATTGGCCGTGAAGACGGTCTTGTTGTACCAGAGCACGTTTGCGCGGTGGATGTCGAGCGGCACGGAATAGACCTTGCCGTCAGAGCCGCTGATGATCTTGACCACGCCTGCGGGGAACTTGGACGGATCGAGCACGTCGCTGCCGAGCGGATTCATCAGCGAACCGCCGGGAAGGTTGACGTACGTGTCCAGCAGCTCATGGCCCATGTGGACCTGGAAGCTGTCGGGCGGCAGTCCTGCCAGGACCTCGGCCTTGACGCGTCCCTGGGCAACCGTTCCGGCGCCGCCGGCGATGGCCGCGTTGTACGCGCAGAGGGTCGGGTTGGCCGCGTTGAACGCGTTGAACAGCAGCTCAAGGCCGTGCGACTCGCCGCCGGTCGTCCACCAGGACTCGACCTCGATCGGCTTCTTGGTGGCGTCCTTGGTGCAGTCCGCTACGGGGGCTGCGGTCGGCGCCGGGGCCGGCGTGACCACCGGGGCCGCGGTCGGTGCCATGGTGGCCTGGGGTGCCGCAGTGACCTGCGGCGCGGCGGTCGGCACCGGGGTGGCGCTCGATCCGCAGGCGGCGGCAAGCAACGCTACTGATCCCAGCAACGCCGCGAGCCGAAGACTCCTACCTTGCTGCATTGCAGCCTCCTCCTTTTGGTGCCCGGCTCCGGGAAACGTCGCCCCGGAATGCATGCACCGACGACTCCTGACGTGCGCTGTGCTCCGCCCTCTGGACGACACGGCACAAGACAGCGTTCGGGAGTGCCCGCTGTGGGGGCAGCGGCATGTTGTCGCGCCTGACCATCGTTGTCAATGGCGGAACGGCACGTACTCCGGGCCGAATGGCACGGTCGCAATGCGTGGCAGATCGGCGACGGTACGGCGTCCGCGCGGCGTCTGCGCTGCCTCCCAACCGCCACCAAACGACTGCCGAAAAAGCGATGGTTGCGACGGTTCTGCTCAGTTCCGCTGCCCATGGCCGGGGAACACCACCGACTCGGGAGGGATCTCACCGGTGCCTCGAGCCACCAGGTGGCCGGGGATGAGGAGTCGGCGCGGAGGCCCGCCCAGTCCGCCGAGGCGCTCGAACAGCATCTCGGCACCCACGCGTCCCATCTCTGCGGCGTCGCTGGCGACGACCGTCACCGGCACCGGCAGGAGCGTGGCCAGCTCAAAATCGTCGAAGCCCACCACGGCCAGCGTCGCGCCGGCACCACGGAGGGCGCGCAACACGCCAACACAGTGGCGGTTGTTCTGGGCGAAGATCGCCGTGGGTGGCCTGGTGAGCGTGAGCAGCTCGCGCGTCTCCTCGTCGGCCGCACCCACGCTCTGAGAGCGGGTCTTGACCAGCTCCTCGTCGAGCGGGATCGACGCATCCGCCAGCGCCGCGCGGTATCCGTCGTAGCGCTCCGAGGAAGTCTCGTGGCTGACCGGATCGCCGACGAAGGCGATGCGCCGGTGTCCGATGGCGATGAGGTGCTCCACGCCGATGCGCGCTCCCGCCACGTTCTCCAGCAGGACCGTGTCAGCGCTGATGCCGCGTGGTGACCGGTCCAGGAAGACCAGCGGAGTGCCGCGCCGGAGCTCCGGCTCGAGGTACCGGTGGTCCTGGCTTGCCGGCACGATCATGAGGCCCTCGACTTCGCGCCGAAGGAGGTCGGTGATGAGTCGCTGCTCGCGCGCCGCGTCTTCGCGGGAGCTGGTGAGGATCACCGAGTGACCGTTGAGGTCCGCGACGTCCTCCACGGCCTGCGCCAAGGTGCCGTAGAACGGGTTCGACAGGTCCTCGATGAGCAACCCGACGCTCAGCTGGCGGATGCCGGTGCGAAGGCTGCGGGCCAGTCCGTCCCGCCGGTAGTGGAGCTGCTCGATCGCCGACTCGACGCGTGCCGCGGTCCGGCTATCGACCAGGGGTTCCATGTTCATGACCCTGGAGACGGTCTTCAGGCTCACCCCTGCAGCGGCCGCCACGTCGCGCATGGTTGCCCGTTTGGCGGGTGAGGCAAGCGTCACGGTTGGGTCCTCCCCTCGGTTATCGGTCCTTCAGGAACACCTCGTCAGTCGTCGGCGGGTCCCATTCTGACATCGATGTCAGCTGTGATTCAAGTAAATCCTACAGTGGTGCTTTCAGGCTCCGGAGAAAGATGCCGAGAGCCATTGACTGCCTCCCCCGG
>CAZENL010000006.1:0-23962 GCA_964513505.1 uncultured Anaerolineaceae bacterium
TGGTTGACTGCCAGGTCCATTCCAGCGGCGACATCACGTGGCGGTGCCGGCCCCAGTGGATCAGGTCCGGGCTCTCCGAGTAGAAGACGTCGCCGAAGGGCGTGTGCCCGTTGTCGCTCGGCCGACTGAGCATCGCGTAGTGGTCGCCGATGCGGCGCGGGAAGAGGACCCCGTTGCGGTTGAACGGCAGGAAGGCGTTGTCCAGCTGGTGGAACGTCTGGAAGTCGTGGGTGTAGGCGATCCCGATCGTGGGCCCGTGGTAGCCGTTGCACCAGGTGACATACCAGCGATCTTCCAGCCAGGTGACCCGTGGGTCGTAGGCGTGGACGAAGCTCTCCTGGATCTCGGCGATGCGCCCGTCCGTGGCAATGAAGCGGATCGGATCGGGATCGATCTGCCAGTCGATGCCGTCCCGGCTGCGGCCCGCGTGCAGGTCCATGGTGCGCGTCCGGTCGTCCACGCGGAACACGCCCGCGTACCCGTCACCGAAGGGGACGACGGCGGAGTTGAAGATGCTGTTCGAACGCGGCAGATGGTTGCGCCCGATGATCGGGTTGAGGCTGGATCTCCACAGCACTTCGTGCGAGCCAGGCCGCCGTTCCTCCCACGGGAGCTCCGCGGCGCTCGATACCCGTCCGGCGCCCGAGGTGGGTCGCAGCGCGGTCGTCATGTGAGGTCTTGACCTCCAGCGAGATGGGCCGGAAACGAGTCTAGCACCCCGAATCTCGCCATCACTAATATTCCAGTCGAAACATCACTGAAACTGACTTGACACCAGACCGAACCTCGGCGTAGCGTCTGCCCGGCAACGGGGGGTTGGCAGCGTGGCTGTGTGACCAAGATTCGCGGCGCGTGTGCCGAACCGGACGAGGAGGAGGGTCCTTGGTGCGATCAGCGGCGTCCATTTCCGCTCGGGTGAGGAGAGCGGCAGCGCTTCCTCCGTCACCACTGCGGCCCCACCGGGCCGGGAGTCATCGCGTTCCCCCACCGGAGACCAGCATGCGATCACGGCGAAGCTCGCTCCTGTCCGTCGTCCTGGTGAGCGTACTGCTCGGAGCATGTAGCTCAACGGCAGCCACACCGACCGCCGCCCCGCCGACCGCGGCGCCCACGGCTGCAGCGACGATCGCGCCCGTGGTAACCCCGGTGCCTGCGACGGCAGCGCCAACGCCCGTCCCCGCGACCGCGGCTCCGACGGCCGTCCCGCCGACCGTGGCGCCCACGGACACGCCCGCACCGCCGACGGCAGCCGACGTCTCCGGCGACATCACCGTCCTGACCCAGCGGACCGACCTGGACCAGAGCGGCCGTCTGGCGCAGTACGCGGCCGAGTTCAACAAGGTCTATCCGAACGTCAAGGTCACCTTCGAGTCGATCACGGACTATGAGGGCCAGGTCCGCATCCGCATGAACACGGACGCCTACGGCGACGTCCTGGTCATTCCGAACTCGGTCACCAAGGACCAGCTGTCGACGTACTTCGAGCCCCTCGGCACCGTCGCCGACCTCGGCCAGAAGTACGAGTTCATCAACGAGCAGGCGTTCGACGGCACGGTCTACGGCATCGCCACCACCGGCAATGCCCAGGGCCTGGTCTACAACAAGAAGGTCTTCGCGGCGGCCGGGATCACCACCCTGCCCACGACGCCGGACGAGTTCCTTGCGGACATGAAGCTCATCAAGGACAAGACCGACGCGATCCCGCTGTACACCAACTACAAGGACGGCTGGCCGCTCACCCAGTGGGAAGGCAACCGCGGATCGATCAGCAACGACCCCAACTTCGACACCGAGCTTGCCCACACGGACGCCCCCTGGGCGGCCGGCACCGACCACTACATCATCGACAAGCTGATGTATGACGTGGTGAACCAGGGCTACACCGAGGCGGACCCGACGACCACCGCGTGGGAGCCCTCCAAGGCCCTCATCGGGACCGGCAAGATCGCCACCATGATGCTGGGCTCCTGGGCCATCGTGCAGATGCAGCAGGCTGCCGTGGCGGCCGGCGGCAGTGCCGACGACATCGGCTACATGCCCTTCCCGCACCAGATCGACGGCACGTTCTACTCGTCCGCAGGTGGCGACTACAAGAACGCCGTCAACATCCACTCCAAGAACAAGGCAGCTGCCGAGGCATGGGTCTGGTGGTGGGCTGACCAGTCCGGCTTCGCCGCCAACGAGGGCGGCATCCCGCCACTCAAGGGCGGGGCGTTCCCCAGCCAGCTGAGTGACTTCTCCACACTCGGCGTGAAGCTCGTCGAGCAGCTTCCTGCCCCGGCTGGCCAGGAGAGCCTGACGAACGACATCGACAAGCAGGCCGAGATCGGCCTGTATGACCCGACCTTCCCGCAGCGGATCGTCGATGCAGCCCGCGGCTCATCGAGCGAAACCCTCGATGCCATCTTCGCGGACCTCAACGCCAAGTGGCTGGCCGCGAAGACCAAGTTGGGAGGTTGACGCGAACCTGACCACGGCCAACTGAGACATACGGCCGGTCCGGTCGTGGGCTGCAAAGCTCCGGCCGGGCCGGCCGATTCGATGTGACTCAAGGAGCGAAGTGAAGGGCGCGTCAGGGCTCTCGGTCCAGGTCCAGCCAATCGCGGTCGGGGCGCCGCGCCGGCCGCGGTCGCGGCGGCGCTCATGGGCGCCGTTCCTCTTTCTGGCGATCCCGGTCTTCCTGCTGCTGCTCTTCACGTACGTCCCCGCCGTGAACATGTTCCTGTACAGCCTCTACAAGTGGGATGGGCTGAGCAAGACCAAGGAGTGGCTGGGGCTCGACAACTACGTTCAGGTCTTCACCCGGCCCGAGTTGTTCGGGGTCTTCGCGGTCAGCCTGTACTACTTCGTGGGCGCCTTCATCCAGTTGGGGCTGGCGCTCTACCTGGCCACGATCCTGAGCTTCAACACGCGCTTCCGGAACATCTTCAAGGGCATCATCTTCTTCCCGTACCTGCTCAACGGTGTCGCCATCGCCTTCATGTTCCTGTACGTCCTGAAGCCCGACGGCGTGCTGGACAGCCTTCTCAATGCCCTGGGGCTGGGCCAGCCTGGCAACCAACCCCAATGGCTGGGAAATCGCGGGATCGTCAACTTCTCGCTGGCCGGCGTCTCGATCTGGCGCTACATGGGCCTCAACTTCGTGCTCTTCCTCGGAGCAATCCAGTCGATTCCCTCGGAGATGCTGGAGGCCGGTGAGATCGACGGTGCCAGTCGCTGGCAGCAGTTCCGCCACCTGATCCTGCCCGGGATCCGGCCGATCATCGGCCTCAGCTTCATCCTGGCCATCGCCGGTGCCCTGTCCGCCTTCGAGATCCCGTTCATCATGCTCCAGGGCGCCGCCGGCAGCGCCACCTTCGTCATCCAGACAGTCAACGAAGCCTTCGAATTCCACAAGTTCGGCCTCGCCTCGGCGATGGCGGTCGTGCTGCTGGTGATCATCCTCCTGGTGACGTGGACGCAGCGCCGCATCATCCCGGATGAAGCGGTGGAACTGGTCTGATGGATGCGACCCAGCGCTCCAGGGCCTACCTCGGCGGACTGTTGAAGTACGGCTCGCTGCTCGCCGTGAGCTTCATCGCGCTGATGCCGATCGTGGTGATCGCCATGGCGTCTCTCAAGACGACCAAGGAGTACCTCACCACCGGGCCGCTCGACCCGCCGGCGAATTGGCTCAACTTCGCGAACTTCGGCACGGCCTTCAACAACGGCGGGATGCTGATGGCCTTCGGCAACACCGCCTTCATCCTGGTCATCTCGGTGGCCGGATCTCTCCTGATCGGTTCGATGGCGGCCTATGCGCTGAGCCGCTTCGAGTTCCGTTTCAAGGCGATCGTGGTTTTCCTGTTCCTGCTCGCAGCCATCGTGCCTTCCATCACGGCGCAGGTCGCGACCTTTGAGCTGGTCAACTCGATGGGCCTGTTCAATACGCGCTGGTCGGCGATCGTGCTGTACACCAGCACGGACATCGTGTCGATCTATATCTTCCTGCAATTCATGCGTGGCATCCCCAAGACGTTGGACGAAGCGGCCATCATGGATGGGGCCTCACATTTCGCAATCTATCGCAAGGTCATCCTGCCATTGCTGAAGCCGGCCATCGCCACGGTGATGATCATCAAGGGCGTGGCCGTCTACAACGACTTCTACATCCCGTACCTGTACATGCCGAGCAAGGACCTGGGCGTGGTGTCCACGGCGTTGCAGCGTTTCAAGGGACCGTTCGACACGCGCTGGGAGGTGATCGCAGCTGGCGTGGTCATCGCCATCATCCCCACCCTGTTCATCTTCCTCGGGCTCCAGCGCTTCATCTACAACGGGCTCACGCGCGGCTCCATGAAATAGGTCGCCGAGCGGCGGCCGCGCGGCTTCAGCCGCGGAGGCGTGCAGCGAACCAGCGCATGCGCTCGAGGTCGTGGAAGCCCTGGCCGCCTTCGTGCTCGTTGAAGGCGTACTCGCGGATCTCCTTCGGCCCGCCGTACGCGTTGTAGGCGGCGTAGACGGTGGATGGCGGACAGGTGTCGTCCATCAGCCCGACCGAGAAGAGTGCCGGGGCCGTGGCATGCCGGCCGAGGATCGCCCCGTCGAAGTAGGAAAGCGTCCGGAACGCTCGCTCCACGTGGTCGCGATGCGCCTTCAGGTAGCGCACGATTTCGCCGTACGGATCCGTGTCCACGAGCGTGGTGGCGCGCGGGAAATCGCAGAGGAAGGGCACGTCCGGAGCGGCCCCGGCGAGCGGAATGGGATCCCCGGTGAGTGCCGTGATCCCCGCCACGGCCAGGCTGATGCCACCGCCCTGGCTGCCGCCGGTCACCGCGACGCGCTGCGCGTCCACCGACGCGTGGCCGCGAGCCGCCTCAACGGCCCGCACCGCGTCCGTGAACACGCGCCGGTAGTAGTACGTGGCCGGGTCCAGGATGCCCTGCGTCATGAAGCCCGGGTGCGCGGGGCCGCCGCCGCCCTGCGGATCCGGCGTATCGCCGACGGACCAGGTCGAGCCTTGGCCGCGCGTGTCCATGACCAGATGCGCATACCCGGCCGCGGCCCACAGGTTCCGCTCGTGGGCCAGGCCGCGGCCGCCGCCGTAGCCGACGAATTCGACGATAGCCGGCAATGATTCCTTGCGTCCGACGGGCAGATGGAGCCAGGCCCGGATCGGCGTGCCGCCGAAACCGTTGAAGCGGACGTCCAGCGTTTCGATCACCGCGAGCCCGCTGTCGACCGGCTCGAAGGTGGCGCCCAGGTCGTGCGAGCGCGCTTCGTGGAGCGTGTCCGCCCAGAAGGCAGCCAGGTCCGGCGGCTCCGGCAGGTCCGGTGCGTAACGCCGCAGTTCATCGAGCGGAAGATCGAATTGCGACATGCGAACTCCTCAGCTGGCGCGGGTTCTGAGCATCAGGTCCAGCAGGTCCCGGTCCACGGGATAACCATGCCACGCCTCGACCCGCGCGCCCGGACGACCGTGCCCGATGATGCCGAACGGGCCTTCCAGATTCCACATCGCCCAGCCCCAGCCGAACTCCCGGTAGAGACCGAACAGGTCGCGGAACCAGCGCATCGCGTCATCGTTGGGCGTCTGGTTGAAGCAGCCGAACTCGCCGATGTGGATCGGCACGCCGGCGCGCTCCACCTCACGCCACGGCTCATAGAACGCGCGCAACTCGCCCAGGTCCCAGCGTTTGCCTTCGTAGAGGCAGCCGGGATAGTTCGGTCCGTCCCCGTCCCGCCAGCCCTGCCACCACGTGGCGCCCCAATGGGACACCGGGTACGGCTGATAGCCACGGCCTGAGTGCGTTGCGCCGAGGTCGGCCAGCTCCGGCATGGCCAGGTTGCCGCCGTCCAGGCCGTCGATGACGATAGGCCGTGACGGGTCGACGGCGCGAATTGCGGCCACCGTGCGCCGCATCAGCGCGGCATGGTTGTCCCGGTTGAATCCGTTGAGACCGATGGCCGGCGGCTCGTTGACCAGGTCGAAGCTGAGGTCAGCCGTCGGCACGTCCCGGTAGCGGATCGCAAATAACGACCAGAGAAAAACGAAAGCATCCTGCGCCGCCTGGTCCAGCCACAGGTTGTGGATCTCGAGTTCCTGGCGCGTGATGCAGTAGCCCGGGGCGCGATGCAGGTTCAGGGAAACGTGCAGACCGCGGACGCGGCAGGCCTCGACACACTGATCGACCTTTTCCAGGACCGCGGGGTCCGGATTGAGATAGTCGACGCCCTTCGTCCACGCCCGGTAGCTCATCGGCAGGCGGACGAAATTGAACCCGCATGCAACCAAAAAGTCCAGCGCTCTCTCGTCCGGCAGCTTGATCAATTGCGGCGCGTCGGCGAGCAACCACTGAAAATTGAAGCCGTAATCTGTCACCGCTGGATGATACGACGCGATGCGCGGCCGCCACCGGTCTGCGTCGACATTTGCGGAGCGCCGCCGCGGGTCAGCGTATGGCACGCACCTGGACGTCCAGGCCGAGGTCGAGCCAGGCACGGTCTGCGGTCAGGGCAGGCACGCCAAGCCGCTGCGCCAGCGCAAGGCACGCCCGGTCGCCCAGCGACAGCCCCGCCGGACGCGTCACCGGCCACAGGGCCGCCGCGCCTTCCGCGTCGTCGACCGTCATCGGCGACAGCTCAAGACCCAGGCCGATCACGTCGTCGCGCAGGTCTGCCAGGTCGAGCTCTCGGGCAATGGCCCGTTGACAGACCTCCGACCAATTCGCCGTGGACATGGCCGACCGATCGAGCACCAGCTGCACCAGATCGGCGCCCGGCTCCCCCTGGAGGAAGGCGAGCAGGGCTGAGGCGTCCAGCACGAATTCGATCCCATCACCGTCAGGCATTCTCGGCTCGCGACTCCTCCCGCCGTTCCGCGATGAGCTCGTCGGCCAGGCTCACACCGGCCGGAAGCGCTGCGAACCTGGCTCGAAGACGGCCGATGATGGCCTCGCGAGGCTCGAGCACGAGTCGCCCGTCCTCCGCGCGGGCCACCAGGACGTCCCCCGGTGAGATGCCGAGCTGCCGGCGCAGATGCGCGGGCACGACGAGGCGGCCCTGGGGCCGCAAGGTGATCTCAGTGGGTCGCGCTTGTGCCATGTTCATGGCATTGTGGCACGTCCGCGAGGCCGTGCCATTGACGGCCTGCCGTGTTTGGTGCACGTTCGCGGCGCGTACGAGGCGCTGCCTGGGCGGCGCGCAACAACCGAGGCGTATCCTCCCCTCTCGAAATCGGAGGAACGCCACCATGACCGAGACGCTCGAGCGCACCCGGGGCGCCGCCAACCAGGCCGGCGCGATCGTCAACAAGGACGCCTACGCCCAGGCAGAGGACTTCGTCCCGCTCAAGGGCATCGACCACGTGGAGTTCTGGGTCGGCAACGCGCGCCAGGCCGCGGCCTACTACCGTGCGCTGTGGGGCTTCACGCCGGTGGCGTACTCAGGGCTGGAGACGGGCGTCCGCGACCGCGCGTCCTATGTCATGCGCCAGAACGACATCACCTTCGTGTTCACGGCGCCACTGACCCCCGATGGCGAGATCGCCGAGCACGTGCACCGCCACGGCGACGGGGTCCACGACATCGCGTTCCTGGTGGACGACGCGGCATCATCCTGGCGCGAGACCACCGCGCGCGGCGGCCGCTCGTACCTGGAGCCGACCGAGATCGACGGCGGCGAGGACGGCACCCTGCGGCGATCCGCGATCCACGCCTACGGCGAGGTGGTCCACAGCTTCATCGAGCGCAACGACTACCACGGCGTCTTCGCGCCGGGCTTTCGCAAGGTCAAGAAGCCTGCCAAAGCGGCCCAGGGCCTGAGCCTGCTGGAAGTCGACCACTGCGTCGGCAACGTGGAGCTCGGCGAGATGAACCAGTTCGTCGACTTCTACAAGCAGGTGCTGGGCTTCGCGCAGCTGATCCACTACGACGACACGGTCATCCACACCGAATACAGCGCGCTCATGTCCAAGGTCATGACCAACGGCAACGGGCGAGTGAAGTTCCCGATCAACGAGCCCGCGACCGGCAAGAAGAAGAGCCAGATCCAGGAATTCCTGGACTGGTACCTGGACTCCGGCACGCAGCACATCGCCCTGCGCACCGACGACATCGTCACGACCGTGAGGCAGCTCCGCGAGAACGGCGTGGAGTTCCTGGGCATGCCGCACGAGTACTACGCCACGCTCGCGGACCGCGTCGGTGATGTCGGCGTGCCCATTGACGTGCTGGAAAACCTGGGCATCGAGGCGGATCGCGACGAGGAGGGCTTCCTCCTCCAGATCTTCACGCGCCCCGTCCAGGACCGCCCCACGTTCTTCTTCGAGATCATCGAGCGCCACGGCTCACGCGGCTTCGGCGTCGGCAACTTCAAGGCGCTCTTCGAAGCCATCGAACGCGAGCAGGCCAAGCGAGGAAATCTGTAGGCGGTTCTCGAAACAGGGGTCGCACGGCCCACCGGGTCGCTTCCCAGGCTTACGCCAATCCCCGTAGCGCAACGGAGAAGTCTGGCCCCGCTTCCTCCGCCAATGCCAACGCGGGTGGAGTTAGCACTGCGGGAACGCCCGAAAGCTGCCTCCGGACGCGCTTCCGGGAGGCGAGACCCTGCGTAGCGCCACTGCGGCTGGCATTCGCCCAGCAGGAAAGTGCCGCGACCGTCCCAGTCGGGTTACGGAGCCAGGCACGCACCCGGTGGCCGTCCGCCGGCACCGCCGAGCGCAGCGTCGCGCGGTTGCCACGTGCACGCCGGCGATTGGCGTCGCTTTCGGCGATCACGACCCACACGCTCACCGTCCACGCGATGAATCCTGCCGGCAGCTCTTCGCCGGCGCTTATCTCACGCCAGCCTCACGCCCGAACCGCCGGCCGGCGCCAGGCCCATGCGTCAGACCTGCGGCACCGAGCGGACCCGCATGAAATGCTGGATGCCGATGATGGGAAGCAGCCGGCGCTGGATGCGGTCAAAGGAAGGCGCGGCCTCCTGGTTGTCCACCGTCCTGGCCTGATCCGCCTCGAATCGGCGCCCCTTCCAGACGATCGCGCAGCTGCCGGCCGCGAGCACGTTGCGGACCCAGTCGGTGCCCTCTCCGAACGGCATCGGGATCAGGAAGCCGTCGGCGGTCCGGCGGGCTACCACGGGGATGCGGTAGAGCTTGCCGGACTTGCGGCCGCGGTGTTCGAGGATCGCCCAGAGCGGGAAGAAGCGGCGCCCCGCGAAGGGAGACATGATCGGCCCGGTCGCGCGGATCAGGCGATGGGCGATGGTGGGCTTGGGCGCGGCGGTGGTGGCGGGAGCTGTGGTCATGCTCGACAGCCTGCGCCTGCCAGGGCCCGAGCGCTTCCCCGATTTCCAGCACGCTCGACTAACGGAAAACCACCACTCCCAACGCTCAGGCGAGACCGCGCCGAACGGCGTAGGCGGTGGCGTCCGCGCGGCCGCGGGCCTCGATCTTGCGGTACAGGTTGGCCACGTGGCGCTCCACGGTATGCACGGAGATATTCAGCCGCCGGCCGATCTCGGCGTTGGTTTCGCCCTGGGCCAGCAATCGCAGGACCTCGGTCTCTCGAGGGCTGAGCTCGGAGCGAGCCGTTCCCTTCTCCGCCGGCGAGGCCTTCATGTGGCCGCCGATGAACTCCACGATGTCGCGCAGCACGCTATCGAAATCATCCAGCAGGATGGAGGCGATCGAGCCCTCCAGCACGCGTAACCGGCCGTCCCGGACCGAGCCGGCGAGGGTTTCCGAGACTTCCAGCGAAACCTGTCGGGCCTCCCGACGATGGAACACCAGCACCGGCATAGTCAGCTCCGGGAGCCGGTCCGCAAGGTCGACGCCGCTGATGCCCTGGAGCATGCGCCGGGTGAGCGCAGGCGTGGTGCTCTCCCGCATGGACTCGGCCTGGAGACGGCCCGTTTCTCCTTCCGCGGGCCCCAACCAGGCATGCGCGGCCGATTCGATGAAGGTGTCCCAGTCCAGCTCGATCAGGCTCAGCAGGGCCTGGGTCTGACGGCCACCCATGGCGTCCCAGCCACGTGCCGAACCGCCGAACAGGATCAGGTGGCTGACTCGATCCGGGTTCGCGAGCGCGTACGCGATAGCCACCGTGCAGCCCAGGTACATGCCGACCACCGTTGCCCGTTGGGCGCCGGCAGCGTCGAGCACCGCATCAAGGTCGCGCAACATGGCCTCGAGCGAGACGTCGTCCACGTCGCGCTGCGAATGGCTGCTGCCTCGACTGTCGTATTGGATCAGCCGGAAGTGCCGCCCCAGCTTCTGGAATGCCTCGCGATGGAGCGGCACCTGCCACTCCCCGGAGACGTTGCCGAGCGGCATGCTCGGAAGGATGACGAGTGGCGGCCCATCGCCGCTCTCCGCGTAGGCGATGGTCACCCCGTCAGAGGTGCGCGCGAACCGGATCGGCGGCGCGGCCGCAAGCGTTGGTGCAGTCATCGGTACGTGCCAGTTAAGCGCACCACGCCACAGTGCATCGCGAAGGCATCCGAGCCCCCCCTTGACTGGACTGCGTCCAGTGGTTATCGTCGGTTTCATCCATTAGGACAAGGAGAATCGGCGCCATGGCGAAACGGTTCTACAGCCCTCAGGAAGTGGCGCAGCTGTTGGATGTGAGTCCAACCACCGTGATGAGCCGGATCCACGTCGGCGCCCTGCCGGCGGTGCGGGTCTCGGAGCGCATCTTCCGCATTCCGGTCCCCGCCTTCGAGCGTTTCGTGGCCACGTTGCCGGCTCCCGCCATCACGGTTGAGTTCCGCGAGGTTGACCGCGTGGCGCGGCTTGGCGAGGAGATCGGCGCGCACGCTGACGGCCTCGTCACGGCGTGATCCTGGGACTCCAGCCAATCGGCGAGTACGTCACCGGTCTCGCCAAATCGCTCTACACCCGCGGCTTCGATCTGACCGCCAACCCGCTGATCGAAACGGACAGCCACGGCTTCCTGGCCGTTTCGGTGGTAGCCGTCATCCCGAGTGACTCGCCGCAAGGTGCCACCGAGATCAGCCTGCGCGAGACCTGGCGACCGCTCCCCAACCAGCGTTGGGAGCGGCATGAGTACACCTACGACCTGATCGACCGGCCAATGAACCGCCGCCGTGCGTTCCACCTCCACGATCGTGCTGCGGCGGAGGCGCTGCTTGGCGCCGCCGTCCACGAGCATTGCGAGGAGACGCTCGGCCAGCCGCTGTGCGCGCACTACCTGGGACGCGAGCTACCGCACGGTCACGTCGCCATCGACCTGCTGATGGCCGCGTGGACCGAACCGGGCGTGTACGGGTGTGCCGAGCTCATCTGCCTCGGCTGAGGCGCCCAGCTACTTGGTGGGCAGCGCGCCCAGTTGCTTCATCAACCCCATCTGGTCGAACTGGTGCCAGTGCGCGACCACCTTGTTGTCGCGGATCCGGAAGATGTGGATCTCCTCGATGGAATAGCGCTTGCCGCTCGGCGGCATCTTCATGAACTCGCCGGACTGCGTGGCGCTGGCCTTCAGCCGGACCACCACCCGATCGCCCTCGGCGATCTCGTCCTCGATCACGAATTGCGGGTTGCTCAGCCCGTTGGCGACGCGCTCCATGGCCTGCTTGAGGTCCTTCTTGCCGTCGCCGGTGTACGGCCACGTGTACGGCACGAAGTCGTCCGCGAGCAGTTCGTCGACGGCGGCGACGTTGCCGCGTACGAAGATCTCCTCGACGAAACGGCGCACCAGCGCCTTGTTCTCCTCGGTCGTGGACATTCAGCGCCTCCTGATGATGCAGATCACGCGTCGGCCAGGTTCGGCGCCAGCCAGCGACGCGCCTCGTCCATGGTCCAGCCCTTGCGACGCGCGTAGTCCTCCAGCTGGTCCTGCCCGATGCGCCCGAGGCCGAAGTAGCGCGATTGCGGGTGCCAGAAATACCAGCCGCTGACGGACGAGGCAGGCAGCATGGCCATCGACTCGGTGAGCGTGATGCCGGCCTTGGCCTCCGCGCCCAGCACATCGAAGATCAGCCGCTTCTCCGTGTGGTCCGGGCACGCGGGATAGCCCGGCGCCGGCCGGATGCCCTGGTACGCCTCGTTGATGAGCGCCAGGTTGTCCAGCGACTCGTCTGGCGCGTAGCCCCAAAGCTCGCGGCGCACCTGCTCGTGGAGCCGCTCGGCGAACGCCTCGGCCAGGCGGTCCGCCAGCGCCGTGATCAGGATGGCGTTGTAGTCGTCGTGTGCCGCCTCGAACTTGGCGCGCTGTTCGGCCAGGCCCACGCCGGCGGTAACCGCGAACGCTCCGATGTAGTCCGCCACGCCAGTCTCGATCGGTGCGACGAAGTCAGACAGCGCCACGTTCGGCCGGTCGGCCGCCTTGCCGCTCTTGGCCATCTGCTGCCGCAGTTCATGGAAGCGCGTCAGCTCGGATCCGCGCGAGTCGTCACCCCACACGACGATGTCGTCGTCTGGGGTCGCGTTCGCGGGCCAGAAGCCGACCGCCGCGTTGGCTCGCAGCAGCCGCTGGTCCACCACGCGCCGCAGAAGCGCCTGCGCGTCACGGAACAGGTTGCTCGCTGCATCGCCAACCACCGGGTCGCGCAGGATCTCCGGGTAGCGCCCGGACAACTCCCAGGTGGAGAAGAAGGGCGTCCAGTCGATCCGATCGACCAGCTCCTCGAGCGGGTAGTTGGTGAACGCCTTGGCGCCCAGGAACGTCGGCCGCGGCGGAACCAGCCCGGCCCAGTCGATCTTCACCCGGTTCTCGCGCGCCTGCGCAAGAGTCAGGCGCTGCTCGTTGGTGTTCCGCCCCTCGTGCGCCTTGCGCACCAGCTCGTAGTCGGAGCGCGTCTTCTCCACGAACGCGTCATGCGTCTCGGGGTTCAAGAGCGCTCCGGCCACACCCACCGCGCGCGACGCGTCCTGCACGTGCACCACTGGCCCGGAATAGGCCGGGTCGATCTTGACGGCGGTATGCGCGCGGGACGTGGTCGCGCCGCCGATCAGCAGCGGCAGCGTGAAGCCTTCGCGCTCCATCTCGCCGGCGATGACCTTCATCTCCTCCAGCGACGGCGTGATCAGCCCGGACAGGCCGATCAGGTCCGCCTTCTCCAGCCGGGCCGTCTCCAGGATCTTTGGCCAGGGCACCATCACGCCAAGGTCGATCACCTCGTAGTCGTTACAGGCCAGCACGACCCCGACGATGTTCTTGCCGATGTCGTGGACGTCGCCCTTGACGGTGGCCATGACCACCTTGCCGGCGCCCTTGCGAGCGTCTGCAGCATTGTCCGTGCCATCCGCCAGGCGCAACGCCTTCTCCGCCTCGATGTACGGGATGAGATGGGCAACGGCCTGCTTCATGACGCGGGCGCTCTTGACAACCTGGGGCAGGAACATGCGCCCGCTGCCGAAGAGATCGCCGACGACGTCCATGCCCGCCATCAGCGGCCCCTCGATGACGTCGATCGGGTGCGCGGCGTCGCGGCGCGCCTCTTCCGTGTCCGGCACCACCCAATCGGCGATGCCCTCCACCAGGGCGTGCTTGAGGCGCTCCTGCACCGGCGCGTCGCGCCAGGCCAGGTCCTTGCCGGATGCGCCGCCCATGGCCGCGCCGCGCACGCGATCGGCAATCTCCAGCAGCCGTTCGGTGGCGTCCGGCCGCCGGTTCAGCACCACGTCCTCGGCGCGCTCGCGCAACTCGGGCTCGATGTCGTCGTAGACGGGCAGCGCGCCCGCATTGACGATGCCCATGTCCATGCCGGCCGCGATCGCGTGGTACAGGAACACGGCGTGGATCGCCTCGCGGACCGCGTCGTTGCCGCGGAAGCTGAACGAGACGTTGGACACGCCGCCGCTGACCAGGGTTCCGGGAAGCTCCGTCTTGATCCGGCGCGTGGCCTCGATGTACGCCGGGCCGTAGTCGGCGTGTTCCTCCATGCCCGTGCCGATGGCGAAGATGTTGGGGTCGACGATCACGTCCTCCGGATCGAAGCCCGCCTGCTCGACCAGAAGCGTCCGGGCCCGCCTGGCGATCGAGACCTTGCGCTCGGCGGTGTCCGCCTGCCCCTGCTCGTCGAAGGCCATCACGATCACGGCCGCGCCGTAACGACGCGCCAGCTTGGCCTGGCGCAGGAATTCGGCCTCGCCTTCCTTCATGGACACGGAGTTCACGACCGACCGACCCTGCACGCACTTGAGGCCGGCCTCGATGACCGACCACTTGGAGCTGTCGATCACGAACGGGATCCGCGCGATGTCCGGCTCCACGGCCAGCAGGTTCAGGAAGCGGCTCATGGCCGCCTCCGAATCGAGCATGCCCTCGTCCATGTTGATGTCCAGCATCTGGGCGCCGTTGTCCACCTGCTGGCGCGCCACCTCCACGGCCTCGGCGTACTTGCCGTCCAGGATCAGCTTGGCGAAGCGGCGCGAGCCGGTGACGTTGGTGCGCTCGCCGACGTTCACGAACAGCGAGTCGTCATCGATGTTCAACGGCTCGAGGCCGGATAGGCGCGTTGCCGGTGAGATGGTCGGAATGGCGCGCGGGCGGCGGCCGGCCACCACCTTGGCCACGGCCCGGATGTGGTCCGGCGTGGTGCCGCAGCAGCCGCCGACCAGGTTCACGGCACCTTCATCGACCAGCTCGCCGAGCACGCTGGACGTCTCGGCCGGCGTCTCGTCATAACCGCCGAAGGCATTGGGCAGCCCGGCGTTGGGGTAGACGCTGACCGGCATGTCCGCGATGCGCGACAACTCCTGCACGTACGGGCGCAGCAGCCGCGCGCCGAGGGCGCAGTTGAGGCCGATGCTCATCGGCCGTGCATGGCGCACCGAGTTGAAGAACGCGCCCACGGTTTGGCCGCTCAACGTGCGGCCGGAGGCGTCCGTGATCGTGCCGCTGATCATCAGCGGCAGCCGCCAGCCGATCTCCTCGTACAGCGTCTCCACCGCGAAGATGGCCGCCTTGGCGTTGAGCGAGTCGTAGATAGTCTCGATCAGCAGGATGTCCGCGCCACCCGCCACCAGGCCGCGCGCCGCGACCAGGTAGGCGGCCGCCAGCTGGTCGAAAGTGACGTTGCGCGCCCCGGGGTCGTTGACGTCCGGCGAGAGCGACGCGGTCTTGGTGGTCGGCCCCAGTGCCCCGGCCACGTAACGCGGCCGCCCGGGGTCACGCGCCTCGGCCGCGTCCGCGGCCGCCCTGGCCAGCCGCGCGGCCGCCTCGTTGAGCTCCCCGACCACCGATTCGAGCCCGTAGTCCGCCAGCGAAACGGCCGTGGCATTGAACGTGTTGGTCTCGATGATGTCCGCGCCGGCATCCAGGTACTCGGCGTGGATGCCGAGGATCACCTCCGGCTGGGTCAGCGCCAGCAGGTCGTTGGCGCCGCGGAGGTCGTGCGGATGGTCCCGGAATCGCTCGCCGCGGAACTGCGCCTCGCTCAGCTGGTGGCGCTGGATCATGGTGCCCATCGCGCCGTCCAGGACCAGGATCCGCTCGCGCAGCAACGCGGGCAGGCGCTCGATGCGCGCCAGGCGCCGCTCGTGGATTCCGGGGTCGGTCGAACTGAGTGTAGTCATGGGAAGGGCAGGATCCGGTGGTCCGTGTGGAGCTGCGGGCGCCGAATCGTTCCAGGCGCCGGATTTGAGTGTAACCCGGAGCGTGCGGTCATCCAACGGCGGCGTTCGGACATCCCATCACTCGCCGTGCGCCCGGACATCGCATTAACGCGAAACCAACGCCCGCCGGCCCGACGTACCGCACCTCGACCACCTGTCACGCATAACGGAGTCAGACGCATGTCTCTACGGACGCTACGCACTCACGCACCGATCTGGTTGGCCGCCGGCGCAATGGCGATCCTCATCGCCGCCTGCGGCAGCAGCGCCACCCCGGTCCCGACGGCAGCCCCCGTCCCCGCCACGGTCACGGTCGCTTCCACCTCCCTGGGCAACGCCCTGGTCGGCCCGACCGGGCACACGCTGTACACGTTCGACAAGGACACCACCCCTGGCGCGAGCGCCTGCACCAGCAGCGGCTGCATGAGCACGTGGCCGGCACTGACCGCGGCCGGCACGCCGACGGCCGGCAGCGGCGCTTCCGGGACGCTGGCGGTGTTCACGCGCTCGGACATCAACGCATCCCAGGTCAGCTACAACGGCAAGCCGCTCTACTACTACGCGCCTGACGCGAATGTCGGTGACGTCAAGGGTGACGGCGTCGGTGGGGTATGGCACGTCGCGAAGCCGTAGGGCATCGCGCTCCCAGCGATCGACACAGGACTGCCGGTGCGAATGGCGCACCGGCAGTTTTGCTTCTCTCCGACGGCGTCAGCTCACGCCGTCAGCGACGCGTCCTCGAACGTGACTTCCACCAACGGACTGTCCGCCAGGAACCGGTCCAGCTGGGCCTCGCGACGCCACTGGCGCGTGATCGGAGTCAGGAGCGCGCGTCGCTCCGCCTGATCGGTGATGGGTCGTGCCGTTGCCGGGAGGTCCGCCTCTACGCCGCGCTTGACGTGAAAGGTGAACTGCGGGTCGGCCAGGAGATTGGCGTACCAACCGCGTTTGCCCGGCAGGCCGCTGATGACCACGCGCCCGCCGAGATTGAAGAACACGATCTCGATTCGGCGTGGCTCGCCGGAACGGCGGCCACGGGTGGTGATGTCCACCACGCCTCCCATGGCCAGGGCTGCCAGGACGCGGTCACGGATCTCAGGGTGCACGGTCGGGACGGGTTGAACGGTCATGTCCCGGAGTTTACGTCGTAAGTTGCGGAGGGGCGACTTTGGGGTCCCGCGCCGCGGTAGGCTGCTCCCATGAAGATGGCGCACGTTCGCGAACTGCATGCACCCGCCGGCGCCCGATTCAGATTGGCCGCGGCACTCCCCGACGGCCGGTGGCTGGACCTGGAGCGTGCCCGCCTTCGACTGCTCCGCGACGACGCGCGGCTGGCCCACAACGAGCCGCTCTTCCGGGTACCCCTGACCACGCTGGATGCCGTGCTCGCCTCCGGCGTGCGTGTGGAGCGCCTGCGCCTGCTCGTCGACCCGTTCTTCGATCGCCCTGAGCTCCTGCCGCCGGCCGGCGACGGCGATGCTGCCGCGGACCTGGTGCTGGACGTGGACGAGCTGCGCTTCGGGCCACCGCTCCTCGCCCCGCGCAGCCTGCGTGACTTCTATGCGTTCGAAACGCACGTGAGAACCATGTGGGAGCGTCGCGGCGGCGAGATCCCGGAGGCCTGGTACCGGCTGCCGATCTTCTACTTCTCCAACGTCTCGGAGATCCGCGGGCCTGGCGATCCGGTCTGGGCGCCGCGCGGCTCGAGCGAGCTCGACTACGAGATGGAGATCTGCGCGCTGATCGACACGCCCGCTCGCGACCTGCCCGCCGATCGTGCTGAGCAGGTCATCGGCGGCTACATGATCCTCAATGACTGGTCCGCCCGCGACCTCCAGCGCGATGAGTCGGCCGTCCGCCTGGGTCCCGCCAAGGGCAAGGACTTCGCGAGCACCATCGGCCCGTGGCTGGTGACTGTGGACGAGCTGGCGGACGCGCGCGCCGGGAAGGGCTACGCGCTGACCGCCACGGCCACGGTCAACGGGACGGAGCTGAGCCGCGGAACGTGGGCGGATGTGCATTTCAGTTACGGGGAGATGCTGGAACGGGCCTCTGCGGACGTGGCGCTACGGCCTGGAGACCTGGTCGGCTCCGGCACAGTCGGCACCGGCTGCCTGCTGGAGATCCGCGAGCGCAGTGGCTTCGGCCGCTGGCTGGAGCCGGGTGACCGCGTGACGCTCAGCGTGGAGCGACTTGGCGAACTGACCACGCCGATCGTCCAGCGCCCGGCCTAGACTGACGCCGCAACCGAGCGGGAGGCAAACGCAACCATGTTCTACGTCCAGCGCGGCAGCGTGCCGCGACAGCGCCACACGCAGCACCGAGCGCCGGATGGATCGCTCTACGCGGAGGAGCTGTTCGGCGTGGAGGGCTTCACCGGCCGCAGCTCGCTGCTGTATCACCTGACGCCACCGACCCAGACGTACAAGATCGAGCACGTCTCCGACGTGACGCTCGAGAAGGTCGATGACGGCGTCCATCGCCACCGCCTGGTCAAGACGGCCGACGTTGCGCCGCACGGGGACGTGGTCAGCGGCCGCGTGCCGCTGTTCTTCAACAACGACGTGATCATGGGCGTGATCCGTCCGACCGAGGCACTCCCCGCCAACCGCTTCTACCGCAACGGCGACGCCGACGAGCTGCTCTTCTTCCACACGGGCACCGGCACGTTCCAGAGCGTCTTCGGGTCGATGGCGTACGGACCGGGCGACTACCTGGTCATCCCCATCGGCACCACCTGGCGGCTGGAGCCGGACGCCGGTTCTGGACACCGGATCCTGTACCTGGAATCACCCACGGAAATCGTTGCGCCGCGGCGGTACCTGAACGACTACGGCCAGCTGCTGGAGCATTCGCCGTACTCCAACCGCGACCTGCGCGCCCCCGACGAGACCCCGCCGCGCGCTGACACCGGCGACTTCACGATCCACGTCAAGGCCCGCGGCAAGGTCACCGCCTACTCGTACCGCCACCATCCGCTGGACGTGGTCGGCTGGGACGGCTACCTCTTCCCGTACCTCTTCAACATCGCCGACTTCCAGCCCATCACCGGGCGCGTCCACCAGCCGCCGCCGGTCCACCAGACGTTCGCTGCCCGCAACTACGTGGTCTGCTCCTTCGTGCCGCGCAAGTTCGACTACCACCCGCTGGCGATCCCGGCGCCCTACAACCACTCCAACATCAACAGCGACGAGGTCATCTACTACGTGGCGGGCAACTTCATGAGCCGCCGCGGCGTGGACATCAGCTCGTTCACGGTCCATCCCGCGGGCATCCCGCACGGGCCGCACCCGGGCACGGTGGAGGCATCGATCGGCAAGGAGGGCACCGAGGAATTGGCGGTCATGGTGGACACGTTCCATCCGCTGTGGCTGACCAAAGAGGCCGCCGAGCTGGAGGACCCGGCCTATCCCTACTCCTGGCTACCGGTCGAGGACGGCGGCGAGCAGGCGCGTGAGCTGGCCGAGCGCGGCCCGGAGGCGTTCCCCGACTGACGGCGGCTAGCATGCGCGGATGCAAGACAGCATTGCCCCGTTGATCGATCGGCTGGACCTCGTGGAGCACCGGCTGGCCGCGCTCTCGCAGGTTCCTTTTCCTCCTGGTCAGACGGATCCGGATCCGGGTGGCGAAGAGACGTGGGACGCGGCGCGGGTCTGGGCGCACCTTGCGGAGTTCCTCTCCTACTGGACCACTCAGGCGGCCAGGATCGTCGCCAGCCCGCCCGGTGAGGCGCTCCCGTTCGGGCGGATGAAGACCGACGCAACGCGCGTCGATCCGATCGAGCGGGACCGGCTGCTCCCGCCCGAGCAGCTGTGGCAGCGCCTGCATGACGGCATCGTGAAAGCGCGCGCCCAGTTCGCGGCCTACTCGGACGGTGAGCTGGATCGCCAGGGCATCCACCCGGTCTTCGGACAGCAGCCGGTGCGTTTCATCCTGGAGCGCTTCGTGGTCGTGCACTTGGAGGAACACGCCAACCAGCTGGACAAGCTGGCCAAGCAGGCAGCCGAGGCCGACGCGGAAGCCTAGGAAGCGGCGCTCCTGCTGTTCAGCGCCCGCTGCGCGAAGGCCAGCATCGCGGCCTGATGCTCGATGGCGCGCTCGACGTCCCCGCCGGCCGCGTGCCCGGCGTCGAACCAGATCACGTCGATGGGCTTGCCGAGCGCCTTCATCCTGGCCTCGTACAGCTCTACCTGGCGCGCGGGGCAACGGGTGTCGTTGCGACCCTGGATGATCAGGACCGGCGCATCGACGTGCTCGGCGTAGGTGAGTGGCGAGGCCTTCGCGTAGGCCTCCATCTTCTCGATCGGTGGCCCGCCGAAGAGCGCGCGGTCGTAAGCCCGCAGGACGTCGTTCTCGTCTTCGTACTCGGAAACCCAGTCCGCGACCGCGACCCCGGCCATGCCGCCTGCCCAGAGTCCGGGCGCGGTACCCAGGGCGTGCAGCGTCAGGAACCCGCCGTACGACCAGCCGGTGAGGAAGACCCGATCGGGGCGGGCGATGCCCTGGTCGACCAGCCACTGGCGACCCGCGACCATGTCCGTGACCTCCAACTCGCCGACGCGGCCCCAGATGGCCTCCTTGAACGCGCGGCCGAATGTGGTCCCGCCCCGATAGTTCACGGTCAGCACCGCGAAACCGTGGTCGACCCACGACTGCGCACGCGGAGCAAACGCCTCCATGGACACCGATTCGGGGCCACCGTGCGTCTCGATCACGGCCGGGAATGGGCCCTCGCCCGGAGGGGTGAGCAGCCAGCCCTGGATCTGCTGGCCGTCTTGCGTGGTCCAGCCGACCGATCGCCAGGGCTGTGAATCGGGGACCGGCGTCGGCGAAAGCAGCTCGCGAATGACGTGCCCGGTCTCGCGGTCCAGCAGGACGACCGTGGCGGGGTGGGCTGCGTCCTGCCACTGCGCGACGATGGTGCCGTCGTCGGCGAACCACGTGCCGGTGTCGCCGAAGTAGCCGTAGACGCCGGGCCGGTGGTCCAGCCGCCGCACCGCTCCCGTCTCCACGTCCACCAGCGAAAGCTCCTGGCGCGCGGCGAAAATTCGGCAGACCAGGATCTCGCGTCCGTCCGGAGACCAGTCCCAGGGAATGACCTCGCCCGGCCCGTCGCCGACGGGCAGCTCCGTGCGCACTCCGGTGCGCGCGTCCCAGATCACGGGCCGCCGGTCGCCCGCCACGTCCGTCGAGGCGACCACGCGTGTGTCGGTGGGAATCGGGGATGGGATGACGCGCCCGATGCTGCTCTTCTCCCCGTCCCAGAGCTCGTTGACGGTCACGCCCGTGCGGGCGTCGATGGCCAGCAGCGAGTAGCGGGCCTGCCTGGAACGCTCGCCGGTGAGCACGTAGACCAGCTTGCTGTCCGCGTCGAAGCCGACGACGTCCGCCAGCGTCCTGGTGCGATGCACGGGGCGCGCCTCCCCGTGGATCCGGCCCGCCGGGTCCGGGGCAACGAGCACGGTCGTGCCATCGTCCATGGCCGCGCTGAATGCCAGCAGCTGGCCGTCCGGGCTGCTGGCGAGATCGTCGGAGGTGTACGGCGGCAGCTCCGGTGTGAGGTCGAGCGGCGCCGCGACCGCGCTGGCACCCACGCCCTCCGCCGGCCGATCGGCCGGGACGCGAACCCAATGGCCGATCTCGTTGCCGCCGCGGTCCTCCAGGAAGTGGACCCAGCGGCCGTCGGACGAGATCGTTCCACCGATGGTCCCCTCCGGACGATCGGTGATCTGGATCAGCGCGTTCGAATCAAGATCCCAGGCATACAGCTGCGCGACGCCCGTCCGATTGGAGCCTGCCAGGGCGCGCCGGCGGTTCGCAGCGGCGGGCACCGTCCAGTGGACCACCTTGGTCCGGTAGCGATCCTTCCAGCCGTCGATGGCGCTCATCCCCTGCCCTCCCGGACCAGGTTGCGGAGGATGAAGAGCACGTTGGCCGGGCGCTCCGCCAGCCGACGCATGAAATACGGATACCACTGGCTGCCGAACGGCACGTAGACGCGCACGGTCCAGCCGGCTGCCACCAGCCGCTCCTGGAGGTCGCGCCGGATGCCGTAGAGCATCTGGAATTCGAAGCGTTCGACGGGGATGCCTTCGCGAAGGCAGAAGGCCACGGCGCGCTCGATCAACACCTCGTCGTGCGTGGCAAGACCGGGGTAGGTGCCTTCAACGAGCAGCGTCTCCATCAGGCGCGCGTAGCTCTCGTCCACCTCCGACTTGGCGGCAAACGCCACGCTGGCCGGTTCGTTGTAGGCGCCCTTGCACAGCCGCACCCGGAGGTGGCGCACGTTGGCGTCCTCCACGTCCGCGGCCGAGCGTCGCAAGTACGACTGGAGCACCACCCCGACGTTCGCGTACCGCGCGAAGAGGTCGCGCGCGATGGCCAGGGTGACGTCCGTGCTGGTGTGGTCCTCCATGTCCAGGCGCACGAAGCCACTGACCTTCGCGGCCCTGGCCACGATCCGCTCCACGTTGGCACGCGCGAGTGCCTCGTCCACGCCCAGGCCCATGGCCGTCAGCTTGAGGCTGACGTTGACCTCCAGCCGGCGCGCGCTCAGCGCATCGATGGTCTCCAGGTAGCGATCGGCGGCGGCGTTGGCGTCTTTTGCCGTCGCCACGGACTCCCCGAGCAGGTCCACCGTGGTGCGATATCCGGCGGCCTGGAGACGTTCGAGTTGCGGGAGGACCTGCTCCAGGTTCTCCCCGGCCACGAAACGCCGAACCAGTGCCCCGGTGGGCGGCAGGCGGCGCACCACCCGCTCGATCCAGTGCTGATGGCTGGCCCAGACGAACGTGACGCGCAGCGTGTGGCCCGGCAGCTCACGAAGCGTGCGGAGCGGGCCGCGGTGCGCGCGCTGCGCATCGATACGGTCGCGGATCGCTGCACGCACGACCGCCTCGGAAGGGACGCCCCCGACCGTGCCGTCGTCACCGTGGTAGAGCCGGCAGGACAGGCCGATCGGCTCGTCGTTGGTCGGTGGCTGGACGTCGCGGCCCTCGACCCGGATGGTGGGCGAGCCATGAAAGCCGAAGCTGCCGGCCTCGTCCAGGCTGGAGATCGGGATTCGCGCGACCGGGCCCGCGACACCCTCTGCGGCCAGGCTGGCACGCAGCACCTGCTCGGCCGCGTCCGCATGCGGGCAATCGGGCGTGAACAGCACTTCTGCGCGGAGGGTCGCCATGCGTGTCAGGGTACGGCGGGCGCGGCCGGAGCGATCGAGGCTGCCCGCGCGGCGCGCCGGATCGCCACCAGAGGCACCAGGCACAGGGCCGTGAAGAACGCCCCGAGGACCCACAGCGGGCGCAGGTCCCCGCCCGTGGCGATCAGGAGTTGCGTGGACAGCAGCGAGCCGATGATGCCGCTCAGGTAGAGCGGCGCGAGTGCCAGGTTGAGCACCGGCGAGCGCACGTCTGCCGGAAGACGCGTGGCCAGCAGCACGAACAGCATGGAGCTCGCGGTCGCGAAGCAGATTCCGTAGACCGCGTAGGCCGCACCGAAGGGCACCAGGGTCGTGGCCAGCGAGGCCACCAGGAAGCAGACCGCGGCGATGCTCACCGCGCCCCCGAAAACGGGCAGATACCCGATGCGGTCGCCGAGGCGGCCCGCCAATGGCGAACCGATGGCGGCTGCGATTCCGTAGGCGCCCGCCACCAGGCCCACGGTCGTCGCCAGCAGCACCGGCCCGTTGAGCTTCTCCACGTACAGCGCCAGGAACGGGAACACCGTGCGCTGCCCGAGCAGGAGGAGGAACGAGGCGGCGAAGACGGCACGGGCCACCGGTGTGTGGACCACGGCGCTGAGGGACCGGCGAACCAGTTGCAGCACTGTGAGCGTGGTGCGTGGCCGGTCCGGCCGCTCGTGGTACAGCGCGATCAAGAGGAGGATGGCCACGCCGGAGAGCGCGGCATCGATCAGGAACAGCCACTGCACGCCGAACCGGTCCGCCAGCGTGCCGCCCAGGGCCGGGCCGAGCGAGATGCCCAGCGGGCTCGCCGTGCCGACCAGGCTCATCGCGAAGCCAAGCCGGTGGCGGGGCGTGCGATCGGTGATCTCGGCCAGCATCACGCCGGTGTTGCCCAGGTTCAGGCCGGCCAGCGGAATGAGCACGAACACCTGCCAGATCTCGTGGACCTGGCTGAGCAGGAGGAACAGCACCGCCTCCACGACGGCGCTCCGCACGATGATCGCCTTGCGGTTGTAGCGATCGGCCCAGGCGCCCCAGAACGGCACCAGCGGAAGCCCCAGCAGGAGGGCCGTGGAGGAAAGCAGGCCCACGGTCGTCGCGGCATCCGGGCCGGCCACGCCCAGGTTGTGCACCAGGATCGGCAGGAACGCGAAGAAGTGCCCGAAGCCGACGGTCTCGATGAAGCTGACGATGACGAAGATGGCGGTCAGCCGCCGCCAGTC
>CAZENL010000006.1:24062-50904 GCA_964513505.1 uncultured Anaerolineaceae bacterium
CGACGGTCTCGATGAAGCTGACGATGACGAAGATGGCGGTCAGCCGCCGCCAGTCACCGCGGTCTTCAGGATCACCGTGGACCATGGGGGCGGCGGCCGTGGCCGGGGCAGCAGCAGGCTCAGTTGTTGCGAATTCTGGTGACATGGCCCTTAGGCGGGAATGCAGCGGAGGGTACGAACCTCGCGCGTCACGTCGAGGCTCACCTGAACGTGGATCTCCGCCGGGGCGCGTTCCCCAAGCCCGCGATTCGCCAGGCCTTCCGAGTCAAGGACCACCTGGCGAGATAACGCGAGAAATGCCCGAAACGCGTCAGCCCCATCGCTCCCGGTCGGCGGCGCGTGACGCGCGGCTACTTCCCGGCCCCGTATTCAGCCGGCTTCGGCGCCGTGTCCGCCTCCAGCGCGCGACCGAGCTCGTCCGTGCGCCGGAACGCGGCCCAGACCGCCTCTGAGAGCACCGTGCGCAGTCGGCCGGACTCCAGCTCGTGCAGCGCGGCCGCGCTCGTGCCGCCGGGCGACGTGACCATGTTGCGCAACTGTGCCGGGTGGAGCCCGCTGGCCTTGGCGAAGAGCGTGCTGCCCTCCAGCGTCTCGATCACCAGGTCGTGCGCGATGTGCCGCGGGAAGCCCAGGTGGACGGCGGCGTCGATGAGCGCCTCCATGACCAGGAAGACGTACGTCGGCCCGGTCCCACTGACGGCCGTGGCCATGGCCACGAGCTTCTCGTCGTCAACGGAGAGCTCCTTGCCGAGGGCGCCGAGCAAGGTTGCCGTCTGCGCGCGCTGTGTGGCAGTCACCTGCGGCATGGCATACCAGACGGTCATGCCGCGGCCGAGCTGCGCCGGCGTGTTCGGCATGCTCCTGACCACCTGGCGGTGGCCCAGGACGTTGACGAGCGCCTTGGTGGTGGCCCCGGCGATGACCGAGATGACCAGCTTGCCGTCGCGCAACTCCGGGCCGATCTCTCGCCCGACCTTGGCCAGCATCTGCGGCTTGATCGCCAGCAGGATCAGGTCCGCGTTCCGAACCGCCTCGGTGTTCGACTCCACCGCCTGGATCCCGTAGGTTCGGCGGAGTGCTTCGCGGCGCTCCTCGCGAGGATGGCTGGCCACGATCTGCTCGGGCCCGACCTGTTCGGTCTTCAGCAGGCCGGCGATCATGGCCTCGGCCATGACGCCCGACCCGACGGTGGCGATGGTGCTGTCGCGCAGGGACATGGCCCGAGTATAGGTGCGGTCACGGCGACTCCGACCTCGGCGCGGCAAGCGCGACCAGCAGCACCGCCAGCGAGTTCAGCGCGCCGTGCGTGCGCACCATCCGATCGATGTCCAGGAAGTTGAGTCCGAAGGCGATGGCCACGGACCAGGCGATGCCCATGGGCATGCCGACGAGCAGCGCCAGCCCGGCGAGACGCCACGCGAGCCGTGCCGGGCCGGAGGCGGACGATCGATCAGACAGGAGCGCGAGCGCCAGGCCGATTCCCGAGAGACCGGTCACGAGGGCGCCGAGCGCATTCAGCGCGGTCGATCCGGTGACGAAGCCGGCGGCGGTCACCGGGATGGCCACTGTCAGGCCCAGGACGGCCAGCCCGACGCGCGGCCGGCGTGCTGCCAGCAGCGCCGCCACAAGCAGCAGCCCGAAACCGGCGAAGTGGAAGTGAACGGCCGTTAGCAGGATGATGTCCGACGAGAAGCCACCCGGCTGCACGCCCAGGCGGTCGAAGAAGAGGAAGAGCGCGGCCACGGCCAGGAAGCCGAAGGCCGCCAGGAACCCGAGCTCTGCGGCGCGTGCCGGCCGGAAGATGCCGGGCAACTCCCGGAGTCCCTGCCATGCGGCAGCGATCCCCAAGGCGCCGCCGAGTGCCAGCCACGGAACCGAGAGCGCGGCTGCGACCGGACCGGTCGGCAGGGCCATCGCACCCAGCAGCGGAAGCGCGGCGGCCAGCGCCACCGGCCCCTCGATGGGGAGCAGCCGTTTGCGGCGCGGGACGGCGTCGAGCAGGAGCGGAACGACCACCAGGGGAGCCAGCAGCAGGATGCGTGCCTGGAGCGAGGCCGATGCTGGAAGCGCGACGAGCGCCACGACCCACGCCGCCGCGCCGGCGGCCGTGGCGGCAGCGCGCCCGTTCATCGCGCGGCGGCCGCGTAGTGCCAGCTGACCTCGGGCACGTACCGGCGACCCAGCCACCCCGCGGATTCCTCGACCCAATCGGAGAAGCGCGTGCGTCCGAGCGCGGGTTCGTGGCTGACCAGCAGGCCGGCGCGGAGATCGTCCACCTCGTCGCGCGTCAGGAGCACGTCGTGCATGAACAGGCCCATGGTCCTCGCGGCGAGCAGCGACAGGGTCGGCGGCACGTTCACAACCCAGGCGCGGCTGCCGATGGCCGCGCTGACCAGGTCGACCGCTTCGCGGAACGTGAACAGCTCCGGGCCAGCGGCATCCACGGTGACGTTGTCCGCTCGGGCCGCCAGCTCCGTGGCGATCCTGGCGACGTCCAGCACGTCCACCGGCTGGATGCCGTAGCGGCCATCGCCCGGGACGCCGAACACCGGCACACGCCGCAGCAGCCAGGCGATGGTGTTGAACAGCCGCGGCTCGTCGCCGAACATCGCACCTGCCGGCCGAACCACGGCGTGACTGACGCCGGAACCCGCGAGAGCCGCTTCGACCGCCGCCTTGCCGCGGTAGTACGAGCGCTGGGAGCCGGCCGGATTGGCGATCGAGATGTGGACGATGCGCCGGACGCCGGCCTCGCGTGCGGCGGTGAACAGGATCTCCGAGTTCCGCACCGCGTCTTCATGGGTGATGCCGTAGCCGGGGAAGCGCACCCAATAGGTGTTGTAAAGCGTGTCGACGCCCGACAGGGAGCGCCGCAACGACGCCGGATCGTCGAACGCGAGGCGCTGCGCCGGCACGCGGCCGCCGAAGCGGTCCGGCCGATCCAGGTGGCCGGTCAGGTTGAGCACGCCGCGTCCGGACGCCAGGAGCCGTGCTGCGATGTGCCGCCCCGTGAAGCCCTGGGCGCCGGTGACCGCGTCGCGCGGCCCGCCGGCGGTCGTGCCAACTGCGCTCGTCTCCATGGGGATCTGCCTCATACTGGATACCTGTTCTGGACGAGTATCAGTCGATAACCAGTTACTGTCAAGGAACTTGTTTCGCATGCCAACGACCCCCGCGCCGATCCTTGAGGAATTGCCCTACCCCTCGGCCGGCACGCCTGATGAGGACACATCCGAGCTCATCCGCCGCGACTTCGCGCGCGGCTGGGGCGCCATCGGCGCAGCGTGGGGTGTCACCCCGTCGACGGCGGCGGTGCAGGGTTATCTGCTGCTCCACGGTGGGCCGCTGACCGAGGCCGAACTCCGCGACGCGTTGGGCCTCTCCCATCGCGCGGCCCTGATGGCGCTGCGCGACTGCGAGCAGTGGGGCCTGATCGAGCCGACGGACCCCAAACGCGCCGGACAGCGCGGTCCCGCCGCTCGCGCCTGGATCCCTGTCGGCGATCACTGGGAGTGGTTCCGCCGCGTGGCTGCCGCGCGCAAAGAACGCGAGACGGACCCCGTGCTGCCGCTGCTGGAAGACTGCGAGCTCCGCGCCGAGCGCGTCCCCGACCCGCGCCTGCGCGAGCGCGTCGGTTCGCTGCTGGAGTTCGTTCACCAGTTCGATCGCGGCGTCGACGCCGTTGTGCGTGCCGATGCCCAGGCGCTGGCGCACCTGTTCGCGGTCCTCGGCCGCCTCGATCACCAGCAACTGGAGCGGCTCATGGCCGTGATCGTGGCCATCCCGGAGGACGAGCTGGTCAAGGCTGCCCAGACGCTGTCCGGCATGTCGCCCAAGCTGGTGCGCGGCTTCGTGGCCCTCGCCAACGCGCCCGGACTGGCGCGCCTCATCGGTGCGGGACGAAGCTAGGCGCTCGAAGAGCTAGCGACCGGCCAGCCAGACCGACGGCACGCGATGCGACGTGGCTCGTTCCCAGTAGTTCCCCACGGCCAGCAGCCCCGCTGGCGTCGGGACGATGCCCGCGAGCTCGTTGTTGATGTCCCGGAATGCCTGCGGATCCGCCAGGCGTCGCCACGTGGCGCCGCCATCAGTCGAGATCCAAGCCATCGCGTTGCTGGCGCCGTGCTCCAACGTGTCGCCGGTCGCGATGAGCGTGTCTCCAATCACGAAGATCGAGTCGAGGGACTCTTCCACGCTGAGCGCGATCGCTCCCGGACGTCGGGCATCGACCTGCGTGGGTCGCCAGATCTCGCTCGTGTCGTTGTACGTGCCGCCTGGCGAGCGCATCTGCTTGTGGACGAGCGCCACGAAGTCACCCGCGTCGCTGGTGACGGCGTCGGGTACCGCGTTGTTGACGACCACCTCCGGCCCGGTCCACGCCGTGCCGTCTGCGCTGCGCCACACCACAACGTCGGCCGAAAGACCTCCGTCGGCCGAGGGCGTCCCAGGCACGTGACCGACGGCCATCGCGGTCCCGTCAGGTCTTGCCGCGAGACCATCCAGGTCGCCATCGAAGACCTCCGAGGCCTTCGTCCAGGTCAGCCCGTCGGTCGATGTGACGAATTGGAAGTACGGCATATCCGTCGAGGGATATGACCCAACGACCGCGCCGATGAACCCGTGCGCGCCGGCGGCGACCAGGGACGGGATCGTGCCTGACGCGCGGAGCCATGTGATCCCATCGGACGACGCCCAGACGGCTGGAACGAACTCACCCGGATTGTTTGGCACGGGAGCCACGAACAGGCCAGTCGCGACTAAGCGTGTCCCATCGGTGACCAGGTCGATCAGCGTCGCGTGCTTGAGGCCGCGAATCGGATCGTGGAGCGTCCACGAGCGTCCATCAGCCGAGGTCCAGATGACTCCTCGGTTCCGCCAGGCGTCACCGCCATCGCAGCACGATGTGACGACCCACCCGGCAGCGAAGTAGGCACCATGGAAGGCCACCACGCCAACCGGAACGGTGCCACCCCCAAAGACGGACGGGCCGGGATCCGGGAGGTCGCTCCGGACCCACCGGCGAAATACGGTGGCGGTGGACGGACTCGGGCTGACACCGGCGCTGGGCGACGGCGTTGCAGATGGCGTGGGCGCGGACTGAGTGGGCGACGCCAGAGCGGTCGACGGCGGGGTCGTGGCTGACGGCGGAGATGTCGCGGGCGCGGTCGTGGCCGACGGAGCGGTCGTAGCCAACGGCACGGTCGGGGCCGGCCACGCGGTCGTGGCCGACGGCGCCGAGTTCGATGGCACGGAGACGGCCGGGCTGCACGCCGCAGCCGCCATGGCGAGAACGATCAAGCATGCTACGGGCCGGCGCGTTCGCACCGTCGCCTCCTTGGTGATGTCGTCATCAACTGAGACGGGTGAGGCCGCCCTGCAGTCATACGACATCGAGATCGATGCGATCAAACGTCGACCGATGTCACACCCCGGTAAAGGTCCGTTGGTCGTATTCATTGCAACCGATCGGCCGGGATCGAGGATGAACTGGTCAAGGCCGCCTCCGCGCTGTCCGGCATGGCGCCGAAGCAGGTGCGCGGCTTCGGCCCTCGCCAATGCGTCGGGCCTGGCGCGCCTGATCGCGCGGGAAGGGCCTAGGCCAGGAACCCTAGCGAGCAGCCAGCCAGAACGAAGGCACGGCGTGCATGGTCGTGCTGTCCCAATGGTTCCCCACGGCGAGCAGCCCACTCGGCGTGGGAACGATGCCCGCGATGCCATTGTTGATATCGCTGAAAGCCTGCGGATCTTCCAGGCGGCCCCACGTGGTGCCGCCATCGGTCGAGATCCAGACCATCGCGTTGTAAGCGTCGTTGACGAGCGTGGCACCGGTCGCGATGAGCGCGTCGCCGATGACGAAGACGGAGTCGAGATAGTCCTCTTCGGCGAGTGGGATGGATGCGGGGCGTGACGCCTGGCCTTCCGCTAGGCGCAAGACCTCGCTCGTCGTGCTGGTCGTGCCGCTTGGCAGATCCACATCTCGATCGACCACGGCAAGGAAGTCGCGTCCGTCGCTGGTGACGGCGACCGGAAGCCCGCCATTGCCGGTCGTCTCGGGCCCGCTCCATCTGGTGCCGTCGGTACTGCGCCAGGTCATCATGTCCGCGCCCGTGCTGTCGCCGAGCGGTGGCGTCCTGGGCTCAACACCCACGGCGATCGCGCTTCCGTCGCGCGCGGCCGCAAGGCCTCGCAGATCAGCCGCGAAACGGTTCGAGACGGCGGTCCACTTCAGCCCGTTGGTGGAGGTGACGAACTGTGCGGATGTCGCAGACGACGACGAGTCTGTCTTGACGGCTGCACCGATGAACCCGTGCGCCCCGACGGCCACGAACGACGGGATGGTCCCTGAGGCGCGGACCCACCGAATCCCATCGGTCGATACCCAGACCGCCGGGATATGGACGCCCAGTCCGCTGCGGACCGGAGGCGCGTAGCTTCCCACGGCGATCAGCCGTGTCCCGTCGGTCACCAGGTCGTCCAGCGATGCATGCTTGAAGTCGGGAATGGGGCTGCGAAGCGTCCACGCACGGCCGTCAGGTGATGTCCAGGCAACGCCACGGTTCAGCCAGGGGTGGCTGTCGTCGCAGCACGACGTCCAGATCGTGCCAATTGCGATGAAGGCACCATGGAACGCCACCACCCCTGACGGAAGCCCGCCTCCATAAACGTGCGGGGACGGATCGGGGAGTTCGGTCCGGGCCCAATTCCGAAATGCGGTGGCCGATGACGGACTGGGGCTGCCGCTCGCGACGGACGAGGGCGAGGGCAAGGGCAAGGGCGATGGCGATGAAGCCACGGATGGCGATGGCGATGGCGATGGCGCCGGGGACGACGACGGCGCCGGAGACGACGACGGCGCCGGAGAGCTCGAAGGGACGGACACGGCCGGGCTGCACGCCGCGACAGCGATCGCGAGACTGATCAAGCACGCTGTGGGCCGGCGCGTTGGCACCGTCGCCTCCTTCGTTCTGCCTTCGCCCATTCAGACGTACGAGGCGGTCGAGGAGTCACATCACATCGAGGTCGCCGTGATCAACCTTGGCCGGCGCCCTGCCGTGGTCAAGGTCCGTTGGTCGTCTTTGTTGCAACCGTTCGCTCGCGATCAGCGGCTCCCGAGCGTGGCCAGCGCCGGCGCAAGCGCTTCGAGCGTGGGCAGGTGCTCCTCGGACGCCCCGTCCGGAGCCACGGGTATCAGCGCCACGTGGTCGGCGCCAGCGGCCAGCAGCTCGTGAATCCGGTGCTCGAGCTCGTCTGCGTCGCCCCAGGCCACCATCGCGTCGACCAAGCGGTCGGAGCCCGGCTTGGCCCAGTCGGCGTCATCGAAGCCCTGTTCGGCCCAGCTGGCCTGGTAGTTCGGCGTTCGCACGTACGGCGCCAGGTAGCCTCGCGCCGCCGAACGTGCCGCCTCCGGATCCGTTTCCAGAACCACGGGGAGTGTCACCGCGAGCAGCGAGCGTGGCCGGCCGCCCGCTTCGGCCGCGGCATCCAGCCAACTGCGCATCAGCGCCAGCCGTGCCGGCGTCACGAGGTAGGGAAACGCCCCATCGGCGTCCGTGGCCGCGAGTCTGGTCATGCGCTCCCGCAGCGCCGCGATCACGACCGGCGGTTCGGACGCTTCATCGAGGCGTGGACCGCGGTACGGGGACGCGCGGTACGCGGCCAGGTATTCGCGCATGGTCGTGACGGGCTTCGCGTAATCGTGGCCACGCACCTTGGTCACCAGGTGCGGATGCGAAACGCCCAGCCCCAAAAGGAACCGTCCGCCGGTCAGCTCGTGGAGCGTCATGGCCGCGGCCCTGGTGGTTACGGCATCCCGGGCATACACGTTGGCGATGCTCGTCCCGAGCCACAGTCCGTCGCGCGCGGCCGCCTCGGCGAGCGCCCCGAGGACCGCGAACGGCTCCCGCCCCACCGTCTCCGGCACCCACAGCGCCGCGAAACCCAGTCCGCGAACGCGGCCCGCGTAGGCATGCAGGTCCGCGGCGGCCAGCGAATCGAGATGGCCCCAGACGCCGACGCGCCCAAGTCCTGCCACTCCGGCGGGCACCGCCGCGTCGCCGTTCATCGCGCCCAGCCGAGCAGGAAGAACCGCTCCGTCTGGCTCACATCGACCTCGGCGAATCCGGCGGCACGCAGCGCCACGGTGAGCTCCTCCGACTCGTAGTACACCTTGGGGATCGTGAACTCCCGGCCATCGTGCAGGCGGCGCAGGGCCGTCTCGTCGTCCGCGACCGGTGGGTGATCGGTGGCGCCCGAGCCCGGATCGCGCTGCGAGTCGATGAACGCGAAGGAGCCACCCGGCTTGAGCCAGCGCCGGACCAGCCCCAGGAACGCGGGCAGGCGATCCCTGCGAACGTGGCTCAACCAGAAGCCGGTGAAGACCGCATCCACCTGGCGATCCGGCTCCTCCCACGCGTCGCGCACGTGGATGTGCGCGCGCAGGTGGTGCGCCACCAGCCGTTGGCGAGCCAGGTCAAGCGGCTCCGGCACGGCGTCGTAAATGGAGAGCTCGCCTTTCTCGGCCAGGATCGGGGACCACCAGCCGGTGCCGGCCGCCAGCTCCACGATCTCTCCGTGCAGCGGCAGCCCGTCGAGCCAGCGGCCGGCCAGGTCCAGCTCGTGGTGCCAGGGCAGGTCCAGCACGGGACCCCGCGCGTAGCGGCCGCGGCGCAGGTACCAGTCGTCATATTCCGGCGCACGGGCGGCGTAGTACGCCTTCATCGCAACGTCGTCCTCGGCGGCCAGGGCCGGTGCCGCTCGACCAGGAGCAAGCACGGCCATCGGCGGAGCGACGGACGCGGACCCGGCCGCCACGGCCGTCCCGGGTGCCGCGGCCGCTCCCGCTCCGGCCGCCGCCCGGCTTCGGTCCTGGAGTGCCTGCTTGAGGCGGAACCGCAGGAACGGGTTGTCTTGCGCCCTGCCGAGGCAGTCGGGGCACAGCACGGCCCAGCCCTCCAGGTCCTCGGTGGAGCGGGTGGTCCAGGGCCGGCCGCACCAGAGGCAGTCGAACGTCTCCCGGAACGTCACCGTGGCGACGGCCATCAGCGCAGGTAGGCCGGCCCGATCGGGATCCAGGCCTCCGGCGGGGCGACGTCCACGAAGCCCTCCGGGTCCATCAGCTCCGCGAGCAACGCGATTCCGTCGACCACACGCGGGCCTGGCCGGCTGAAGTACCCCGAGCCGTCGAGGGCGAACAGCTCGCCCCGGCGAACGGCACGCAACTCCTCGAACCAGGCAGGCTTCTGGATGCGGTCGTACTCGCGGGCGGTGCGCGCGGCGTTGAAGCCGCACGGCATGAGCATGAGCTGATCCGGCTCCACGTCGCGCACCGCGTCCCAGGTGGTCTCCTCGGATCGTTCGCCGGACTGGCCAAGCAGGTCCCAGCCGCCGGCACGCCGCACCTGCTCCGGCACCCAGTGTCCGGCGGTGAACGGCGGATCGAGCCACTCGAGGCAGACCACCCGGCGCGGCGGGATGCCCGCGAGCCGTCGTTCCAGCGAGCGATTCTCGATCGCGCCGAGGCGCTCCCGCAGCAGCTCCAGCAGCCCGACGGCCTCGTCCTCCGCCTCCGCCATGGCGCCCACGGTCGAGATGGTGTTGAAGATGCCCTCGATCGACTGGGGCTCCAGGCTCACGACCGTGATATCGCCCTCGAGCGCCTTGACCGCCTTGGTGACTTCCCGGTAGCTCACCGCGCAGACGTCGCACAGCTCCTGCGTGAGGATCAGGTCAGGGTGCGCCTCCGCGAGTGCGTCGGTGTCCAGACGGTAGATGGAGCTTCCGCCGTGAAGCGATTGGGCGACGCGGTCGTGGATGGCGCGGCTGTGATCGGTCGGTGAACCGCCGACGTCCACGGTCATGACCGGGACGTCCGCCACCTCCGGTGGGTAGTCGCATTCATGGGTGCGTCCGACCAGCTCATCGCCCAATCCAAGGGCAAAGACGATCTCCGTCGCGGACGGGAGCAGCGAAACGATGCGCACGCGGCCAGCATAGTCCGGGCCGCCGACGCGAGATTTGGCGCCATCAACCCGATATCCTGCAGCGCAGCCCAAGCCACGACTGAGAGAACGACGATGCCCAAGTCGACGCCCTCCCATCTGTTGCGTGAGATCACGCCGCCTGTCCTGATGCGGATCCTCCGGCCGAGCCGGAACGGATCGACCGGGAGAGCGGCGGCACGGTCCGGCCAGGAACGGCGCGGCGGTTCCGCGCACGCCGCGGCCCAGGACGGGCACCAAATGGACGCGGCCCACTACGACGCCACGTTCCACCGCAACGAGAAGTGGCTGACCGACTACACGGAATCGCACTACTACCCGCTCTGGGCGGTCATCGCCGATCGCATCACGCGATCGGGAGCCACCTCTGTCGTGGACCTCGGTTGCGGCCCCGGCCAATTCGGTGGGCTGATGCGCGACATCGGGGTGCCGCGCTACCTCGGCGTGGACTTCAGCGCCGGCCGCGTCGCGCGCGCCCGCGAGGTCTGCCCCGGGTACGAGTTCCTGTGCGTCGACATCTTCCAATCGGACGTGCTGGCCGCACGCAATTACGACGCGGTGGTGGCCACGGAATTCCTGGAGCACGTCGATCGGGACCTGGATGTCCTGGACGCGGTCAAGCCGGGCACGCACGTCTTCGCCACCGTCCCCAACTTCGGTGGCGAAGGCCATGTCCGCCACTTCGCCAGCGCCGACCATGTGCGCGAGCGCTACGAGAGCCGCATCCGCGATCTCGACGTGCGGGAGCACCGTGCCGACACCCGGGGCAGGACGTTCTTCCTGGTCGACGGGATCAAGGCATAGCGCCCGCGCCGGGCGGCAGCGGCTTGCAGGCCGCTTGGCCCTAGGTCGGCCGGAGGCGACCCGATATGCTGGCTTTCTCGCCCCAGCAAGAGACCCACCACGCCATGTCCATGCCACAGCACGCCCCGCTCCTGCCGGCCGCCCCGACAACGCCTGCCGTCGAGGTCACCGGCCTGTGGAAGCGCTTCGGCACGACCGACGTGGTGCAGGACCTGACATTCGACGTGCGGCCGGGCGAGCTGCTCGGCTTCCTCGGCCCCAACGGGGCCGGCAAGACCACCACCATGCGGATGATCCTGGACATCATCCGGCCGGATCGCGGCGAGATCCGCGTGTTCGGCGGCCGGCCGGGGGTGGAGCACCAGAGCCGGGTCGGCTACCTACCAGAGGATCGGGGCCTGTACCGGGACGTGCCGATCGTGGAGACGCTCGCCTATTTCGGCGCGCTACGCGGGATGCCCATCGGCCAGGCGCGCACGCGCGCCCGGCAACTGCTCACGGACGTGGGACTTGGCGACGACTTGAAGAAGAAGGCCGGGGAGCTGTCGCGCGGCATGCACCAGAAGGCGCAGCTGGTCGCCACCATCCTGAACGAGCCCGACCTGCTCATCGTCGACGAGCCGTTCCAGGGCCTTGACCCGGTCAACGCGGAGATGCTCAAGGGCGTGCTCATCGCGCAGCGGAAGCGCGGCGCGGCCGTGGTCATGAGCACGCACGACATGGGCGACGCGCAGACGCTCTGCGACCGCATCCTGCTGATCGACAACGGGCGGCGCGTGCTCTACGGCACCGTGGCCGACGTGCGCCGCGCGTTCAGCGACGGCGCCGTGGAAGTGACAGGCACAGACATCCCCAGCGACCCGGGCGTGCTCCACAGCGTCACCAGCGCGGAGACCGTCGACAACACCGTGCGTTTCCTGCTGCGTGACGGCTCCTCGCCGCGCGATCTCTTCCGGGAGCTGGCCGGCTCCGGCGCGGACGTGGAGCGATTCGTGGTGGAGGCGCCCAACCTGAACGAGATCTTCATTCGCGCGGTGGAAGGCGACACGCGCGCGGAGCTGGTGCGATGAACGATCGCTCGGCATCCATTCGGCATTTCGCCCGCCTCGTGGCGATCGTTGCGCGCCGGGACTACCTGCGCACCGTGCGGCGGCGCGGCTTCATCTTCGGAACGTTGCTGCTGCCGATCGGCATCGGGGCGCTGTTCACGCTCTCGAGCCTCTCCGCGGGATCGAGCCTGGGCGGAAGTGGCGGGGGCGGCGGCGGGGGGCCGGTGGATCTCCTGATCGTCAACGAATCGAGCCTGACGATCCAATCCGTCCCCATCACCGGTGGAACCATCGAGTTGCTGCCGCGGGACCAGGCCGCCGGCCGGCTCGCCGACAAATCCGCCGCCGAGTACTACGTCATCCCGTCCAGCTACCCCGCGTCACCCAACGTCCAGCGCATCGAGGCGTCTTCGAAGGGCGGCGGCCTGGACGCGATCCAGCGGCAGAGCAACCAGGAGACGGTCCTGCTGGCCCTCCTGAGAAACGCCGTGCTCACGGCAGGGAATGTGCCCGGGGACATTGCGGCGCGTATCCAGGTGCCCGCCGTGATCAGCGCCGTGGACACGGACGGCAAGCCGGTCACCAGCAGCTCGATCCTGGCCTCGTTCCTGCTGCCGTACGCCTTCACGCTGCTGTTCGTGATGAGCATCTTCATCACCAGCGGCTACCTGCTCCAGTCGGTGACCGAAGAGAAGGAAAACCGGGTGGTGGAGATCGTGTTGAGTTCCATCCCCGCGCTGCCCCTCATGGGTGGCAAGATCCTGGGCCTCGGCGCCGCGGGCCTGACGCAGGTGGTCATCTGGGTCGGGACCGCACTCGTCGCGCTGCCGCTGCTCAACCAGCAACTGTCCGTCGACGTGCAGATCTCGCCGCTGACGCTGGTGCTGGCGGTGGTCTACTTCGCGCTCGGCTACATCGCGTTCGGGGCGATCTTCGCGGCCATCGGCGCGCTGGCGCCCGGAGCCCGCGAGGCGCAGCAGTACGCCGGCTTCTTCGGCTTCTTCGCGGTCGTGCCGCTCATCTTCACGACGGCGTTCCTGACCGACATCCAGAGCCCGATCGTGTGGATCCTGTCGCTGATCCCGCTGACCGCACCGGCCGCAATGCTCCAGGTGCTGGTGCTCTCGCCGACGACGCCGTGGTTCCAGATCATCGTGTCGCTGGTGATCCTGGTGGCGTTCGTGGCCGTGGCAACGGTCGGTTCGGCGCGCGTCTTCCGAGCGACCGTGCTGCTCTACGGAGTGCGGCCGGGTATCCGCAGAATCGTCGGAGCGGTGCTCGCGCGAGGGTAGGTCTGCCGAGGCCGGCGGAGCGGGCGATCGCGCGGCCCTGCCGGTCGGCCGCTCAGGCGGTCAGGCGGGCGGCTTCCACTCGTCCACGGACGCCCGTGCTGCGGCCTTGTCCTTGAACCACTGCGCGTTCACGGCCGTGAACTTGGCCCACTCCGCGGGCAGCGCGTCCTCCGGATAAATCGCGTTCACGGGGCACTCTGGCTCGCATGCGCCGCAGTCGATGCACTCGTCCGGATCGATGTACAGCATGCGGTCCACGCCCTGGTCGAAATGGATGCAGTCCACGGGACACACGGACACGCACGACTGGTCAATCACGTCGATGCACGGTTCGGCGATCACGTAGGTCATTCGAGCTCACTCCTGGAGGTGCGGCGCCGGTACGCCCGACCGAGAATGCTTGGTGCGGAAGGTCGCTCAGTCTACTGCCCCGGGCTGCTCGATGGACCAACGGCCTGCACGATCACGGCGCCGTACATGCCGCGCTCCAGGTGGCCGGGTAGGTGGCACTGGAGAAAGAGCGGGTCGTTCGCCGGCACGGTCCAATCCGCGGTTGCCTGCTGGCCGGACCCGACGAAGAGCCGCAGGCCGGTGGTCCCGGCCGGCGCGCTGGCCGGCGGAGCCGTGGTGAACGGCGCGGGTGGCGTGGCGGCAGCGTCGGCCGCTTCCCAGGCAGCCTGCGCGGCGGCGTCGCCGAGCATCAGCTCGTGCGCCTCCAGCCCGGCATTGACGACCGTCAGGCGGATCGTCTCGCCCGGATAGAGCGCCAACGGGACCGGTTCGAAGAGGTAGTCGCGCATGATCACCGTGACCGCTCGCGGGTTGTCCACGGTTCCCGGCTGGGTCACCGTCGGCGTCGTGGTGGGCTTCTCCGCAGAGATGGACGCACCGATCAACACCAGCGTCAACGCGACCGCAAAGAAGCCCAGGGTCACGTAGACCGGAGCGCGGGAGACGCGGCGCGGCAGCGGCGGGTCAACTGGCACGTGGCTGACTCTAGGACAGCGGCCCAGAGTGCGAATTCCGTCCGATTCCGGCTCCCGGGCCGCGAATTGCGTCGGAACTTGACAGCCCGGACGGGGAAGCCGCAGAGTGCGGCCACGGGAACGACGCCGTTGAGGGGGCGATGACGATCGCCACGGTGCCCCGCCCGCCGGCAGTACCGGAGGAGCGACTCATCGAGCGGCCGGAGGTCCAGACGCGCGGCGATGCGACGGACGCCGTCCGGCTTGAGGGCGTCCGCAAGCTGTTCGGAGACGTGGTCGCGGTGGCCAGCGTGGACCTGGCCATCGCGCGCGGCGAGTTCTTTTCCCTGCTGGGCCCATCCGGCTCCGGCAAGACCACCACCCTCCGCATGATCGCGGGCTTCGACCTGCCGACGGAAGGACGCGTCCTGCTTTCCGGCAAGGACATCACCCTTCGCCCGCCGTATGAGCGTGACGTCAACACGGTCTTCCAGGACTACGCGCTCTTCCCGCACATGGACGTGGCGGCCAATGTCGGCTACGGCCTGATGATTCGAAAGGTCCGCCGCCAGGAGCGCGCCACGCGGGTCGCGGAGGCGCTCCGGATGGTTCGCCTGGAAGGCTTCGACCGGCGCCGCCCGGCCCAGCTCTCCGGTGGCCAGCGGCAGCGCGTGGCACTCGCGCGGGCGCTCGTGAATCGACCGTCGGTGCTGCTGCTGGACGAGCCGCTCGGCGCCCTGGACCTGAAGCTCCGCCAGGAGATGCAACTGGAGCTCAAAGCGATCCAGCGCGATGTCGGCATCACCTTTGTGTACGTGACGCACGACCAGGACGAGGCGCTCGGCATGAGCGACCGCATGGCCATCTTCAACCTGGGGCGGATCGAGCAGATCGGCACGCCCGCCGATGTCTACGAGCGACCGGCGACGGCGTTCGTGGCCGGCTTCGTTGGCACCTCCAACATCCTCTCCGGCGACGTTGCCCAGGCGGCACTGGGGCGCCGCGGCACCTTCACCGTGCGGCCCGAGAAGATCCGAATCCTTGCCATCGACGCCGCCGTGGCACCCGGCTTCGTGTCCGTGACCGGGCAGGTGCGTGAGGTCGTCTACCTGGGATCAGAGACGCGCTACTACGTGGCACTGGACGGCGGCGGCGAGCTGGCCGTGCTGGAGCAGAACGTCAGCACCTCGCACATGGAAGTGCTGGCCTTCAAGGATCGACCCGTCCGACTGACCTGGGACCAGCGCCACACGCTGGCCCTCCAATCCGAGCCCGCCGCGGCGGACCAGCAGACAGAGGAGAGCAGGGCATGAACTCGAGGCCATCCCGGCTGCGCACGTGGGCGGTGGTGCCCGCAGCGCTGATGATCTTCACCGCGTGCAGCGGTTCGGCGACGCCGAGCCCGGTGCCGGTCACGGCCGCTCCTGTCACCGCCGTCCCAGTCACGGCCGCTCCGGTCACGGCCGCTCCCGTCACCGCCGCGCCGACCGTGGCAGCCACAGAAACGGTGACCGCGGCTCCGTCCGAGGCCGCCACCGTCGTTCCGTCCGAGGCCGCGACGGCAGCGCCAAGCGCCGCGGGCTCCCCTGCACCGATCACCAAGCTGGTGCCCAACATCGACCTGTCGACCATCGGCGGGCCCGGCGAGGGCGAGCTGGACATCATCGCCTGGATCGGCTACGCCGAAAGTGGCGTGAACGTGCCCGAGTACGACTGGGTGACGCCGTTCCAGACCGCGTCGGGCTGCCAGGTCAAGGCCAAGATCGATGACACGTCCGACGCCATGGTCACTGACATGCGCCAGGGTGGCGGCAGCGTCTACGACGGCGTGTCGGCCTCCGGCGACGCGTCCAATCGCCTGATCAACAACGGCGACGTGGCCGCCATCGACGTCTCCAAGATGCCCAACTTCAGCGACGTCGCGCCGTTCCTCCAGAACGCGCCGAACTACGTTGTTGATGGCAAGCACTACGGGACGCCGCACGGCTGGGGCGGCAACTTCCTGATGTATCTCACCGACGTGGTGACCACCGCGCCAACCAGCTGGAACGTCATCTTCGACCCGACGGCCTCAGCGCCGTACCAGGGTCAGATCACCGACTACGACAGCGCCATCTACATTGCCGACGCCGCCCTCTACCTGAAGGCCCACAACCCGGACCTGGCCATCACCGATCCGTACGAGCTGACTGAGACGCAGCTGACGGCCGCGGTGGACCTGCTGAAGCAGCAGGCGCCGTGGGTCGGCAAGTACTGGGCCGTGTACGGCGACGAGATCGACAACTTCACCAACGGCACGACCTCCATCGGCACGGCGTGGCCGTACCAGCTCAACGCGCTCCAGGCGGCGGGCGTTGGCGTCAAGTCGGTCGTGCCCAGCGAGGGCATCACCGGCTGGGCGGACACGTGGATGATGTCGAGCCACGCCAAGCACCCCAATTGCATGCTCAAGTGGATGGCCTGGATGCTGACGCCGGAGGTGCAGGCACAGGTCGCCGAGTACTTCGGCGAGGACCCCGCCAACCCCAAGGCGTGCCAGTACCTGGACAAGGGCTACGGCTCCTACGCTCTGCCGGGCTTCTGCACGGCGTACGGCGTCAACGACCCGAACTACTACAACTCGATCGGCTTCTGGAAGACGCCGAGCACGGACTGTGGCGACAGCCGAGGTGCCACGTGCACCGACTACTCGGAATGGACCACCAAATGGACCGAGATCCGCGGCTCCTGAGCCGCTGATTCGGTTCCGCCAAGCGCTGGCCCGGTCGACACCCCGGTGACTGCGGCGACTCCGCCGACCCCGGCGACGGCGACTGGCGCCGAACCGACCGGATTCCGACGCCGCGCGCTCGGGAGCCTGTACCGGCACCCACGCGCGGCGCTGGCAATCCTGCTGACGCCGCCCGCCGGCTGGATGGCGGTGGTCTATTTCGGGTCGTTGGCCTTGCTGCTGGTGGCCGCCTTCTGGACCATCGACCCGCGCACGTCCGCGCTGGTTCACTCGTTCAGCCTGGATAACTTCCATGAGCTGCTGACCCGTCCGGTCTACCGCGACATCACCATCCGGACGGTGGCCATGGCCGCCGTCGTGACCTTGACCTCGGCCGTGCTGGCCTTCCCCATCGCGTACTACATGGCGCGCGTGGCGGCGCCCCGATACCGCCACCTGCTGGTCGTGCTGGTCCTGATTCCGCTGTGGTCCAGCTACGTGGTCAAGGTCTTTGCCTGGCGCGTGATCCTGCAGCAGAACGGGCCGCTCGACTGGCTTGGCCAGCAGATCGGCACCACGTTCCTGAGGCTCGGCTTCTCCGACGCCTCAGGCTGGCTGGTGTTCACCTACCTCTGGCTGCCGTACATGATCCTGCCGCTGTACGCCGGCCTGGAACGGATCCCGCAATCCGTGCTGGAGGCGTCCTCCGATCTCGGCGGGCGCAACTGGATGACGTTCCGTCGGGTCATCCTGCCGCTTGCGCTGCCGGCGCTCGTGGCAGGCTCCATCTTCACGTTCTCGTTGACGCTCGGGGACTACATCACCCCTCCGCTGGTCATGGACACCAAGTTCCTCGGCAACGTCATCTACGACAGCCAGGGCGTGGCCGGCAACATCCCGTTCGCGGCGGCCTTCGCCTTCGTGCCGATCCTGGTGATGGCCGCCTACCTCTGGCTGGCCCGCCGCGCCGGCGCCTTCGAGGCACTCTGACGTGATCGGCCGTTGGAGCCTCCGCGTGGCGAGCATGCTGGTGCTCGGTTTCCTCTACGTGCCGATCGCGATCATCTTCCTGTACTCGTTCAATGGTGAGCGAGCGCAGTCATGGCCGATCCATACGCTCACCACGCGGTACTACGACCTTGCCCTCCAGAACACCGGCTTCCGCGACGCGCTGGTCCTCTCACTGGAGGCGGGGATCGGCGCGACGGTGCTGGCGCTGGTGCTCGGCACATTGGCTGCGCTGGCGGTGCATCGGTTCCACTTCTTCGGTCGTGACACCGTCTCGTTCGCCCTGGTATTGCCGCTGGCCCTCCCCGGGATCATCACGGGGATCGCCCTGGGTACGACGATCAACACGCTGGGATTCCCGTTCGGGCTCCTGACCATCGTCGCCGGCCACGCCACGTTCTGCGTGGTGGTGGTCTACAACAACGTGATCGCCAGGCTCCGGCGCACCTCACGTTCGCTGGAAGAGGCGTCCATGGACCTTGGCGCAGACGTGCTCCAGACCTTCCGCCACGTGACGTTGCCCGTGGTGAGGACCGCGCTCCTGGCGGGCGGCATGCTGGCCTTCGCGCTGTCCTTCGACGAGATCATCGTCACCAACTTCACCGCCGGCACGGACCAGACGTTGCCGATCTGGATCTTCAGCAACATCAAGCTGGCCAATCAGCGGCCGATCGTCAACGTGGTTGCCGTATTCGTGATCCTCCTCTCAGCGGTGCCCGTCTACCTCGCGCAGCGGCTGGCCGGGGCCGGGGCGGCGCGGACCCGCTGAGCCACCTCCAGGAAGCCGGCTCTTCCCAGCTCGAGCTCCAGGTCCAGCGGCGGCGCAGACCGACCCCGGAACCAGAACCTGATGGCCGCGGCCTCTTGATCAGCGCGGGGCAAGCCGGCGTCCGGCCGGCGGTCCGAGGCCCTCATGCGAGCGTGTCCAGCTGCGCTGCCCAGCGGAAGGGCGCGAGATCTGAACCTTCAAGCCTGGGTACGGCGATCCCGGTCCACAACGTGACGGCGTACGCGAGGAGGACCAGGACGGCGAGGGCGATCCCGGCCAACGCCAGGAGCGCGACGATCCGCGGGGCGTGGTGGAAGACGAGCGGCGAAACGATGTGCATGGCTCTCCATCCCTGTGCCTCAACAAGTGGCGGAACGCCTGCCGGCGAAACGGCGCGGCGTATGGGAGGGAGGCTAGTCAGTGACCCTTTGCGCGCCGTTGATTACCACTTATCTCTGACTTACGCGGCACGGAATCCCGGCTGCCGCGACCCTTGCGCGACATCGGCCGTCGCCGGCATCTGCAGCTGCGGCCGGGGCTCCGCATCCGCTGCCAGCGCCCGCTTCACGGCCGCCTCATCGCCGACGAGGAAGAGGTGCTCCGTGTTGCGCACGTGGGAGACGCTGCCGACCTTCCGGCCGGCCGGATTGAAGATGCCGATCTGCGCGCCGACGTAGCGCTTGGAGTCCACCTCCACGTGCTCGACGTATCCCTTGGGCTCCATGATCCGCACCAGGTCGGCCTCGTCGATAAAGCCCTCGTTGCTGAACGAAACCAGGATGTAGCGCGACTGGATGCCGCCGATGAGCCGAGCGAAGGCCTCGTGGAACTGCCGTGACGAGTTGAAGATGCTGCGATGGTCCACCGTGTCCACCCGCTTGCGGGCGATCCCGTACGCCTCCGGACGGTCGTGCCGCATGAGCGTTTCCCAGACGTGGTAGTTGCCGAAGTAGGAGTGCTGGTTGTACGGCGGATCGACGTAGGTCAGGTCCACGCCGGAGGTGCCCCCGCCTTCCACGAACAAGGTCGCATCCTGGAGGACGGCCGTTCCGCTGCCTGGCCGCAGGTCGGGCAGCCGCAACTCCAGGGCACGGCTCGCACGCGGCGCCCAGTGCTTCAGGTACGCCATCTGGAGGCCTGTCGTGGAGTCCACGCGGTCGGCCGCAAGCATCAGGCTGACCAGCAGGACCGCGCGCTCGTGGCGCGTGGCCGGCAGCTCATCGATGGCATCGCGAATGGCGTCGATGCGCATGCCGTTGAACGGCTGGAAGTAGCGGGCATCCTCGCAGAACGTGCGCGTGTAGTAGCCGCGGTACCCGGGCAAAGCGTTCAGCTGCCCGATCCACTGACCCAGGCGCTCCAGGTCCAGCTGATCGCGGTCAGCCTCGATCAGGGCCAGCGCAAGCTCGTGCGAGTACGTGGCCGTGTCATTGGCCACCACGTGGATGCCGCGATCCTTGAGCGCCTGTGCGACCCGCGTGGTCCCGGTGAAGAGATCGCACACCCGTGCCACGTCTGGAAGCGACGTGACGATCCGGCTGATGCGCGGCACCAGGGTGCGCTTGGAGCCGAGGTATTTGATCACCGCCCCTCCACCTTCATGCGCCGATGCAGGTGGAGCGTTGCGAACTCTGGGTCAGGCGCGACGGGTCTGGAAGCAGTCGCTGCAGTAGACCGGCCGTGCCCCGGTCGGCTGGAACGGCACCTGGGCGGTCTTGCCGCACTCCGCACACACCGCGTCGAACATCTGGCGCGGGCGTCGCTCGGAACCGCCGTATCCGCCACCGCCACCGCCACCGCCACCGCCACCGTAGCCGTTGCCGCTGCGCTCGTAGCCGGAGCTGTAGGAACCGGCGTCGCCGCCGCTCGCCGACGGCCCGTTGCGCTGGGCCTTGCGGATGGCGCGGCATGACGGGCACCGCTTGGGCGGCTCGGTGAACCCGCGTTGGGCGTAGAACTCCTGTTCACCCGCCGTGAAGGAGAACTCCTGTCCACAGTCCACACAGGCGATGGCACGATCGGTATACACCTAGAAAACACCCTCCCGATGGATGACCGATCACCCGGTCCGTTGCGTCCCGACCAGCCGGCGTACGACGCCGGATGCTCGAGGGGGCCTAGGCAAGCCCGACGGCCCGGAGATCGGCGCGAATATAGCGGTGGGCCGCGGGGGCGTCCAGCCGTTTTCGCACGTGTGGCAGCAGGACGGTGCGAAGCTGCCACGCGGTTGCAGCCGGGAACGCCACGGACCTTGTCGGAGTGGGAGGCCAGCGAGCGATCTGGGGATCCCGACACCCGGAGCTCGCTGGCCCCAGCGAGCGAGCCTCCGGGTCGGGACGGGTACTGGTCTTTTGCGCTGATGAGACGAGCGGGAGGCCCGCACAGTTCCGCGGTTCCTTGATTTCGCGATGCGGCCTGCGAACGTCAATGGAAGACGCCACGACGTGGCGCCGCGTATCCTCGCCGCGCAATGACTGAACTCCGGCGCACGCGGACGAGCAAGCCCACCGAGGACCGCAAGCTGCTCATGCAGCGTCCCTACGCGGACACGTCGTTCCTGGAATCCGATGCGTGGCGGGCCCTCCGGATCCAGGGTGAGTTCGTGGACGGCTTCGACGCACTGGCACGGCTGGGCCCAGCAGTCAGCATCTTCGGCTCGGCGCGTACGCTGGAAAGCGACCCCTGGTACGAGCGTGCCAGGCACCTCGGGCGGATGCTGGCGGAACGCGGCCTGACCGTGATCACGGGCGGCGGGCCAGGGATCATGGAGGCCGCCAACCGGGGAGCGAAGGAGGCCGGTGGCGTCTCGGTGGGCCTGGGCATCGAGCTGCCCCACGAGCAGGGCATCAATCCGTACGTGGACCTGGCCATCGACTTTCGCTACTTCTTCGTGCGCAAGACCATGTTCGTGAAGTACGCCCAGGCGTTCGTGATCTTCCCCGGCGGCTTCGGCACGTTCGACGAGCTCTTCGAGTCGCTCACCCTGGTGCAGACGGGCAAGATCGAGCATTTCCCCATCATCCTCATGGGCACCGACTACTGGCGCGGCCTGCTGGAGTGGATTTCGGGCCCCGTCCAGGAGCGCCACAACATTGCCCCCGAGGACCTGAGGCTCCTGAAGACCACCGACGACGACGACCAGGCGCTCCAGTGGATCGAGGAGGCCTTCGAGGCGGACCTGCGGGATCCCGACCCGATGGACACCAATCGCGAGGCCGGCACGCGCATCGGCAAGGGCCAGGAGGCGTAGTCGTGCGCGTCGTCGTTGCCAGCGATCACGCCGGCTTCCCGCTCAAGGGGCCGATCATCGAATTCCTCCGCGCGGCCGGGCACGAGGCGGCTGACTACGGCACCGATTCCACAGAACCGGTCGACTACCCGGACTTCATCGCACCGGCGGCGCGGGCCGTTGCCAGCGGGGAGTTCCAGCTGGGCATCGTGCTGGGAGGCAGCGGCACCGGCGAGCAGATCGTGGCCAACAAGATCCACGGCATCCGCTGTGTGGAAGCGACCGATCCGGTCACCGCGCGGCTCGGACGCGAGCACAACGATGCCAACGTGCTGGCCATGGGCGCCCGCATCGTCGGCCTGGAACTGGCCCTCGGATGCGTCTCTGCCTTCCTCGCCGGCGAGTTCCAGGGCGGCCGCCATGCGCGCCGCGTGGCCAAGGTCATGGCGCTCGAGGACACCAACTAGGCTGCTAGGTCCCGGCGCCGGCGGACAACAAGGTATTCAGCAGCAACTGCTGCGCCACGCCGGCCGCGGCACCCCAATGGGCCGTGGCTGCCCGCACGTCCGCCTCCGACGGCATCCGACCGCCGAAGTAGGCGCGGCCGACGGCCTTGCGCACGCCCAGGTCGCCCGCCACCACCGTCGGCCGTCCCAGGGTTCGCGCCAGGAACCACTCTGCGCTCCAGCGGCCGATGCCGTAGATCGCGATCAGCCGTTCGATGACCGCCCCGTCTTCGAGCGCATCCAGGTCCGACCGTTCCAGTCCACCGTCCAGGACGGCACGGGCAGCCGCGATCACCGACTTTGCCTTCACCGTCGTGAGCTGCAAGGACCTCAGGTCCTCCACCTTCGCGTCCGCGAACACCATCGGGTCGAGCGCCATCACGGGCTCCCCCTGGATCTGATGGCGCTCCCCATAGCGCACGGCCAGTCGTCGCCGCGTTTCGGCCGCCCAGCGCAGGTTCACCTGCTGCGCGCTGATCGAGCGAACCAGCGCGTCAAACGTCTCGTGGGTCAGCAGCGGCCGGATGCCCGGAAACCGTGCGTCGGCGGCCGCCACCGCGGGGTCAGCCTCTGCCAGGGTCGCGAGCCGGGCCGCGTCCACGCTCACGAACGACGCCCCGAAACGCTCCGCCGCCCGCTCCAGGTCTTCGGCGGCAGCCGTGATCTCCAGCACGGGAGTCGCAATGGAGCCAGCGGCTTGCGCCCGAGCCGGGACTGACCTGCCGGCGATCCGCAGGACCCGGAGCCATCTCCCGCCATCCCAGCGATCGATCAGGTCGTCTCCCCAGCGCTGGAGACCCCCCAGCGAACCGGGCACGTCGAGCGGGGCCGGGAGCGCCACGCGGATCGTCGCCAGGTCCGCCGGCTCCGCCCTCGGGCGTGTTCGATCCACCATCGGTGGAGCCTAGCGCGGGCGCCGCCACGAGCCTTGAAGGTGAACCCATCGGGCCGTCCCCTCCGATCCGGGCTTCCCGCAGATCCGGGATGTCCGGCTCGGCCCGATGGGTCCGGGCGTCGCCTAGACGGTCGAGACCGTCGACTTGGGAGCCGACCCTGACTTGATGCCACCCACGGGCACCGCCTCCTCCGGTTCGCCCTCGATGGTGATGCGCGGGATCCAGTCCAGCCAGCGCGGCATGTACCAGTTCCGATCGCCGAGCAGCCGCATGCTGGACGGCAGCAGCAGGCTGCGCACCAGCGCGGCATCCAGGAAGACGGCCACCGCCAGTCCCAGGCCCATCTCCCGGATGATCGAGAAGTGCAGCGTCACGAACACCGCGAAGACCGCCACCATGATCGCGGCCGCGCTGGTGACCGTGCCCGAGGTCACGGAGATGCCCTTGACCACCGCGCCGACGGAATCGAGGCCCCGGTCGCGGGCCTCCTTGACGCGGCTGAGGATGAAGACGTGGTAGTCCATCGACAGCCCGAAGAGAATCGTGAAGATCATCGGCGGGACCCACGCTTCGATGGGCGCAGGCTGCACGCCCAGCTGGTCCTTGAACCAGCCGTCCTGGAAGACCAGCTGCAGCACGCCGAACGCCGCACCTGCGGACAGCAGGTTGAGCAGGATCGCGGTGACCGCGATCACGATCGAGTGGAAGACCACCAGCATGAGCAGGAAGCTGAGCGTGAGCACGAAGGCGATCACCAGCGGCGTCTGCCCGCCGAACATGTTCGCGCTGTCCATGGACGCAGCCGCGTCGCCGCTGACGTACACGGAGACGTCCGGCAATGCGGCGAACGCCGCCGGCACCACGCTGCTGCGGACCTGTCGCACCACGTCCCAGTTGGCGATGTCGTTGGCGCCGCCCGGCAGCGTGAACATGACGTCCACCACGGTCCCGTCGGTTGATGTCTGGAGGCCGGCCGGCCGGCCGATGCCCTGCACGGCGGTGAGCGCGGTCCGGTAGCTGGCAATGGCCGCCTTGGTGTCGGCGCGGTCAGCGTGCGTGACGAACGTGTCCAGGGTCAGCGTGGTGCCCTGGGGCCACTTGGCGGCCATCACGTTCCAGGCCGCCACGGACGGAAGATTGCTGGGCAGTCCATCGATGCCCATCGAGCCCAGCCGGAGGCGCGTGACCGGGCTGCCCGCGAGCAGGAGGAAGGCGGCGATCAGGATGGCCACGGGCGCCGCGCGACGGGTCGCGAAGAGCACTAGTCGCGTCCACACGCCGGTACCCTCCGGACGCTCCGCACCGAAGTACGGCAGGCGCAGCATGTCGATCCGATCGCCAAGCAGTGCCAGCGTCGCCGGCAGGAACGTCAGCGAGCCGATCACCGAGATCAGGACCACGCAGATCGTGCCCACCGCGACCGAGCGGAAGATGGAGTTGTTCATGACCAGGAGGCCGGCCAGCGAGATGGCCACCGCCATGCCACTGAAGAAGACGGCCCGGCCGGCCGTGCTGCTGCCCACCTCGATCGCGTCATAGCGGCTGCGGCCCGCGCGCCGCTCGGAACGCACGCGCTTGATCAGGAAGAGCGAGTAGTCCACGGCCACCGCGAGGCCGATGAGCACGATCACCTGCCCGGCGTACTGGCTCACCGGTTCCACGTAGTTGCTGTACAGGCCGATGAGTCCGAACGCGCCGATGAGCGCGGTCACCGCGAGCGCGATCGGCACGAAGGCGGCCACGACCGCGCCGAACGCCAGCAGCAGGATCAGGAACGTGATCGGCAGGGTCAGTTTCAGCGAGCCATCCAGGTCGCTGTTGACCAGCTCGCCGACCTCTCGGTTGACGATCGTGTTGTTGAGGCCCATGACCTGCAGGTCCGGCGTGTCGCGCTGGAGGTCGGCGAGCAGGCCGCGCGCCGCCGTGACGCGCGCTTCGAGGTCGGCGCCGTCACCCGCGACGGTGCCGGTGATCATGGCGGCGGTTCCGTCCGCCGCCACCAGGCCGGCCTCCCTCGGGGCCTCGAGCGGGCTGTTGAGCGTCCCGAAGATCGGCGTCGCGGCGCTGGCGCCCGGAACCACGAGCGTGGCCGCACGCATCCGATCGACGATGGATGCAACCTCGGCACTCGCAGCTGGCGTCGCGATCGAGCCGGAGCGTGCCTCGAGCACCACCCAGATGCTCTGGCCGACCTGTCGTGGACCGGCGTCCTGGAAGACCTGGTTGCCGATCTCCGCCTCGGTCAACGTGTCCGAGCTGCCCATGACGCTCTGGTTGCGCGTCCCGCCAAGCACCCCGTTGAGCATGAACAGGCCGATCATCACGATCGTCCAAGCGGTGACCACCAGCCCCGCGTGATGGGCACTCCACAGCGCAATGCGCACGGTTGCCGCCATCCGCCGCTCCTGCCCGCGCGCAGGGATCCGCTCGTTCATCCGATTCACCCCTCCGGACGCGTGCGCGCGCACGCGGTGGCCGATTCCCAACCTGCTGTCATCAACATGATTGGGCGGGATGCCGAGGCACGGGAACAGGGCCGCTCGGCCCGTTCTCGGGCGGCCCGCAGGTCACCCCTTCAGCGGCGCGCCCGCGGCCGACGCGGCAACGCGCAGCGAATCAGATCGGGGGACGGCGGCCCGTGACGGTCTCCAGGACGGCACCGCAAAGGTGCTCGGTGCCGTCCCGCGTGACGAAGAGATCGCACCGGACGGAGATGAGCCGATTGCCTTTGCGGATCACCTCGGCGCGCGCGATCAGCTCCTCGCCCAGCGCCGGCTCAAGGAAGTGGATGGTGTATTCGACCGCGAGCATGTTCGAACCCGGAGGGAACAGGGTCAGCGCGGCCAGGCCACAGGCCACGTCCGCGAGAGCGCCGCTCATCGCGCCGTGGAAGAAGCCGTTGTGCTGGGAGAGTTCCGGCCGGAATCCCACGCGGACCTCCGTTCGGCCGGGGCCGAGCACCGCAAACGATGCGCCAATGAAGCCCATGAAGCCATTGGCGTCGAAGTTGTCGTGGACGTACCGGAAGTCCACGGCCACGGATTCCGACGTTCGGCCGGCGTGCGCCGGCGGAGTGGCGCTCAGCGCGTCTTGGTGCGGTACTGGGCCACGTGGACCTGCCAGTCGGAACGCTCCGTGGGACCGGCGGCGGTACTGCCGTGCCAGCCGCACACGCACGTGACGGTCTGCGCCTTGTGCTTGTACTCCTCGATCACGTGGCGATCGACAGCCGGGACGGCGGGCTTACCGGTTCCTGCTGACGCAGAGCGGAGCGAACGATACATCTGGGCAGAACCCCTCCTCGCACCCGACATGACGTGTCTCGCTGGGACGAGAAAGTCGGGTCCCGGGTGGACTCGGAACGGTAGCACGGATCGACCGATCGAGCTCTGGAGACGACCCCGGACGGGTCGCCCGAACGCCAGCCGGAGACCCACCCTGAGGCGCCGCTCGGTGTACGCTCTCGGCTCGGCCGACATCCTGAGCGGGAGTAGCTCAGTTGGCAGAGCGTCAGCCTTCCAAGCTGAATGTCGCGAGTTCGAACCTCGTCTCCCGCTCCACTCCTCCCTCCTGGCCGCGTTCCCGCCGGAGCGGGCGCCCTAGATGCCGAGCTCGT
>CAZENL010000007.1:0-49943 GCA_964513505.1 uncultured Anaerolineaceae bacterium
CGCAGATGATGCCGCGGTCGTGCGGTGCCTGGGTGATCAGGCGCCAGTTGTCCGGACCGTTGATCAGGTCGAAGAGATAGCTGGCGAAGGGGGCGTCGAAGAAGAGCGCGGCACCTGCGGCGTCGGCGTTGCCGCCCGAGACACTCAGGGAGACGTGCCCGGACAGCCCGTCCGTCGCGCGGCGCAGCGCCTCCGCCGCCAGCTCCCGCTCTTGGTCGTCGTCGGTGGCGATGGCCGTGAGGCCATCCTCGCTCAGTTGCACCACCGGCGCACCCGCCCGGAACAGGGCCGCGGCCTGGACATTGAGCACCTCGGCCGCGGCGAGGGTCGCGCGTCGTCGGACACCTGCCGGCTCAGCCGGTCGCGCGTCCCGAACCGCCGAGTACGGTCCCACGAGGCATGCCTTCACCGGGGGTGGCTGGAGGCTGGCCTCCATGTCGGACGCAAGCTCCCCGGCCAGGTCATTGGCACGCCGCCAAGCGTCCAGGATGGTCTCGCGGTCCTCATCGGACGCATCCCCCGCGAGCCTCCAGACCAGGCCGTCGGCGAGCATGCCGAGACCCGCCTCCAGCTGGTCCGCCAGCACCTGGCGCAGCTCGTCCGAATCCGGTCCGGGAGCGACAGGCGGCCGGGGATAGGGGCCGAGGATGGTCGCGAACACGAGCGCAGGGTATCGCGCGACCGGGTGGTTACGAGTTCGCCCGTTCCGAGTCTGGCGGGACGGCTCCTGGCCAGCTGCGCCTCGCTCGTCGAGCGAGGCGCAGCCAGACTTCTATGACTGCACGGCCGGGCGGACCCGGACTAGCTACCCAACGTGATATCGAAGCGTTTCTTGGAGCCTGCGCCAACGACCTCGATTCCCTTGGTCCCGACGGCGCCTCGCAGCTCAACGGTGACCGCGAATGGCGCTTCCGTGGGCAGCCCGATTCCGTTCATGCACCCGACGACCTCCCAGGCCCAGTACTCCGGCTGCCGGATGTATTGGACTGGCCGCAAATCCACGTCCATGTTGAGATCAGGCTTGGTCCCGGATACGGTCAGAAAGAAACCATTCACAAACCCTGCGTCGATCCGCGCGGACTCGAAGCCAATCACCCGGCATGACTGAGCGACTGTGAGATCGGCGAAACCAGCCATCGGTCTGTCACTCCCTGACATTGAGTGTCTGAGCCGCGCCTCACGGTGCGCGAACGACAGATGCTTGGGCGCATGCTGCTGGCGCATGTGTACGCCCTGGTGAGACTGACGTCAATCCGGATGTGATGCCCAACCTCCGCCGGACACTGCTTCGCATATCGGCTATCCGATGGTTGATGCATCGTTCCGATGGTTGATGGATCGTTGGTCCCCGGGTGGGCAGGCGTTGCGTGCAGAGGGCTTCTCCCACGGATCAGTCGCCGCTGCCGGTTACTCTTTCGCCTGACGAAGCGAAGGCATTGCCTTCCGGCAGACCAAGGGAGGATGAGCCGTGGCCTTGAAGCACCCGAAGCGACCGCGCGCGACGACTGGGGACATCTTCGCCGAGCACGGCCGGGTGCCACGCCACCAGATGCCGGACACCGAGATGGACGCCAACGTGGCCTACCAGATCGTCCACGACGAGCTGATGCTGGACGGCAATGCGCGACTGAACCTGGCCACGTTCGTTGGTACGTGGATGGAGCCGCAGGCCGAACGTCTGATGATGGAGACGTTCGACAAGAACATGATCGACAAGGACGAGTATCCCCAGACGGCCGAACTGGAGATGCGCTGCGTCGACATCATCAGCCGCCTGTGGAACGCGCCGGATCCCAACGACGCGCCTGGCTGCTCCACGACCGGATCCAGCGAGGCGGCCATGCTCGGCGGCCTGGCGCTCAAGCGGCGCTGGCAGCGTGCGCGGGAGGCGGCCGGCAAGTCGACCCTCAAGCCCAACATCGTGATGGGCTCAAACGTCCAGGTGTGCTGGGAGAAGTTTGCCAACTACTGGGACGTAGAGCCGCGGCTGGTGCCCATGGAGGGCAACCGTTACAACCTCTCCGCAGAGGGCGCGGTGGCCCTATGCGACGAGAACACGATCGGCGTGATCGCGGTGCTGGGCTCCACCTACGACGGCTCCTACGAGCCGGTCAAGGAGATCTGCGAGGCGCTTGACGCCTTCCAGAAGCGCACGGGCATCAACGTGCCGGTCCACGTGGACGGCGCGTCCGGCGGCTTCGTGGCGCCGTTCCTGGACCCGGACCTGGAGTGGGACTTCCGCCTGCCGCGGGTCGCCTCCATCAACGCCTCGGGCCACAAGTACGGCCTGGTCTACCCGGGCGTCGGCTGGGTCATCTGGCGCGACGAAGCGGCACTCCCCGACGAGTTGATCTTCCACGTCAACTACCTGGGCGACGACATGCCCACCTTCGCCCTCAACTTCTCGCGCCCGGGCGCGCAGATCGTGGCCCAGTACTACAACTTCATCCGGCTCGGCGTCGCCGGCTACCAGCGCGTGCAGGGCTATTCCCGGGACGTGGCCATGCGCCTGGCGACGGAGATCGAGAAGATGGGGCCCTTCGAGCTGATCACCCGCGGCAACGAGCTGCCGGTCTTCGCCTTCAAGCTCAAGGACGAGATCCAGAACTACACCGTGTTCGACGTCTCCAACGCGGTCCGCGAACGCGGCTGGCTGGTGCCGGCCTACACCTTCCCGGAGAACCGCACGGACCTGGCGGTGCTGCGGGTGGTGGTCAAGCGCGGCTTCAGCCATGACGTGGCGGACCTGTTCCTGGCGGACCTGAAGCGCCAGTTGCCACGCCTCCAGAAGCAGCCCATCCCGGTCCACGACAAGAATTCAGGCTCCGGCTTTCGCCACTAGGAGTCGCGCCGTGACAGATCGCCGGCCCGCCGTCGTCCCCGCGGTGATCGCGCGGGGCGGCCGCGGCGCCGTGACCAGCCCGCATCACCTGGCCAGCCAGGCCGGGCTCGGCATCCTCCGATCCGGGGGCGGCGCCGTGGATGCCGCCATCGCCACGAATGCCGCCCTGGCCGTGGTCAGCTCTTTCATGTGCGGCTTAGGCGGCGACGCGTTCTGGCTCATCCACGACGCGGAAACCAGCACCACCAGGGCCCTCAACGGGAGCGGCCGTTCCGCGGCGGGGGCGACCATCGATGCGGCTCACGCGGCCGGTCTGCAGCAGATGCCCCTGCGCGGCGCCTGGACGGTGACCGTCCCGGGAGCCGTCGATTCGTGGCGCGTGGCACACGAACGTCACGGCCGCCTGCCGTGGGCCCAGCTGTTCGAACCGGCCGTCGAGCTGGCGGCGGACGGTTTTCCGGCCGGCGCCAGCTGGGTGAGCGCCATCGCCGGCGCCACGAAGACATTTGGTGCCACGAGCGACTGGGCCCGGACGTTCCGGCCGCTCGGTCGCGACTGGCGGCTCGGCGAACGCGTCACGCTGCCGGCCATCGCGCAGTCGCTGCAACAGATCGCGGACGGCGGCGCGGAGACCGCGTATACGGGCGCGCTCGGGGCACGCTCCGCCGAATACCTGGAATCGCGCGGCTCTCCGTTGCGGGCGAGCGACTTCGCAGCGCATCGATCGGATTGGCTGGACCCGATCACCACGACCTATCGCGGCGTGACGTCCATCAGCCACCCGCCCAACTCCTGTGGTCCGCTGGCGCTGCTCACCCTGAACGTGCTGTCGTCATTCGACCCTCCGCGGCCGGATCGTTTCGACGGCGAGGGCGTGGCCGACGTGGATTGGGTGCACCTGGGCCTGGAAGCATCGCGACTGGTGCTCGCGGAGCGAGATGCCAGCCTCACCGACATCGATGCGATGGCGCCGGGAGCGCTCGCGCGGATGCTGTCGCCGGAGTTCGCCCGCGTGCTGGCGGGCACGCTCGACAAGCAGCGCGTGCGGCCACCGAAGCCCAGCTCGCTGCCGCGAGGCGGCGGCACGATCTACCTGGCCAGCGCGGATCGGTGGGGCAACGCGGTCAGCCTGATCGAGTCCAACTACGCGGGCTTCGGCTCCGGGCTGGTGGACCCACAGACCGGCATCAGCTTCCAGAACCGCGGCTCGTTCTTCCGGCTGGATCCGGCTCACGCCAACGCCCTGGCGCCGCGCAAGCGGACCATGCACACGCTCACGCCCGGCATGTTGCTGCGCGACGGCCGGCCGTGGATCGTCCACGGCTCCATGGGCGGCGAGATCCAGCCGCAGGTCTTCGCGCAGTTCGTCAGCGCGGTCGTGGATGGCGGCACGGACATCGCCACCGCGGTGGCCGCGCCCCGCTGGGCGGCGGAGGTGGAACAGCACCTCGGGGCGCCGTCGCTGACGGTCGTGGAATCGCGCTACCACGCATCGGTGATCAGCGGTGTCCGCGAGCGCGGGCATGACGTCCAGGTAGCCGAGCCGTGGTCCAGCGGCATGGGCCACCAGCACGCCATCGAGTTCGTGCGCGATGCGTCGAGCGGCGATTTCACCCTGGCCGCGACCGCCGATCCACGCTCCGAGGGACTGCCCCAGGCGTGGTAGCCGGACGCCGTTGACGGAACCCGCCTCGGTATACTCATGGCCGGCCGGTCGCGCCGCGCTCACACCTCCGCGGCTGGCCTTTCCCACCTCGATCCGCCCGGATCGCCACCCCGCCAGCCAGCAGGATCGACTCCGCGCATGAGTTCAAACATCTCGCAGAACTACCCCTACGGCAGCGAGACCGAAGTGGACCGCCGCGCCAACGTGGCCGCTGCGCTCGCCAAGTTCGACGGCCTCAAGGCCAAGGTGGCGGCGGAGACCAACCCGCTCGAATCGCCAGAGACCTCCGATGTGGGGGCCGCGACCCGCTGGTGGATCTGGGTCTGCCCCACGGGCGACTTCTCGGGACGCCTGCACGTGGCGGGCTATGCCATCGAGCGCCACGCCCTCTACACGGTCTGCGACACCCACGGAGACACGTTCCTGCGCTGAACGGCCTCAGCGCCAGGCGCGCACCTGCGGATCGCGCGCGGCCGCCAGGAGCAGCCCGGCCAGCAACGTGACACGGGGCACGACCGAGGCCACTTCCAGGTACTCGGCCGGCGAGTGATCGTTGCCGCCGATCGGGCCGAGCCCGTCGACGGACGGCACGCCCATCCCAGCCGTGGTGTTGGCGTCCGAGGCGCCTCCGGTGGCCGCATCGTTGAGGGCGAAGCCAAGCTCGTCCGCCAGGTCCTTCGCGTGCTGGATGAGCCGGCTGGATCGCTCCAGTTTCTCCATCGGCCAGTGCCGGCCATGCTCTTCGACCAGCGTGGTCACGTCCGGCACGGTGGAGGTGGCCGCGATCTCCAGGATGGCCGCCTCCGCCTGCTCGAGGGCGGAGCGCGTCACGGCCCGAACATCCACCTTGAGACGTGCGTGCTCGGCTACCACGTTGGGACGCGTGCCGCCTTCGATCACGCCGACGTTGACGGTCACGCCGGGCCAGCGGCCGTTGAGAGCGTGCAGGGCAACCGTCTTGTGCGCGGCCTCCAGCGTGGCGCTGCGGCCCTTCTCCGGCTCCACGCCGGCATGCGCCGCGCGGCCCGTGATGACCAGGTGCAGGTCCACGATCCCCTTGCGAGAGCTGACGATGTCGCCGTTCGCGCGGGCGCATTCGAGGACCAGGGACAGGTCCGCGGACGCCGCCTCGCGCCTGATCACCGGTGAGCTGACCGGCGAGCCGATCTCCTCGTCCGGGTTGGCCACGAAGGTCAGCGCTCCAAGCGGAAGCCACGCGCCCGACGCGTCCCCAGGTCCGGCAATCGCGCGGAGAACCTTGAGCGCGTAGAGGCCGCACAGCAGGCCACTCTTCATGTCGGTCACGCCGGGCCCGTAAGCGATCCCCTCTTGGACCCGAAACGGGCGCTCGGCCGCGGTGCCCGGGTCGAAGACCGTGTCCATGTGCCCGATCAGCAGCGCGCGAGGGCCACCCTGTGTGCCGGAGAGCCGCCCGATGACCGTGTCGCCAAGCCGTTCGTTGGCATCGACTTCCACCTCGGCGCCAAGCTGATCGCGCAGGAAGCCGGCCACGAATCGCCCGACTTCGTCCACGCCGGGCTTGGTGTAGCTCCCGCAGTCGATGTTGACCAGCTGCTCCAGATCGCGCAGGTAGTCCGGCAGCAGACTCTCGACGGTGCGGCGGAGGTTCGCGAGCTCGGTCGCGGAAACCAGCGTGGGCGTGTCGGCCAGGCTCATCCCGACCAGTCTAGGTTCTGCCCGCTCAGAGTTCCTGGCGGCGGAACGCCAGGCCGGCCGCGGCCACCAGCACGCCGATCAGCGCGACGTTGGCTGCGATCGGGCCGGCCAGGTCTGCCGCCGGCAGGCCGAGTGACAGGGCCAGGGCCGGCGTGGAGAGCCCGTTCGGCGCGTATGGGCCGATGGCCGGAATCGCGGAGAGGATCCCGCCGCCGATGAGCGCCACGAATCCGACCCCGCCGGCGACGATAGCCGAGCGCGCCATGACCGACGCCAGGAACGTGACTGCGGCATAGGCCGCCAGTGACAGCCACAGCAGCACCAGCGATTCGATCGTGCCTGTCACCGGCAGCGGCTCGAAAAGGATGGCCGTGTAGACGGCACTGAGCACGCCGGAGACGGCCACGCCGGCCGCCAGCAGGATGCCGATCGCCGTCACCTTGGCCAGCAGGAAGGTCGAGCGCCCGACGGGTTTGGTGAGCAGGAACGCCGCCGTGCCGCGTTCCTTCTCGGTCGCAACCGCGCCCATGCTGATGAGGATCGCGATCAGGGCTCCGATCTGGCCGATGTTCTTGGTGAACTGGAGGACCGCGTCCCGGGTCGTCGGCGTGGGGACCGTGATCTGGATGCCCGTGCCGGCGGCCGAGATGATGTCCGGCAGCGATTTGGCAAGGAGCGGCGAGAGGATCCCGAACACGCCGAAGACCGCCACCACGACCGCGAAGCGCATCGTCCGGACCTGCTCACGCAACTCCTTGACGAGGAGCACGCGAAAGGCGGTCATTGAACCGGCTCCGTTGCCGCAGCCGGGGCGCCGGTCGCGTGGTCCGCGCCGACGAGCTGGAGGAAGACGTCCTCCAGCGACGGCCGGACGCGCTCGAAGCGAACGAGTGACACGTTGGCGGCTGCTACCAGCGGCAGGATGGCGGCCGATGCCACGGCCGTGTCCGCGACCACGACACGCAGCAGGCCGTGCTCCTCCTGCACGTCGCGCACCCAGGCGGCCGCCCGCAGCGCCTGGACCAGGACGGCAACGGAGGCTGCCTGGCCGGGCTCCGGGTCCAACTCGAAGATGGGCCTGGCGTGCTGCTCGAGCAGCTCGTCCATCGGCGCTTCGGTCACCAGGCGGCCGCGATCCATGATCCCCACGCGATCGCAGATCCGCTCGACGTCGGTGAGGATGTGCGTGCTCATGAAGACGGTGGTCGTCCCGCGCAGGCTGCCGATCAGCTCCAGCACGTCGCGCCGCCCGGCCGGGTCCAGCGAGCTCACCGGCTCGTCCAGGAAGAGGACCGTCGGCCGCGGCAGCATGGCCTGCCCCACGCCCAGCCTCTGGCGCATGCCGCCCGAATACCCGCCGATCCGCCGATCGGCCGCTTCCGTCAGGCCGACGACGCCAAGGACCTCGTCGACGCGGCGCGGCAGCTCCCTCGGGTCCAGCTCGTGCAGCCGCCCCACGAGCAGCAGCAGCTCGCGGGCCGTGAGCCAGCCGTAGAAACGCGGATCCTGGTCCAGGTACCCGATCCGCCGCGCGAGGGTCCGCCCTCCGGTCGTGGCATCCACGCCGTCGACGCTCGCGGTACCGGCCGTCGGCCGCGCCAGGCCGGTCAGCAGGCGCAGCGTCGTGGTCTTGCCGGCGCCGTTCGGCCCAAGGAACCCGAAGATGCTGCCGGGCGGTACCTGGAGCTCCAGATGGTCGAGAGCCAGGACCTTGCCATATCGTTTGGTCAGCCCCTGGACCAGGACCTCCCCGGATGCTGCTTGCGGATCAGGCATCCTCCCGGCCGATCATGAAGTAGGCGATGGGCCCAACGAGATTGAGCACGATGATGATCAGCGCCCAGACGACCTTGTTGCCGCCGCGGACGCGTCGCTCCGGCTTCAGCAGGTCGCGAATGGCGAAGAGGATCAGGCCCAGCTCCACGGCGACGATGGGCAGGATCAGCAGGACGACCTGGATGGTGCTCAGGTTGCTCACGAGGCGTTCCCTTTCGTGGCGTCCGCCGGCTGCGGATCGGCGGGGAGAAGGACGGTGGCGAAGAGACGAGCGGTGCGGCCGACCGTGGGCGGGTTCATGACAAAGGGCAGCAGCGCGGAATTGAGGGCCACGGACATGCCCACCAGCTCCGCGTCACTGAGCTGGATCACCACCTCGCGGTACCCCACGCCGTCGCGGGCCAGGTCGGGAGGAGCGGCGGCCACGTAGCGGCCGAACGAGCCGAGCAGGCCGGCCACGAACATGGCGAACCAGCGCATGTGGTCGTCCGGTGACGCGTTGGCGAGATCCGCCGGGCCAAGCGAGGCGGCCGCGGGGTTCAGTACGTACCTGCGTTCGATGGCGCCGCGCCGGCGTGGCCCCGGCCCTCTGGAGGTCTCGGTTTCTTCGGCAATTCTGACGATGCCGCCCTGGCGCAGCGCGTTGAGGTGCCGGTAGAGCGTGGCTGTGGGCACGTCCGGCATGTGGGCACGGAGATCGGACGGCGTCATCGGCTCTCCAGCTTTGAGGGCCAGTGCCACCACGAGCCGCATCCGGGTGGGCTGGAGGATCAGGTCCGGGCCGCGGATTGGCCTCGCCGTCTCTGTACCTTTGTTCTCATTCACGAGAATGATAATGAACGATCAGCCGTCGCCCGTCAAGTGTCCTCTCGAGAACGGGCGCTCCTGTTCCTACAATGGCCGGGAACCAGCAGGGAGACACGGTGCGCATCGCAATCCTCGGAGCCGGGAATGGCTGGCGCTGAGCAGGGCACATGGCCGCTCGATCGCGTTCGCCATCTCGGAGGGATGAGTCGCTGACCCGGTCGTTCCGGCGCCTGATCGCGATGTTCGTCGTGAGTGCGGCGTTGACGGCGGTCGGGCCGGGCGCGATCGCAGCTTCGCCGGCAAGGGCAGCCGGCACACCTGCCTACCAGTTCGACATCTCCGTGGAGACGCCGTGCGTCTCCGGACGGGGACCGGCCGATCAGCCACTGACCGCAGTCGTAAGGTCGCAGAACGGTGCCAAGCTCGGTTCAACGACGGTTGGCGTGGGGTCGAACGGTCACTGGGCCGCCTGCTTCCCTGGCGTGATCATCGAGCCCGGAATGAGCCTGACCGCGAGGCATGCGGGACAACATCGTCGCCTGGTGGTGCCGCCACTGACCCTGCGCACGGACCGTCCATCCGATGTGCTGTCCGGCCGCGCGCCCGTCGGTCAGGCGCTGCGCCTGACCTTGACGCGCTGCGTGTTCACCGAGCCATGCCTGGTCAAGCACTACGCCGTGACGCCTGACAGCGCCGGCCACTACGCAGACGACGTTTCGGCCGAGAGCTATCCCTGGGACCTGGAAGGCGGCGACCGGGCCGTGATCGGGTTCACGACAGACGCCGGCGACAGCATCCACGCCGATTCGGTGGCGGAGCTCATGCGCGTCGTCTCCCCCGACCGAGTGATTCTGCAGATCTATCCGCCCGGTTCCACGGTGTCCGTGCGCCTGCTGGCCGCGGATGGCTCCATGCGCGCAACGCAGCGCATCACGGCGACCACCGCCGGCCCATATGCGTTCCGCTTCGTGAAAGACGGAAAGCCCGTGACCATCCAGCCAGGTAACGCGATCCGGGCGAGCTTCTCTCCGGACGCCCGCATCACGTGGCCGCACGTCCGGCTGGTCGGCCATCCTGCGACGGGCCATGTGTCCGGCGTCTGCCTCAAGGACATGCAGCTCCAGGTGACGGTCGGCGGATCCGCCGGGCTCAGCCTGGAGCAGATGGCCGGATCGGACGGCTCGTTCGACGTGGACTTCTCCTCGCTGGGCGGCGTCCAGTCCGGCGATGTGCTCCACCTGGTGTGCCGCGCCGACACGGGTGACCGCGTCGAGTTCCAAAGCGTCGTGCCCTGAGCGTCTGAACCGGCCCGTATACTCGGCGGGCTGTGCGACTCATCGAGATCCGCCTCCTCGAGGGTCCCAACGTCTACCGCCTCGAGCCGACCGCGAAGATCGAGGTCGTGATCGGCCGGCGCCGCAGCTGGTACGGCCAGCGCTCGCCGGGACGGCACGCGGTGGTTCACCTGTCAGTGCCGGTCCCTCGGAACGCGGCACCCTCCCCTATTCGCGACATCGCGGCCTGGGTGCAGCGGCTGCACCGGGAGACCGGGGCCGCGAGCTGGCTCGCCGCCGAAGGTCGACTCAGTCCCACCGGGGTCGCCCACGTCCCCGTCGCCATCCATCGCACGTCCGAGCCGGGCCACTGGATCGTGGCCTTCCCGTGGCGCGAGCGCGGCAAGGCCCAGACGATCGCGGAGAGCGCCTACCGGCTGACCGACCTGGGCGTCAGCCTGAAAGCTCAGCCCGACCCGGGCAAGCGGCTTCTCAGCCGCTCACTCGGCCGCGCGCTGCGCTCCATCGCTGCTGCGGGGACGGAGGCGCCGCCCTGGATCCGCGACGCCGACCGGCATGTCCCGGTGGTCAGCATCAGCGGCACGAACGGCAAGAGCACGACCACGCGGATGATCACGCACATCCTCCAGGTGGCCGGCCATCACGTGGGCACGACCACCTCCGATGGGGTGCTCTTCGACGGCGAGCTGGTCGAAGCCGGCGACCTGACGGGGCCGGCCGGAGCCCGCAGCGTCTTCGACAACCCGCTGGTTGATGTCGCGGTCCTGGAGACGGCCCGTGGCGGCATCGTCCTGAAGGGCGTCGGCTACGAATCGAACGAGGCCTCCGTGCTGACCAACGTCAGCTCGGACCACCTGGACCTGCACGGCATCCACACCTTGCCCGAGCTCGCCGACGTGAAATCCACGGTGGTGCGCATGACCAGGGCAGACGGCGTGGCGGTCCTCAACGCCGACGATCCGCTGGTCGCCGCGCTGTCCCGGCGGGTTCGCGCGCGTGTGTGCTTCTTCTCGTTGAGCGGCGCGACACGGCGCATTCGGCGCCACGTGGCGCGCGGTGGGCTGGCCATGGTGCTGGCTGACGGCTGGGTCACCGAACTGGACGGCGAACATCGGCGTCGCATCGTCCGCGCCGACGCGATCCCGGCCACGATCCGCGGGCTGGCCCGCCACAACGTGGCCAACGCGCTGGCTGCTGCGGCGGCGGCGCGTGCGCTCGGGGCCACGCTGGACCACGTGCGCGAAGGGCTGCGAACGTTCAACCCCACGCTGGAACAGGCGCCCGGCCGGCTCAACCTCTATCGCGTCGGCGATCGGCTGGTGATCGTGGACTTTGCGCACAACGAGGCCGGCATCAACGTGATCATGGACGTGGCCGAGGGGCTCGTCGGGGCGAAGCAGGCGCGTGCCGGGAAGCGATTCGTCTCGATCGTGATCGGCACGGCCGGCGACCGGCCGGACGACACGCTGCGCGCCATCGGACGCATCGCGGCCCAGCGCGCCGACCAGGTGGCCATCAAGGAAACGCTGGGCTACCTGCGCGGCCGGACGCGCGAGTCGGTGATCGGTGAGCTGTTGGACGGCGTTCGCGAGGGCGGCGGCCGGCCCGCGGACGTACCCATCTACGAGGGCGAGGCGGCCTCCGTCCGTGGAGAGTTGAGCGTTGCCGGCCGCCTCGCCGCGGCAAACGTGCCCGGGATCCTGGTCGTGATGTGCCACGCCGAGCGCATGGATGTCGTAGCCGCCATCACCGAAGCTGGCGGTGAAGTCCTCGCGTCACTGGACCACCTCTCGTGGATCTCCGGCGGGGATCAGTGATCCGCCTGCGTCGCGTGTTCGTAACTCCGGCGGCCGAATAAGGAGCCAAGTCAGCCCGCGGAACAAGCGCTGTTCAGACGCCGGCGCCCGATTACCCCTCCGGAACGGACAGCTCCCCCGGAGCCGAAATCGCCCGGCCGGCACCGACGCCGCGGTCGAGCAGCATGGCTTCGCGGTAGACCGCGGTCGAATCATCGGCGCAGATGACCACCAGGTCACCCTGGTGCGCTCGGCTCATGCCGACGCGCGCCGCTTCCAATTCCTCGAGGACCGCCTCCGCCTTCTGCGCCCGGCCGCCGGCCTTCTGCGCCGCGCGCACGCCTTCGAGCACATGGTCGGCGGTCTCGTTGGGTTTCCGGCCGCGCAGGTTCTTGTCTTCCCGGACGATGATCTCGTCGAACGACAGCGCCGCGAGGTAGCCGTATTCGCGCTGGTCCTCGTCCCGCCGGTCCCCGGGGATGCCGATCACGCCGATGGCGCGACCGGTGCGGCTCGCGGACGGGCCGTTTCCGTTCGGTGACTGCTTGGCCCCTGACCCGGTTCGCCGGCCGCGCTTCAGCGGCCCGCTGCCGCTCATGGTCAGGTCCACGAACTCCGTCAGGCGGCGCATCCCATCCACGTTGTGGCAGTAGTCGATGACCACCTTGAAGCCGCGCACGTCCACCTCGTTGAGGCGTCCCGGCGCCTGGAAGAAGGACGTGCTGAAGGTCCGCAGGCCCTGGCGGATGTCGTGCAGGTGCGCGCCGGCAGCCCAGGCGGCGCCGGCCGCCGCGAGGGCATTGGCGATGTTCATCCGAGCCCTGCCCTCGAGCGTGGCCGGGATGAGGTGCGCGTAGATCAATGGCATGGTCCGTGAGCCGTGGCGGAGCGCGAGCAACTCACCCTCGTCGGTCTGCTGCAGCACCATGGCCGCGCCGCCGCGCTGGGTGTGCCCGTCCACGCGGTCGTAGCCGTCCTGGCCCTTGTCCGTCTGCATCGTGAAGTACATGACGTTGCCGCGCGCGAGCCGCGCCATGCGCGCGACCAGCGGATCGTCGGCGTTGAGCACCGCGGTCCCGGAGCGCGGCACGGCCTCCACCAGCGTGGCCTTGACGCCAGCAAGCTGCGAGACGGTATGGATGCCGTGCAATCCGAGGTGGTCGGCGGTGACGTTGGTGACCACCGCCACGTCGTTGCGGTCGTAGCCAAGGCCCTCGCGCAGGATCCCGCCGCGTGCCACCTCGAAGACCGCGGTATCCACCAGCGGGTTCTGCAGCACCATCTGGGCGGACTTGGGGCCGCTCATGTCGCCCTTCTTGATCAGCCGCCCGTCGATGACGATGCCGTCGGTGGTGGTCATGCCGACGCGGCGACCCATCAGCTTCAGGATGTGGGCGATCATCCGAACGGTGGTCGTTTTGCCGTTGGTGCCGGTGACGGCGATGATCGGGATGCGTGCGTCCGAGCCGCGCGGGAACAGCAGGTCGATGACCGGCCGCGCCACGTACTGCGGCTCCCCTACCGTGGGGTGCGTGTGCATGCGGAAGCCGGGTGCCGCGTTGACCTCCACGATCGCGCCGCCCTGCTCGCGCACGGGCACGGCGATGTCCGGGACGATGAAGTCGATGCCGGCGATGTCAAGGCCGATCACGCGCGCCGCGGTCTCGGCGATCTCCACGTTCTCCGGGTGCGCTTCCATGGTCCGGTCGATTGACGTGCCGCCGGTGGACATGTTGCCGGTCAGGGCCAGCTGCACGCGGGTACCGGAGGGCGGCACGGCGTCCATGCTGAAACCCTGCTTGGCGACCAGCTCCTCGGCCGCCTCGTTGATGGCGATGCGCGTCAGCACCTTCTCGTGGCCGATGCCGCGCCGCGGGTCCGCGTTGGCGATGTCGACCAGCTCGCGCACGGTGTGCTCGCCGTCCGCGACCACGCCGGCCGGCACGCGTTCCGCGATGGCCACCATCTTGCCGCCGATCACCAGCACGCGGTGGTCGTTGCCGTTGACGTACGTCTCCACCACCACCGATCCGCCGCGGCTCTCGGCCATCGCGGACGGGAAGCCACGCCGCACATCCCGCTCGTTGCGCAGGTCCAGGTTGACGCCGCGGCCGTGGTTGCCGTCCAGCGGCTTGACCACCACGGGATAGCCCAGCTGGTTGGCCGCTTCCACGGCACCGTCCGCGGAGCGCACGGTCTGCGAACGTGGCACGGGCAATCCGGCCGCACTGAGCAGATCGTTGGTGAGCGCCTTGTCCGACGCGATGTCCACGCCGATCGAGGACGTGCGCGAGGTCATGGTGGCCCTGATGCGCTGCTGGTAGACGCCCTGTCCAAGCTGGACCAGCGACTGACGGTCCAGGCGGATCCACGGGATGTCGCGCGAGACCGCCTCGTCCAGGATCGCCTGCGTGGACGGCCCGAATGCCGATCGTTCGGCGACCCGGATCAGGCGCTCCATCTCGCCACCGAAATCGATCGCCACGGATTCGTCGTCCGGCGCCACCAGGTGGTTGACCAGCGCGACGGCGATCTTGCCCGCCTCGATGCCCACCTGCTCCTCGCGGAACTCGTAGATGACGTTGTAGCGGCCGTACTCGCCGGCGCTCCGCGTCTTGCCGTTGGTGACGGCCGTACCGGCGATGTTCTGGAGTTCCAGCGCGATGTGTTCGGCCACGTGGCCGAGCCAGGTGCCCTCCTCCAGTCGAGCGAGGAAGCCCCCGCGGCGGCCGAGCGAGCAGGCATGGTCGCTGAGGGTGGGGATCAGCCCGACCAGGGCCTCGTTGAAGCCCGGGATCTTGTTGGTGGGGTACTCCTCCAGTGCGCCCAGGTCGACGAGCATCCGCACCACGGGCACGCGCGCCCAGTAGTTGGGACCGCGCAGCACGCGCGTCTCGAGGATCTTCAGGACGGGCTGAGGACCTCCGGACGGGTCGGAGTCGGGCCGACGGCGGCCTCCGGAACGGCTGGTGCTGCGGGCGGCGTTCATGTGGCCGGAGAGTACCGCCCGCAGGCCCGCCCTGCGCGGGTTTGTCGCTTCATTTCTGGAGGCTCATACCGACCTCCGGGGCCACGTGCGATCCGTGGGCACCATCGGTCAAGCGATGACATTCGCGGCGATCGCCGGTGAGAACCCGGGCGGGCCCTCGACCCATCGCTCAAGTGGTCATCAGCTGGAGGCGAGCGCTCCGGCTTCCACGGACCGCAGGACCGGCGCCACAACCCGCACCCGCCGGAGCAGGTCGAAACGATAGCCGCCCGGCAGCGAGTGCAGCACCACATTGCTGATCATCAATGGCCGGTGGGCGCGCACTTCCCAGGCGTCCGTGTCAGAGCCTGCCCCGTCGATGATGGTGATGCTGCGGCGGCCGATGACCTCCAGCACGTGGTCCGGACCGACCACGCCGGCGGTGTCCTCGTCGATGCCCAGGCCCAGCAGCGACGGGTTCTGGGCGATGATCGCCAGCAGCCGGCCGAGGCGGTTGCGCTGCTGGAAATGCTGGTCGATGATCACGCCGCTGAGCAGGCCCAGGCCCGCCGCCATCTGCACCATGCGCTGCTTGGGCGAGCTTCCGCTGGCCCCGAACGCGACCATGTGCGAGCTCATCGCCGACGCGCCCGCGCTGGTGCCCGCGATCACCGACCCGTGGCGGTGTCGCTCCAGGATGGCCTGCGCCAGGTTGGTGCCACCGATCGTTGAGGAGAGGCGCAGCTGGTTGCCGCCGGTCATAAAGACGCCCGTGGCGTCGCGGACCATGCGTGCCGCGTTGTCGTCGTTGGCCTGCGCGCGCGTCAGCGCATGGATCGTGTGGATCTCACTCGCGCCAAGCTCGGTGAAGATCTTGCGGTACATCTGGCCCGCCAGCGGGCCCATGGAAGAGGCGCTGCTGATCACGGCGATGCGTGCGTCCGTGCCGCCTGCGAGCGCGATGAAGCGGCTCAGGATGGCGCGTTCGCCAACCTTGTCCTCCGCTCCCCCAATGACCATGACGTGCCCTTCGGCCACAGACTCCGCACCCCTGTAGGTTGCCGGGAGGATACAGGACCGCCCGAACCATAGGCCCGGGAGGGCGTACTCCCGCAGGCCTTACGAGCCGTCCGCGCGAACCCACCCTTACACCATGGCTGCAACCCCGGGCGTTCTCGACTCACGGCAGCCCGCTGGCCGATCGTCACGCTTGCGCCGGCCGGCCGATGCCTGGCATGGAACAGGCTCGGTGGCCTTCCGCAGACGTGCCTGGAAGCTGGTGACCATCGGCCTCGGGGTCTACGCGGCCGCGTTCGTGGTCTTCGCGGTCGGGCCGTTCGACATCCCCGCTCAGACGCGTTCCCTCCTGGGAGACGCGGCCTTCCTCCCCACCGGGATGGTGGTCGCGCTGCTGGCGTGGCGCGCCGCGTTCCAGCAGGGCGTCTCCGATTCGGTCCGCCGGGCCTGGATCTGGCTGGGTGTGGCGTTCCTCGCGTTCTGGATCGGCGACGTCATCTACTTCTACTACGACATGGTCGCCCAGACGGCACCCAGCCCGTCGCTCGCCGACGGCGCCTATCTCGCCTACTACCCGCTGCTGCTCATCGGCCTGATCTCGTTCCCGCACGTCTTCGAGTCCGGCAGCCAGAAGATCCGATTCCTCCTCGACGCCGCGACGGTCGCCCTGGGCGGTGCCATGGTCGTGTGGTACTTCGTGTTGGGGCCGATCGCGTCGGCCGACACCGGGGATCCCATGCAGATGCTGCTCGCCGTTGCGTACCCGGTCGGCGACCTGGTGCTCCTGCTGGGCATGGCCGTCATCGCGCTGCGGGCACCGCGTGAGCTGCCGCGCGGCGCGCTGGGATTGCTGCTCGCCGGACTGCTCACCTCCCTCGCGGCAGACATCCTGTTCGGCGTCCAGACATTGGACGGAACAATCGAATCAGGTCGGTCGGTCGACGCGATCTACATGGTCGCCTGGGCAATGCTCGGTGCGAGCGCTTACGTAGCCCATGCCCGGTCGTCCACGACAGGGATCGCCGTGAGCCCGGAAGAAACGCCCAGAGGGTTTCCGCTTCTGCCCTACCTCTCGGTCGCCCTGGGCTACGGGATCCTGCTGGCCGCCGTGCGCGAGTCGTGGCGGCCGACCGTGGCCGGCCTGGTCGTCGGCGCAAGCGGGCTGACGGCCCTGGTCATGGTGCGCCAGCTGTCCACGGTCAAGGAGAACATGCGCCTCCTGGCCGAGCGGGTTGTCCGCAAGAGCGAGGCGCGCTTCCAGTCGTTCGTCCAGAACGCCTCGGACGTCATTTTCGTCGTCGATCGCGACATGCTGATCGGGTACGCAACCCCGTCGGTGGAACGCATCCTCGGCTACTCGGTGGACCAGCTCCACGGCGAGCACGTGCTGGATCACGTCTTCCCCGACGATCGACCGATCGCCGACCGGCTCTTCGCCAGCGTGGCCGGACGCCCTGGCGCCACGGTCACCTACGAGCTGCGGCTCGCACGCCACGATGGGTCTCCCCTGATCGTCGAGGCGTCCGTCCTCAATCTCTTCGACGACCCTGACATCAAGGGCAACGTGGTCACCATCCGCGATGTCGACGCGCGCAAGCGCCTGGAGGTCAAGTTGGCCCAGCAGGCGTACCACGACTCGCTCACCGGCCTGGTGAACCGCCCGCTCCTGATGGGAGACCTCTCGCAAGCGCTCAAGCGCGCCCGCGCCGGCGCCTATGAGATCGGTGTCCTCTACCTGGACGGCGACGATCTCAAGACGATCAACGACAGCCTTGGCCATCGTGCGGGTGACCGGACACTCGTGGAGCTGACCCGGCGAATCCGCCGGTCGCTCCGAACGGAAGACCGGCTGGCGCGTGTCGGTGGCGACGAGTTCGCCGTGCTGCTCGGGGGTCCCAGCAACCTCGACACAGCCACCGGCGTGTGCACTCGCATCCTCGACGCCCTTCGCCAGCCCTACATCCTCGACGGTGTCGAGATCGCCCTGGGGGCAAGCATCGGGGTCGCCCTGAGCACCTCTGGCAACGAGGCGGCCGACGATCTGCTGCGCAACGCGAACATTGCGATGTACCTCGCCAAGTCCAACGGCAAGGGCCGTTTCGCGCTCTTCGAAGCCGGCATGCAGGTCCCGGTGCGCGAGCGGCTGGATCTTGGTGCCGCGCTCCGCCATGCGCTCGAGCGCGACGAATTCGAGCTCCAGTACCAACCGATCGTCAAGCTCGCGACCAGCCGGGCCATCGGGGCCGAGGCCCTCATCCGCTGGCGCCGCCCGGACCACGAGCTGGTTGCGCCGGACGCCTTCATCGCCCACGCCGAGGAGACCGGGCTGATCGTGCCGATCGGCCTTTGGGTGCTCGAGCAGGCGTGCATTGCCGCCCGCGGCTGGCCCACGATCCATGGATTGAAAGCGCCGTTCGTGGCCGTGAACGTGTCCGGTCGCCAGCTCGACGAGGACGATTTTGCGGTCGACGTCGCAGCGATCCTCCGGAGCACGGGGCTCGCACCGTCGCGCCTGATCCTGGAGATCACCGAGAGCTTCGCCATGTCGCACGCGGAGCTCATGATCGAGCGCCTGCGCGCACTCAAAGCGCTCGGACTTCAGATCGCCATCGACGACTTCGGAACCGGCTACTCGTCACTGAGCTATCTCCGCCGGCTGCCCATCGACAAGGTCAAGATCGATCGCTCCTTCGTCGCCGACCTCGATCGAGCCGCCGGCGTGGCGCTGGTCCAGGGCATCGTCCAGTTGGCGCGCTCGCTCGGCCTCGCCTCCGTCGCGGAAGGCATCGAGACGGCTGAACAGGCCGCCGCTCTGACGGCATTCGGCTGTGAGTTCGGCCAGGGCTACCACTTCGCCCGTCCCGTGGCGGCGGAGGCCCTGCCCGGTCTCCTGGTCGCCAGAACGCTGCCGGCACGCGCCCGCCGAAGCGTCCCTGCCCTGACAACTCTGGCGCACGTGTCCCCGGCGGCCGCGGTCGCTTGATCGGCTTTCGGCGTGGCTCGGCGTGATCGTCGCCGGCCCGCGCGCTGAGTCAGCACTCGTGGCCGATCAGCCGCCGGGAGCGTAGGTCACGCTGATCGCCCGTTCGGTGGCACGCTCGTTTCCGATCCGAAACCGGAACGTATTGCTTCCCTCGCCGAGCGAGACGGGCATGAGCCAGGTCCCATCCGCCTGAACCGTAACGTGGTCGTCGAACCAGAGCGGGACATCCCGTGTCACCGTGGCACCCGCCGGCCCCGTGCCGACCACGTTGAACTGCCGGTCGTGCAGGACTTCTCCATCAGTCGGAAACACGATGCTGAAGGCGATGGGCAAGCTGGGCGGCGGTGTCGGCTCGAGGGTCGGCCTGGGTGTCAGCCGTGGGGTCGGAACGGCCGTCGGCGAAACGCTGGTGGCGCTGGAGCGAGTTGGGACGGGGTTCGGCGAAGGGCTCGCCGCGGCCACAATGAGCGGGCTGGAGGTCGCGCCGCCAACCGACTGTGACGAGGGACGCCCGAGCATCCATGCGACGGCGATCGCGCCGATGACCAGGCCGGCTGTGAACAGCGGCCAGCCGACCGGGCTCTGGCGGCGCGGGCGGGGACGCAGGTCGGAGCGACGGACCGTTCCGCTCGCCCGTTGTGGCGGCGGAATCGCAGGGCGCGACGCGCCCCCGTCTCGCGCGCGGTGTTCCGTCATGCCTGCGAAAGCATAGAAGGGTTGATGTCACGGTCCGTCCTTCGAAGTCAGCGACGACGGTCCACAATCGGTTGCCATGACGATCGACTTGTCGCTGACCCCCGAAAACCAACTCGTCCAGTCGACTGCGCGCGACTTTGCGCAGGCCGAGATCGCGCCCCATATCCGCGAGTGGGACGAGCGCTCCGAGGCGCACCCCGAGGTGTTCCGGCGGATGGGCGAGCTGGGCTTCCTGGGCGCACCCATCTGGAGCGAGTGGGGCGGAGCCGGCATGGATTACGTCAGCCTCGGCATCCTGTGCGAGGAGCTGGAGCGCGTCGACTCGGCCTTTCGCGTCGTGCTCAGCGTCCATACCGCGCTCAACTCGCTGACGCTCCAGCAGTGGGGCACGGAAGAGCAGAAGCGGCGCTGGCTGGCGCCGCAGGCGCGCGGCGAGAAGCTGGCCACGTTCGCGTTGACGGAGCCGGGCGTTGGCACGGACGCAGCGAACCTGGCCACCACCGCCCGCCGTGACGGCGACTCATACGTGCTCAACGGATCCAAGATCTGGATCAGCCTGGCCGATCTGGCCGACCACTTCCTGGTCTTCGCCAGCGTCGACCGATCGAAGAAGCACAAGGGCATCACCGCGTTCGTGCTGGAACGCGGCATGGCCGGATTCGCGACAGGCACCATCCACGGCAAGCTGGGCATCCGGGCCGGCAACACCGGGGAGCTGTCGTTCGACGACGTGCGCGTCCCCGCGGAGAACCGCATCGGCGAAGAGGGCGAGGGCTTCACGATCGCCATGAGCGCCATCGATCAGGGCCGGTTCACGGTCGCATCGGGTGCCGTGGGGCTGGCGCAGGCGTGCCTGGATGCCTCCGTGAAATACGCGCACGAGCGCCACACCTTCGGCCAGGAGATCGGCCAGCACCAGCTGGTCAAGCAGATGATCGCCAAGATGGGCGCCGGTGCGGAAGCCGGGAGGCTCCTCTGCCGGCAGGCCGCGTGGCTGAAGAATCGGGGCCAGCGCAGTACGCGCGAGACCAGCCTGGCCAAGTGGTTCTGCACGGAGCACGCGGTGGCGTCCGCGCTGGATGCGATCCAGGTCCACGGCGCGTACGGCTACTCGAACGAGTATCCCGTCGAGCGGTACCTGCGGAACGCCAAGTCGGCCGTGATCTACGAGGGCACCAGCCAGCTCCACACGCTGATCCAGGCCGACTACCTGCTGGGCTACCGCCACGACAGCCCCTTGCGCCGTCCTCAGCCGCCGGCGGAGGGATTTGAGCTTGCGGGCGGCGGGTAACATTTCCCGCGCCATGCCCACCGTGGCGGCGCCCAGTGCCGCAGCCGCTCCCCCGATCTCCACCACGGGCCCTCGAAGGCTGGACTTCACGTTCCTGCGCAACCGCCGGCACGTGCTGGCGATCGTGATCCTGGCCCTGTCCGGTGGCGCCGTGCTCGCGTTCCTGGCGGTGCGCGGCGAACTGGCCGGCGCCGACGCGTTGGCCTACTGGGCCGGCGTACGAACGTGGCTCGGTGGCGGCGATCCGCTTCACCCGGACAGTCCGTTCCTGCCGTATGTCTACGCGCCGTGGACGCTTCCGCTCTTCCTGCCCTGGGCCGCGCTTCCCTGGAGCGTGGCCTGGTTCGTCTGGCGCGGCGTGAACGTGCTGCTGCTGCTGTGGACGGCCGGCTGGGCGTACCAGCGCCACCCGCTGGCCACGGCCGCGGCCCTGGCCATCCTTGCCGCGCCGATCGCCGCCACGCTGGATACCGGCAACATCACGCTCCTGCTGGCGCTGGCCGTCTGGGCCACGCAGTTCACGGGGCCGCGGCTCGGTGGCGTCCTGTGGGCCCTCGCGGCAACGCTGAAGTGGTTCCCGGCGCTGCTCGTCTTCGTCCTGCCGCCGCGTGCCCGTCTCTGGGGAGTGGCCGCCCTGGGCGTGGCCTTCCTGCTTGCCCTGGCGACCTGGCCCCAGACCCTGCTCCAGATGGACCTGGCGCTAAACTTCCCGCGGCCACTACGGCTGGATTACCTGCTCCTCGCGTGGGCCGCGGTCCCCTGGTTGTGGCGCCATCCGCAGCCGCTGTGGTGGCTCAATCGCCGGGACGTGCCGCGGCTCGCCGGGGTCTGGCGAGCACGCGTGGCGCAGTCGTGGCACGACCTGCGCACGGCCGACGAGCCGACGGAAGTGGCGCGCCAGACCATCGGCCGGCGCGTGCGTGCCTGGTTCGGGGTGGCGTAGGGCAGCCGGCGCACGAGCCCGGTTCGGAGGCGTAGGGCGGCCGGCGTGGCGCACGTCCCAGCCGGAGCTGCCTTCATCCCAGGGCCGCCTTCAAGCCTGAGTCTTGTCTACCGTCCGCGGGCAGGACCTTATCCACGAGTCGATCGCTGATCGCGGCCGATTCACAGCCCGGGCGGACTCCGTCCTCGCCTGGTATCCGTTGACGGCTAATTGGGCGCCGATCTGACCCAGCGAGAAGGTTCGTGCGCGGCCAGCGTTTGGATACCGTGCGCTGGGCGCACGGTAGACGGAACCGGGCCTCCTGCCTCCACCCGCCGGCCGCCGATTGAGCCGGCCGCGGCCCGCTCAGCCGAGGCTGAAGGGCGGGTAGCGATCCGTCAGCAAGAACAGGTAGGCGCCCACACGAACGATGTAGCGCAACCACCCGCCGACCAGGGCATAGACCAGGCCCGCCTGCCGGCCCATCAACAGCACCGGAATCCAGGCGACATACAGGCAGATACCGGCCGCGATTCCCAGCACTGCCAGGACGATCAGGTGCGGGATGAGCACGATGTACCGGACCACGTAGCCAAGGATGGGAATTCCCCACAAGCGGTTGATCGGCTGTCCTTCTTCGAAATGGACGAACACGTCTGCGTCGGGCGCCTCGCCAAACGTGAACGGCGGGTATCGACCTTCCAGCAGGTAGACGTAGGCCAGCAATCGGATGCTGAAGCGCAGGTATCCGCCGAGGATCGTGTAGACCAGGCCGGCCTGATGGCCCGTCAGCAGGACCGGAATCCAGAGCAGCAGGATCGCGACGTATGCGGCGATCCCGAGGACGCCAAGCACGATGAGCAGCGGGATGGCCAGGATCACGCGCACCAGCACGCCGATCAGCGGGATCCCCCACAGCCTGTTGATACCCAGATCCTGGCGGAACATGACGGTCACTGGATAGGCAGCCGGATTCCCGGTCATCGACAGTTCTCCCTCTCATGTTGCGGCAGGTGACGTGCCGCGGCGGTGATCCTATCGCCCCGCGACGGGCCGCGGCAGTCCTTCCTTTGAACTGACCTACCGATTGGCGTCCGGCGGGCGTTCCCCGGATGATGGGCACATGGAACAGACGCTTCACCCGCGCAAGCGAATCGGACTCGTTGCCCACGACCACAAGAAGCCCGACCTGGTCGAATGGGCCAGGTACAACCAGCGCCTGCTCGCGGCCCACGACCTGGTCGCGACCGGCACCACGGGCACGCTCCTCGAAGATGAACTCGGCGTCGGCATCGTCAAGCTCCAGAGCGGCCCCCTCGGCGGGGACATGCAACTCGGCGCTTTGATCTCCCAGGGAGAGATCGACTTCCTGGTCTTCTTCTGGGACCCGCTGGAGCCGCAGCCGCACGACCCGGACGTCAAGGCGCTGCTGCGACTGGCCGTGGTCTGGAACATCCCCATGGCCTGCAACCGCGCATCGGCCGACTTCATGATCTCGTCGCCGCTGATGTCCAGTGACTACGAACGACAGATGCCCGACTACACCGCGTACGTCGACCGGTTCGTTACGCCGGGCTGAGGCGCCCCATGCACGAACTCACGCGCCGGAGGTGTTCGTGCCGCAGATGTCAGCCCCAGACACATGGATCGTGATTGATGGGACTCCCGCTGACGCGGTCGTCACGGCATCTCCGTCGATCTGCGCGCCGGTGTCCGTGACGCTGGAAGTCGTCGCGTCCGGCGCATTGTAGAAATGGCTGATGCTCGGCCCGGTCAGGTACACGGTGAAACCCAGGTAGTTGACGTTGACGATCGCCGTCACCGGAGTCGTGCCGACGGTGATGACCCCGAACGCCTGGGCGTTCCTGCCGTACTGCTTGCTGTTGTTGCAGCCGACGCGCACCGGATCGATCGGCCCGTTGACATCTCCTTCGGGCGTCGTGCCGGTCAGGATCAGCGTGGAGCTGCCGGGCATCTGGTTGCCGCAATCGATGCTGCCGGAGAGCGACGTGAGCTTGCCGATCCCTCCGGTATTGGCGCCCGAGGCCGTGACCTCGGTGAGCTGGGAGTCGATCTTTACGCCGACGGCCGCATCGAAACCGGTCAGCCCGGTCCCGGTGAAGCTGCGCGAATGGAATGTCGCACCGGCGCCCGTGTCGACATCCACGGCCAGGGACGTCGCCGTGATGTGCATGTTGAGCCCAGGGCCATTGGTGCCGAACTGACCGAGCACGAAGATCTGGAGGCCGTCCGGGTACGGTAGCTGGCAGGTGACCGAGCTGACGATGACCGGGACATTCAGGCCCTTGGTGCCCTTGCCCGCGAGCGTTCCTGATGCAGGTCCCTTGCTCGGCGCCGGCGTTGGGCTGGACGGAGGCGGAGTTGAAGCCGCGACGGTTGCGGCGGGCGTGGGCGCGGCACTCACGGCCGGCGTTGCCGGCGCGCTCCCCGACGGTGTGGACGGCGCCGACGACTCCTGCGCGGGCGGCGTGGTGGCAGCCGTCGCCAGGCTGGCCGCCGGAGCCGACGATGCGGGCGGGGCGCTGCTGGCCTGCGGAGTCGGGGGCGTGGTCGCGGTCGTGCCGCTGCAGGCGGCGATCCACAGCCCGGCGGCCAGGATCGTGGTCACTCGGAACCCGGCTCGTCCGGCGCCAGGAGGAATGTGCATCACGACGGACCGATCCCCTTTCCGGGCTTCCAGGGGAACAGTCGCGTGCTGTTCCAGCCCCCAGGGCCCGCAGACGGCGCATCATCGCACGCGCCTATCTCTTCCCCGAGCAGCCACACCAACCGGACACGCGGGACTGTTCCGATGGACGCATGCTCGAACCGACCCCTCGTGGCCAATTCGCGACCTCAGTCTGCCGACGGCGGTGAGGCTGGCGTAGGGCCCTGGCAGCTCGGGCACCAGTACAGCCGGCGTGGCAGATCGGTGCCCATCATCTGGCTGCGGATGAGCGTGCCGCAGACCCGGCACGGCCGGCCGGCTCGTCCGTACACCCACAGCCGACCGTCGCGGCGGGGAGCAACCGATGGCGTCGCGCCCGGCTCGGCGCCCAGGGCATCCGGCACTGTTCGCCGCGCAGGACCGCTGGCGTTCGCGCGCAGCAGGCGCGCACCCGTGGCCACCAGCCGTCCCACCACGACCGGGGCAACCTGCGCCAGGGGCAGGAACGGATCGACCCGTTCGATGAACAGCACCTCGCTGCGATACACGTTGCCGAGTCCGGCAAGCGCCGTCTGGTCCAGGAGGCCCTCCGCCACGCTGCGGCCCGCTCGTGAGGCCGAACCAAGCCGGCCTGCGGCCGCTGCCAGGTCCGCCTCGGGCGCGAGCAGGTCCGGTCCGAGTGCCCGGAGTGAAGGGTGGAACGCCAGGGCGCGGGTATCGATGAGCTCCACCGTCGGCGCGTCGAAGCAGACCGCGACCGCGCCGGACACCTCGATCACGGCCACGGCACGCGACGCGCTGCGTTGCCACCGCTCAGCCGTCCGATAGCGGTGCCACGAACCGTTCATCCGCAGGTGGGTGTGCAGCGTCAGCCCGTTGTCGAACCCGATCAACAGGTGTTTGCCCTGCGAATCCACGCGATCCACGCGGCTTCCCACGACTCGCGTCAGCGCGGCACCGTCCGCGCGGCCGCGCGCCGCCACCACGGCCTTGCCCTGCAGGACCTCCCGCAGGACGGTCGCGGTGCGGTAGAGCGTGTCACCTTCAGGCATGTGGATCCAGGTGATTGCCGCGTGAAATGGGAGGGCGAGCGTACCCGAAACGGTCCGACGGGAGGCACCCTGGAGCCGCCCAGGAGCCACCCGCGCGCTGTTCCCGGGAGCGGGATCTTGCCGGGCCGGGGATAATGCCGGACATCGTGACCAGCGAGAACCCGACACGTTCCCGGTGTCGCCCGGGAAAGGGTCCCCGGCGACATCGCGCCCTCGCAACCTCGTCGCTGCTCGCCGTTCTTGCCGTCGCCTCCGCGTGGTTGTTCGTGCCCGGCGTGCAGGCGTATGTCGGTCAGGCCTCGCAACTGATCCAGCTGACGGCTCCTTCGCAGACCGTGCCGTGCTCCAACGTCGTCACGGTCAAGGCCACGGTGACGGACGCCAAGACCAACGAGCGCGTCAGCGGCCAGTCCGTGCACTGGTCGATCAAGAGTTCGCCGTCCTCGCGAGACGCGGTCACCCCGGATCTCACGGCAACGGATGGATCCGGGCGGACTTCGGCCCAGGTCACCTTCGGTCAGGTCTCCGGCGCGCGCAGGATCCAGGTCTACTCGGCCGACAAGAAGTTCGCCAAGTTCATCACGCTCTCGTGCCAGGCCGACATCGTCACCCCGCCCCCGGTCGTCACCCCTCGGCCAACCCCTCATCCCACCCCGACCACGCCCACGTCGACGGATCCAGGAACCACAGACCCGACTCCGACTCCGTCCACCGGGCCAGATCAGAGCCCTGCCGCGACTCCGGAGCCCGGCCAGAGTGCGCAGCCCATCCAGCCGCAACCCACGGACCCGCTGGCCACCCCCGTCACGAACACGGTCGGCGTGGGAGGGGGCTCACCGGCACCGCCCACGACCACGGCACTCGGGAACCCGGGCACGACGCCGGGTCCGGGAATCGCGACCCAACCGACGACGACCCCGCAAGGCGATGACGGCCCTCCGCCGGTCCTGATGCTGATCATCGGCCTGGGCATGCTCGGCGTCGTGGCCCTGCTCCTCTGGTTCGTCCTTCGTCGCCGTTCCAGCCGCGGACAGCCGTCAGCCTGACCAGCCAGGTAGCAGACAAGCCGGCCAGGACGCCCCACCGTCGGCGACGCCGATGGATCGCAGGAGTGTTTCTCGTTGCGATCGCGGTGCTGGGGCTGCTGGCGTTCCACTACGTGCCGTATTACAACGGCGCTCGCTCCGCGCTGGATAGCGCTCGCCAGCTCGCGGCGGAAGCCAGGAACCTCCAGGCCAGTGACATCAATCGGCCCACGCTGGAGCGCCTTCATGCGGAGGTGTCCGCCCTCCAGCAGAACGTGGTCGCCACCCAGGGCCTCCTGGCGACCGACCCGCTTGTGGCCGTGGCGCGCGCTCTGCCGCCCCTGGCCGGGCAGTTGACGACGGCCGACCATGTCATCGAGGCGGCAGGTCGCTTGATCGATGCGGCGAATGTGGCTCTCGCGATGGGCGACCAGTTCGTGGCGGTTCGCGAGGGTCCCCCGGACGCCTTGCTCGGCGGACTCGTGGGACTCGTGGCCACGTCGTCGGGAAACGTAGCCGACCTCGAGGCCGACCTCGACGCGGCCGACGCGGCGCTCGCAGACGCTCGACCGACCGCGACCGGTTCGCTGCTGGACGCGACCGACGAAATGTCCAGCGCAATCACGCGTCTCCGACCCGTCGTCGACCTGTACGACACGGTGGCCGCAGTGGCTCCCAGCCTGTTGGGCTGGGGAGGCGAGCGCCGCTACCTGGTGCTGGCGGAGGATCCCGCCGAGCTGCGACCGGGCGGTGGATACACGGGTACCTACGGGATCGTGACGTTCCAGAACGGCAACCTCACCGGGCACGACTTCACGGACGTGTATTCCCTGGACCTCAAGCCCGGATTGCCGTTCGTCGCGCCGCCGGACTCGCTGAGCAATGCGTTGCTCGGCGACGCGTCGTGGCAGCTGGCCGACGCCAACTGGTCGCCCGACTGGCCGACCTCCGCACAGGACGCGCTGCGGCTCTACTCCAATGAGTCCGGCGATACCCACATCGACGGCGTGATCGCGCTGACCACCTACGCGCTCGACGAAATCCTGAAAGTTACCGGTCCGGTGACCATCCCCGAGTTCGGCGTCGTGGTCAACCCGGGCGACGTCACCATGACCACCCTGGAGAACACCCGCACCCCGGGCGGACCGGCGGACCGGCAGGCGTTCCTGAACCCCTTGGCCGCGGTCGTCCTTTCCAAGCTTGAGGGACTTCCCAATGAGCAGTGGCAGCCCATGGCGGACACCGTCCAGGAGCTGGTCAATCGACGGTTGATCATGATCTGGAGTGCGGATCCGGCCCTGGAGCGCAGCCTGGCCGGCGGTCCGATCGGTGGAGAGATCCGACAGGACCCGGGCGACTACGTGGCGGTCTCGGAGGCCAACGTGGCGCCGACCTCCAAGTACAACCTGGTCGTGCATCGCAGCAGCCAGTTGGATGTCATCATCGCCGCCGATGGCAGCCTCGACGATACGCTCGGGCTCAGCTGGCAGAACGACGCCGGGTTGGACGGAGAACCCTACGCCACACTGCGCCAGTTCTCGACCAACCAGGGTGGCCTCTATGGCGCGTTCGTTCGCGTGCTCGTTCCCTCCGGCAGCACGCTGCTGGACGTGTCCGGCCAGGCGGGCGACCCGATCACCGATGCCGACACGATCGAGCCAGAGGCCGGCCGCGATGCCTTCGGCAACAACCTGCTGATGTCACCCGGGCCGTCGAACCTCAGTTACCACTGGCAGTCCACCGCTCGCGCGACCGAGGCGGCCGGAACGTGGACCTACCAGCTCACGGTGCAGAAGCAGCCGGGAACCCTGGCAGAGCCATTCGCCGCGCAGATCACGCTGCCGGCGGGGGCCACCGTCGTCTCCGCGCCCATGGGTGCGACCGTCGATGGCAACCGCGTCAGCCTGACCACGAGCCTGGACCAGGATCTTGTCCTCAGCGTGGAGTACCAGCAGCCGTGAGCGGAAACTGGACGCAGACACCCCTTCCCGGCGTCCTGGTGCGCCGCGTGCCGGTCCACCCGGACGAACGCGGCTCGTTCAGCGAACTCTGGCGCGCCGACTGGTTCGACGAGCTGCCGCCCGGCACCGCGGCGCCCATGCGCCAGGCAAACCTGTCACGGTCCGTGCCGCGCGTCCTGCGCGGTCTCCACCTCCATCGCCGGCAGGCGGACTTCTGGATCGTGGCGGAAGGGTCCGCGTTCGTGGCCCTGGTGGACATCCGGCCAATGCTCGCGGGCACCGGCGGCCCGGCGGTCCACACGATCGAGGCGAGTGCCGGAACGGCCATCTACCTGCCGGAGGGCGTGGCGCACGGCTTCTACGCACGCGACGGGCTCACGCTGGTCTACCTGGTGACCAATGAGTACGACGGCACGGACGAGCTGGGGTTCGCCTTCAACGATCCGGAGGTTGGGGTGCCCTGGCCGGATCCGGATCCGGTCGTGTCCGCCCGAGACCGATCGGAAGGCACGCTGGCTCGGCTCGTCGAGCGGCTCAAGCGTGAGGGCCCGGGCGACGGCTGACGCGACGGCGTCCGCCCCACCGCGGCTCACGATCTCGCTCGTCACCTTCAACGGCTCTCGGTGGCTGGACGGCTGCCTGGCCGCCGTCGATGCGTTGCGCCGTGCGAGGCCCACAGAGATTGAGCTGATCGTCCTGGACAACGCCTCCACGGACGGCAGCCTTGAGTGGTTGCGGCACCGGATTGCGGACGATCCGCGAGCTCATCTGATCGAATCGACGCTCAACCTGGGCTACGCCGCCGCGCACAATCGCATCATCGAGCAGGCACGCGGACCATTCGTGCTCCTGCTCAACCAGGACGTCCAGCTGGACGAAGGCTTCGCTGAACGCGCACTGGCAGCCTTCGAAGGGCGCCCCACGGTGGCCGCCGTTCAGGGCCAGATCCGGCGCCTCGGGGCGGACAGCACGCGGCTGGACACGCTCGATACCACCGGCCTGCAGATGGATCGGGACCGTCGTTGCGTGAGCCGTTCGCAGGGATTGCCTTCCGATGCGGCACCGGCAACCGGCGGACCGGTGTTCGGCGCCGATGGTCCAGCCCCGGTCTACCGACGAGCCGCCTTGATCGACGCCCGGGTTCCCCGGACCAGAGGTGGCTGGGAAGTCCTTGACGAGGACTTCTTCATGTACAAGGAGGATGTGGACCTGGCCTGGCGGCTGAAGCTGCTCGGCTGGGAGGCATGGTACGAGCCTGCGGCACTCGCATGGCACGCGCGCAGCGCCGCCGGGCCGCCCGGAACCGGGCTGTTGGCGATCGCACGATCCAACCAGCACATTCCTCGCTGGATCAAATCGCTTTCATGGCGCAACCAGCGGCTGATGCAGGTCAAGAACGAGAACCTGACGGCGTACCTGCAGGACCTTCCGTGGATCGCACGGCGTGAGCTCCTGTCGCTCGGCTTCATCGTGGTGGCAGACCCACGACGGCTGGCCGCGATTCCAGCCACGCTGCGGGCGCTACCAGGCGCGATGCGGAAGCGTCGCTACCTGCGCCAGAGGTTGGATCAGCGCGCTGCGGAGCCGGGCCACCGGGCGCGCATCGACGGCTGACCGGCTCCGATCAGTTGCTCCCGACGGTCAGTTGACCTTGCCCTGGAACTTCTTGGAACTCAGCAGGGATTTGTAGGCGTTCAGATCAGCCGCCGTATTGAGTTGCCAGTTCGGCTGATGGTGGGCAAGGTTGGTCATGTCCACGTTGAAATACATGATGATCTTGATGTTCGGGATCTGGCTGTAGATGGCGTTGTATCCCGTGGTCAGCCAACTCGGCCGGCTGTGACCAGGCTCCGTGGGAATCGAGCCCGTCTCGGCGAGGATCCACGGCTTGGTTCCGGCATAGCTCTTCAATCCATTCGTGACCGACTTGACGCCCGTGATCATGTTCTTCCAGGAAGCGTTCTTGTACGAGCCCCAGTTGAATGAGGTGAAGCCGACGTAGTCCACCCACTTGTTGCCGGGGTACAGCGTCTTGGCCTTGGTACTCGCGTTGAGTGGGCTCCACACGAATTTCACGTTCGTGGCGCCTTCCGCCCGGAAGATCTTGACGACGTGTTTCCACATGGTCTTGAACTTGTCGGCGGTGTTCTGGCAGCGAGTCACACCGAAGGGGAACCACCCGCCATCCATCTCGTGTGCGAAGCGGACCAGGATTGGACCTTCCCCGACTGCCTGTTGCGCCCACTGATGGATGTAGTTGTCCCACTTGCCGCCGATGATCTTGCTGTAGTCCACGCCGCACGACTCCTGGAGCGGCGGTGCCGTCGGATGCCCCAGGGGCCGGCCCGTACCGACCGGCTGCCAGAAGATCAAGGGCACGGTGCCATCGGCTCTGAGCTGGTTGACCACGTCCGTCGGGAACGAGGAGTTCCCGTCTGCCCAGTCCGCCCATACGGACCAGACGGCCGGCGCGGTCCCAACGGAAGCCTTGAACCCGGCGTAGGTGTCCGGGCTGTCGAAGGGCAGCATGGAGACCCCGAGCGCGATCTGGCGCGTGCTTGCCTTGGACACGGCTTCGATCGTCCGCCCGGACACGGTCGCCGGAGCTGCTGGGTTTGCGCTGACGGGCGTCGAGACCAGAGCGATCGCGAGCAGCGCGGTCAGGCCTGGTAGGGCGCGAAATGACACGGCTATGTCCCCCGGTGACGTGGAGCGAATGCTGGCCGCAGCAGCCAGACTCGTATCATGGCCGGGCTGGCGCGGATGCGCAACCCGGCGAATGGTCCCAGCCGGAGGCGCGGCTGCCTGCGCAAATCAGCTGATCTTTCCCTGGAATTTCTTCGTCTTGAGCAACGCCGCGTAGGCGCTGAGATCTGCGCTGCCGAGGGACCAGTCAGGCTGGCCGGCAACGGCCGTCATGTCCATGTCGAAATAGACGATGGCCGCGACCTTGGGCAGCTGGCTATAGACACCCTTGTAGCCGGTGGTCAGCCACGATGCCCGGGTATGGCCGGGCGCTTCTGCCGATCCTGTCTCGGCGACGATCCAGGGCTTCCCGCCGGCGTACGTCAGGTTCTTGGTCGCCTGCTTGATACCGGTCACCAGATCCGTCCACGCGGCGGGCGGGTGAGCGCCGGCCCAGTTGAAGACCGTGAAGCCAATGTAGTCCACCCAACCGTTGCCCGGATAGAACGCCACTTGCTTGGCACGCGCCTGGTAGGGACTCCAGACGAACTTCACGTTCGTCGCGCCGACGGTCCGGAAGATGCTGACCACATGCTTCCACATGGTCTTGAACCCGGCGGGTGTGTTGCCGCAGTTGGTGTCGCCCCACGGGAACCATTTGCCGTCCATCTCGTGCGCGAACCGGACCAGGATCCGGCTCTTGCTGTTCATGGCGGCAGTCGCCCACGTGGTGATGTAGCTGTCCCACGCACCGCCAATGATCGTGGTGTAGGGGGTCCCGCAATCCTGCTGGAGCGGTGCGCCCGACTGATTCGGGGGTGACGCATAGCCCGTGGGCTGCCAGAAGATAAGGGGCACCGTGCCGGCTTTCTTGAGTGTGGCGACCATGGCCGTGGGGAACGCGGAGCTGTCGTCCGCCCAGTTGACCCACAGCGACCAGAGCGCCGGCGCCGGGATGGTGGCGTTGCCGGTGGCGGCCTTGAACGCGGTGTAACTATCGGCACCGTCGGGGAGCATGGAGACTCCCAGGGCGATCTGGCGGGCCGCGGCCGTACGGTGGCTGGAACTGGGCTCTCGCGGGGCCGCACTCACGGGTGCGGACACGAGAACGAGCGCAAGCACCAGCGCAAGGCTCAGAGAGACACGCTTGATCACGAGAACGACCCTCGACGACATGGAATGGGATCCGGCTCACTGAGCGTGCCGAAGGGTCCTCGACCGCGCAACCGGACGAAGGTCACCATCCTGGCCAACCAGAGGTCGCGTTCCCAGCCACGGCTGTTACCTGGCGCAGGAGGCCGGGGTGGCTAGCTGACTTTGCCCTGGAAGTGGCTGTTCTGAAGCAGTGACTTGTACGCATTGATATCGGCACCGGGTGTGAGCGTCCAGTTGGGCTGGTCGGAAATCGACCGCATGTCGATGTTGAAGTAGACGATCGCCTTGATGTTGGGGATCTGGCTGTACAGGGCCTTGTAGCCGCTGGTGAGCCAGGACGCCCGGCTGTGACCATGCTCGGAGGGGACCGAACCCGTCTCCGCCAGGATCCACGGCTTGGAGCTGGCGTAGCTCATGAGGCCGTCCGTGAAGTGCTTGACCACGGTGACCAGGCTCTGCCACGGCGCATGGTGAGCGGACGCCCAGTTGAAGCTGGAGACGCCGACGTAGTCCACCCACGCGTTGCCCGGATACAGCTGCTTCGCGTGCGTGTTGGCCTTCAGGGGACTCCAGACGAACTTCACGTTGGTGGCACCGGCGGAACGGAAGATCGTGACCACGTGCTTCCACATGGTCTTGAACTTGGCGGCGGAGTTCTGGCAGCGGGTGAACCCGAACGGGAACCAGCCGCCGTCCATCTCGTGCGCGAAGCGCATCAGGATGGGGCCCTTGCCGATGGCCGCCGTGGCCCAGCTGCGGATGTACGTGTCCCAGTCGCCGCCGATGATCTTGCTGTAGTCGACCCCACAGCTCTCTTCCAGCCCCGGCGAGCCCGAGTGGCCAGGCGGCTTCCCGGCACCAACCGGTTGCCAAATGATCAGCGGAACGGAGTGGCCCTGCTTGAGCCGGTTCACCAGGGCCGTCGGAAACGCCGAGGTGCTGTCCGCCCAGTCCGCCCAGATGGACCACACGGCCGGTGGCCTGCCGGTCGCGGCCGTGAACGAATCGTAGGTGTTCTGATCGGCGAACGGCAGCATCGAAACGCCGAGCGCGATCTTGCGCGTGGAGGCGTGCGGCGCGGCGCGGTTGCCAGTTGCCGTGGCCGGCGAACCGGTGACATTCCCCTGCTGGGCCGCACTCGCCGGCGAGGCCACGAGGGCCACAGCCAGAAGCGCGGTCAAGCCCTGGCAGATGCGTTTGAACATGGCGGCAGCCCCCGCTGAACCGGAATAGGTCGTCTGGGCCCGCAGGCCCGGGACCAGCATGGACGGGTGGCCGGGGATGCGCAACCCACTGGCGATGTCATTTCCGCCACCTTCATTGCGGATCGCCAGCCCGCCGTGTGCCCTGCGCCGCGGGTCAGGGCACGGACAGGCGCGCCGTCATGCCCCGATAGCCGGGCCGGAATCCGGCGTCGGCAAGCCGCTGGCGGTGTGCCGATTCGGCCGTGCTGACGCCGTCCACCCGCTCGATCTGGAGGCTCCGGACGCGCCCATCCAGGACCAGGCCGTAGACGGCGCGGAGCGCTGCCTCGGCGACGTGATCGGCGCTGAAGACCGGCAGGGTCTGGAGTGATTTGCCGCCGCGATCCAGGTAAAGCGCCGCTTCACCGTCCACGAGCACCACGTACGCGCCGGCGGAGCGCGTCAGGACGCGACGGTCGTCGTCACCGAAACGCGGCCATGGCAACGATGCGCCATACGGATTGGCCGGGTCCGTGGCCGCAAGCAGCAACGCCTGCGAGGCGGCCGGGCGATCTCCGGATGGGTCCGTGCGCTCGGCGCGAAGCCGGTCGACGGCACCAGCAAGCGCGAACTGCGCACCTCCGAGACCCTCGACGAAGTAACCGCGGCGGACCCGACCGCGCTCCTCCAGCTCACGCAGGATCGGGTAGACGGCACCGAACCCACCGGCCACGCCCTCCGCGGCAACACCGTCCCGTGTGACGACGCCCAGACGGTCCAGGAGCCCGGACGCAACCGCGTGGCGCCGCTCGGTGTCCGAAGGGGCACGGCCCGCCAGCGCGATGGATACGCTGACCGCCTCGCTCACCAGCGACCAGCGACCGGCCGCCTCAGGAGGACCCATCCGCCCGCTGGCCCCGAGTCTCGGCCGTGCCGCGCTGCGATCCTTGCCCGTCCGCGGCCAGCGCAGCGCCCGCAGGGGCGCGAACGTGTCGTTGGTCACCTGCGTCGTCCAGACCAGGTCCCACAGCGCATCCAGCAGCTCGCGCTCCGTCGGCTGCTTGCGTCCGTCCTGCGCGGCCACCCGCAGCACGCCGGCCAGGATCTCCCGGTAGAAGGACGCGCCACGATCGGCGAGGTGGCGACGAATCGCCTCTCCTACCCAATCAGATGGTGAGGACGTGCCCGCCTCGCGCGCTCCCGTCCCGCCCGCCACCGCCGTTGGCGGATTGTTGCCGGACTTTTGAGCAGCACCCTCAACTGCGGGGACTGACCGCGAGTTCGACGCGCCTGACGCCGGCGAACCGCCCGTCGGCTCTGCGGTCGGGCCGGGAACACTCGAGGCACTCAACAGCAGGGCCAACCGGTCCGGGCGGTACAGCGCCACCTTGCCGTCGTCGCGGCCCAGGGCGCCGACACCGACCCAGGTGATCTCGCCGGCAGCCGTCAACTCATCGAGGAGGCGCGCTGAATACCCGCGGACCCGTGCCGGGAGGATGTCTCGCTCCAGCGCGGAGGCCGGCAGTGCCACGCCTTCCAACTGTGCCAGCACTTCGGCCAGCCGCCCGATGCCGCCGCTCGCCGAGCCGACGCCCTGCCAGGCAGGCAGGAACTTGCCCAGGGCAGCCGGCTGGACCGGCTCGATCTCGCGGCGGAGGCGTGCCAAGGACCGGCGTCGCAACGACCGCAGCACTTCCGGGTCGCACCACTCGCGTTCCACGCCACCCGGCCGGAATTCGCCGCGCACGAGCGTGCCGGCGGCCATGAGGTGCTCAAGCGCGGTCTCGACCACGCCGACCGGCATGCTCCAGCGCTGCGCCGGGTCCGCGGAGAGGAACGGCCCGTGGTGGCGCGCCCACCGCGCCAGCAGACCGCCGAGCGGGTCGCGCGGCGGCACCAGGAACGCCTCCGGCACTCCCCGGGGCGGCGCCGCCCCAACGCCGTCCCGGTAGCGGCCGGCGTCTTCCGCCGCGATCCAGCGCGACTCGCCGCCGATCCGCACCTGCACGGCGCGACGGTCCGCGGCCAGCGCCTCCAGCCACTCTCCCGCAATCCGGCCACGCGCGCGGGCGTCCGGTCCGCGCACCCGGTCCGCGACCTCCGCGCCGGACAGGTCGCCGATGCGCCGCAGCAGGTCGTGCACCTGGTCGACCGAGCCGGCGGCCCGCTCGTCGGTCAGCGCCTGGAGCTCCAGCTCCAGCTCGGCCAGGGCGTCGGCGTCCAGCAGCTCGCGGAGCTCTTCCACGCCGAGCAGCTCGCGCAGGAGGTCTCGGTCCAGCGCCAGCGCCTGTGCTCGCCGGTCGACCAGCGGGGCATCGCCTTCGTACATGTAGGCCGCGATGTAGTCGAACAACAGCGAGCTCGCGAACGGCGACGCGCTGCGCGTTTCCACGCTCACGACGCGGATCTCGCGGCGCTCGATCTGGGCCAGCACCTCGCGCAGGGCGGGCAGATCGAAGACGTCCTGGAGCACCTCGCGGTAGGTCTCGAGGATGATGGGGAACGAGCCGTAGCGGCTGGCCACGGTCAGCAACTGCGCCGCCCGCTGGCGCGATTGCCAGAGCGGCGTGCGCAGGCCCGGCCGTCGCCGCGGCAGGAGCAGGGCACGCGCCGCGTTCTCCCGGAAGCGGCTGGCGAACAGCGCCGAGCCGCCGACCGTGCCGACGACCATCTCCTCCACTTCGTCCGATGGGATCAGCACGGCCGCCTCCGCGGCACGCACGCCGGCCAGCGGACCGGCCGCGTCCAGGGCGGGGCCGGCGCCATCGGCGGCACGCTCCTGACCGTCGTCGAATCCGCCGAAGAGCACGCCCGTGTCCTCGGTCGATGGCAGCCTGACCACGATGCCGTCGTCCGACCAGATGGGCTGTACCTCGATGCCCAGGCTCTCCCGCAGCCGCGCCTCGATCGCCAGCGCCCACGGCGCGTGCACGCGGGCACCGAACGGCGTGAGCAGGCAGACGCGCCAGTCCCCGAGCTCGTCGCGGAAGCGCTGCAGCACGATGGTCCGGTCGGTCGGCAGCGTGCCCGTGGCCTCGCGCTCGTCGTCCAGGTAGCCGAGCAGGTTCCTGGCCGCCCGCTCGTCCAGGTCGTGCTCGGCGGTGAGGAGCTTCAGGGCCTTCTTGCGGCCCGCCTCGCCGGACGCTGCCAGCTCCCCGAATTCGCGCGTGAACTTGCCAAGCTCGCGGCCCAACTCGATCGGCCGGCCGATGCCGTCGCCCTTCCAGAAGGGGATCTTGCCGGGCTCGCCGGGCGCGGGCGAGACCAGCACGCGGTCGCGCTCGATCGATTCGATGCGCCACGCCGAAGCGCCAAGCAGGATCACCTCCCCTGCCCGGGCCTCGTAGACCATCTCCTCGTCCAGCTCGCCGACGCGGCGGCCGCCGCTGCGTGCGGCGCGTGCCCGCGTCCCGGGACCCGGCCCGTCCGTGGTCGCCGGCAAGCCGGCCTCGTCCACCAGGAAGACCGGGAAGAGGCCGCGATCCGGGATGGTGCCGCCGCTGATGATCGCCACCGTGCGGGCGTCCCGGCGCGACTGGACCGTGCCCGCCACGCGGTCCCAGACCACCCGGGGCCGCAGTTCGGCGAACTCGTCCTGCGGGTACTGCCCGGCCAGCATGCCCAGCACGGCCTCGAAGGATTCGCGTCCCAGCTCGGCGAAGTTGTCCGCGCGACGCACCAGGGCGTACAGGTCGTCCGCCTTCCAGAGCCCTTCCGCGGCCGTGGCCACGATCTGCTGGGCAAGGATGTCCAGCGGGTTGCGCGGCACCACGGTCGGCTCGATGGCGCCCGCGTGCATGAGCTTGGTGACCACCGCGACTTCCAACAGGTCACCGCGGTACTTGGGAAAGATCACGCCCTTGGACGGCTCGCCGACCTGGTGGCCGGCTCGTCCGACACGCTGCAGGCCGCGAGCCACGGAACCCGGGCTCTCCACCTGGATGACCAGGTCCACGGCGCCCATGTCGATGCCCAGCTCCAGCGAGCTGGTGGCCACCAGCGCCGGCAGCCGGCCTTCTTTGAGCGCTTCCTCGATCAGAACGCGCTGCTCGCGGGCCAGCGAACCGTGGTGCGCTCGGACCAGTTCCTCCCCGGCCAGCTCGTTGAGTTGCCGCGACAGGCGCTCGGCCAGGCGGCGGCTGTTGACGAACACGATGGTGCTGCGGTGCGCGCGGATCAGCTCCAGCAGCCGCGGGTAGATCTCCGGCCAGATGCTGCTGCGCTGCTCCGGCCCCGCCGCCGGCCCGCCGCGCATCTCCTCCACGGGCAGGACCTCGCCGATGCGGGCCATGTCCTCCACGGGAACCACCACCTGGAGCTCCAGCGGCTTGCGCACGCCGGCGTCCACGATCGTGACGGGTCGCGCGGGAGCGCCATGCGCGGTCCCGGGATCCGCGCCAGGTTCGACTGACGCGCTCTGCACCGACGGCATGCGGCCGCCGAGGTAACCCGCCACAGCCGACAACGGGCGCTGCGTGGCCGACAGCCCGATGCGCTGCGGCGGTTTGTCCGACAGCGCCTCCAGCCGCTCCAGGGAGAGCGCCAGGTGCGCGCCGCGCTTGGTGTTGGCCAGGGCGTGGATCTCGTCGACGATGACCCACTCGATGCCGCGCAGCGCCTCCCGAGCGGCCGAAGTCAGCAACAGGTACAGCGACTCCGGGGTGGTGACCAGGATGTCCGGCGGCCGCTTCCCGAACGCTCGACGCTCGTCGGCCGGCGTGTCACCGGTGCGCATCCCGACGCGCACCTCAGTCGGGGTTTCGCCGCGCTTCTGGGCCGCGAGGGCGATGCCCGCCAGGGGCGCCCGCAGGTTGCGATCGACGTCGTGGACGAGCGCCTTCAGCGGAGAGACGTAGAGCACGCGCAGGCGGCGCAGCGGATCCGCGGGTGTTGGCTGAGCCATGAGACGGTCCAGGCACCACAGGAACGCGGCCAGGGTCTTGCCACTCCCCGTGGGCGCGCAGATCAGGGTGTGCCGCCCGTCGGCGATGGCCGGCCAGCCCTGTGCCTGGGCCGGCGTGGCCTCCGCGAATGAGGCACGGAACCAGTCCCGCGTGGCGGGATGGAAGGCAGCCAGCGGGTCTGCGGCAGACGTGCTGTGAGGGCGAGAACGTGCGGTCACGAGCGCCCGAGTATAGGCAGCATTCCGGCCTGAACCTGTCAACTAGATGTGCATGTCGCTGGTGGTTCCGGCCGACACGCCGGATGGACGCCCTCCGGAACGAACTGCCCCTGATCCGTTGACCGCGCGCTTCCCGATGGCTAGGCTGCCGTCGCGGGCAGGCTGGTGTCCGCGTCGCGTCGCCGGGCTTGCGGCGATCCGGGAGGGATTCGAGTGCAGCCTCGACGATTGGTGCGTGGGCTCGGGACGGCCGGTCTCGCGCTGATCCTGGTCGGGTCATCGGCGGTGCTGACCGCGGCCGCGTCAGGGGCGGTGGTGCCCGCAACCGCCCCCGGCAACGACAACTTCGCCAGTGCCCAGGCCATCTCCTCGCTTCCCGCCAACAAGGTCGTGGACGTGACCGACGCAACGACCGAGGGATCGGAGCGGATGGACTGCGGCATGACCGGCCAGACCGTCTGGTACAGCTACACGCCGGGTTCGGACACGCTGGTGGGTCTCGACACGCGCGGCAGCAACGTCAGCGCGGTGATCACCATCTACACCGGGACGACGCTGGCGACCCTCTCGGAGCACGACTGCGACAGTCGCACGAACGGCAACGCGGCCGACCTGGTCCTCCCGGCAACGGGCGGCACCACCTACTGGTTCCAGGTCGGTGTCTACAGCAACGACCATGCAGGCCACAGCCTCCACTTCAACGTGGTCGCCCTGACCCCGCCATCCAACGACGCCAGCACCACCCCGCTCACCGTCGGCACTTTGCCGTACAAGGGCCCGATCCAGGACATTCGGGGCGCAACGAACGACAGCGAGCCTGTCAGCAACTGCGCGTATCAGCAGTTCACCGTCTGGTATCGGTTCACCCCAACCAAGTCGCAGACCGTCCGCGTGGACAACCTGAAGGGTGACTTCCTAGCGGCCATCGCCATCTACCGCGGCGCAGGACTCACGCTGGATTCGTGCACCAACCAGTCGAGTGTGAGCTTCCGAGCCGTCAAGGGAACCACCTACTCCATCCAGGTCGGCGCGAACACCTCCAACCTTGGCAACGTACGACTCCGACTGCGCGCGGTCTCTTCGCCATCCAACGACACCTTCTCCACGCCGAAGTCCATTGGGACTGTGCCGACCGACCTCACCGGCAACACCACCGCGGCCACGCTGCAGAAGAACGAGCCACAGGCGTGTGACGGCTGGGTGGGCGGCACGGTCTGGTACACCTTCAAACCCGCCTCCACGGGGAACTACCGCTTCGAATCGACCAACAGCATGTTCGAGGAAGTCACCGGCATCTTCAGCGGCTCTTCGGTGGGAGGGCTGAGCCCGATCGGTTGCGGCGGGCCGATCGTCGCCAGGCTTACCAACGGCCAGACCTACCGGGTTGCCATTGGCGGCAGCAGTGGCGGCAACGGCCAGTTCAAGGTGCACGTGAGCCGGGGCACGCCGCCGTCCAACGACAACATCGCGTCCGCGAAGAACGTTTCGCTGGGCGCCCCGTTCTCCGAAAGCATCTCGACTCTGTACGCCACCAACCAAGTGGGCGAGGCCGACCCGAGTTGCAGCGACGTGCCCAACAACTCGGTCTGGTATTCCTTCACGCCGTCAAGCAACGCGGTGGTGCGAGTCCAGACGCTGGGGAGCAGCTTCGACACCATCCTGGCCGCCTACTCGGGACCCAACCCGGGCAGCCTGACGCAGGTCGGTTGCGACGACGACAGCCGTCTGCCGGAGCCGGAGTACCTGCACTCCAGCATCGCGTTCCATGTCGCGGCCGGGACCAGGTACTGGGTCCAGGCCGGCGGCTACAGCTTCACTTCCGGCACCCTCAAAATCAAGATCCAGACCGTGACGCCACCAGCCAATGACGACTTCGCCAACGCGATCACCGTGGCAGACGGCTACTCGGCCACCGGCATCGACAGCAGCAAGGCCACGGTCGAGCCTGGCGAACCGTCCGGTTGCACGGGCGGTGCCGACGTGAACGGCGCAACGTTCTGGTACGCGTTCCACGCCACGACCACCAACGACCTGACGTTCACCGCCACGAACACGAGCTCGACACCGATCATCAGCGTCTACTCGGGGACAGACATCAATTCCCTGACGGAGGTCGATTGCCACTACGGCACCGAAACGTGGACACCCACATCGGGGACCGACTACCGCGTCCAGATATCCGGCCAAGGCGGCGCGGTCGGCCTCATCGACGTGACGTTCTCAGCACCCTGAGGATGCTTGCCGTGCTCCGCGACTGAGGCGGGGTCCTGAGCGGGCGGCTCCCGGACCGGCGGGAAGCTCGCCCGACGGTCGATTAGCTGGGCGGCGCGGGCGGGTCGGCGAGCATGCGCAGCGCCGACCCCAGCGCCCGCTCCACGGTCGCGGCATTGCGGCGCTGCGCGCCGTCCGGCTCGGCAGGAGCAACGCCTGCGGAGTCGATCATGCGGTCCGGCAGCGGCGACTGGCCGTGCTTCTGCGCCGGGCCTTCCCAGCGGGCACGCCACTCGGCCGGAGTCGACTCCGGCGGTTCCACGTGTCGCTGTGCCAGGTGCACCAGGGCCCACGAACGGGGCACCACGCGGTAGGCGTCGTAGCCCCCACCACCGGTGGCGAGCCAGCGGCCTTCGCAGTACCGGTGCGCGATCCCGTCCGCCAGGGACACGGCACGCGCGTACGAGGCCGTGGTTACGCGCAGGTGCGCGAGCGGATCCCAGGTGTGCGAGTCGCAGCCGTGCTGCGTGACCAGGAACGTGGGCCGGAACGCGTCGGCGAGCGCGGGCACGACCGCTTCAACGGCCGCCCACCAGCTGTCGTCGCCGCTGTACGGCTCCAGCGGCACGTTCACGGTCGTCCCAAGAGCGCTTTCGCCGCCACTCTCCTCCACGAAACCGGTCCCCGGGAAGAGCGCCAGCCCCGTCTCGTGGATGGAGAAGGTGAGCACCTGCGGGTCGTCCCAGAAGAGCGCCTGCGTGCCGTCGCCGTGGTGCACGTCGAAGTCCAGGTAGAGCACCCGGTGGCCGGCGTCGCGTGCCGCGGCAACGCCCAGCGCCACGTCGTTGTAGATGCAGAAGCCGCTGGCGTGCCCCGCCATGGCGTGGTGCAGGCCGCCGCCAGGGTTGAACGCATGGTCTGCCTCTCCCCGGAGGATGGCCTCGGCCGCCACGATCGAGCCGCCCGCGATGGCCGCCGACGCTTCGTGCATACCGTGGAACGGCGGGCAGTCTCCGGGGCCGATGCCCATCCGTGACGGCTGGTCGGGATCGTCGGAGAACGACTTGACCGTCTGGATGTAGCGGCGCTCGTGGAGGCGCTCGAGCTGCGCGTCCGTCGCGACCGGCGGCTCGATGAACCGCCTCGCGCCGACGGCGCGCAGGAGGTCGATGCCCGGCCCGAACCGCCGCGGGGTCAACGGATGGTGATGGCCGAAGTCATAGGCCAGGACGTCGTTGCCGAAGACGACGATCGGCTCCGTGACTCCGCTCGCCGGCGCGCTCACGAGCTGACGGCTTCCCAGCCCGCGGCGCCGCTGGCCTTGCGGAATGCCGTGCCGGGGTCTTCGCCGCGTTCCAGCGCGACCGCGTACGCCGCCACCAGGCGGCTGAACGTGTCGGAACGTGCTGTCGGCGCGCCGTCCGCCGGCGGTTCTCCATCGCCCGTGGCCGCCGCCAACGCATCCTCCGCCCCTTCCTCGCGTGGAGCCTCCAGGACCGTCGCTCCGGCGGGGAGGCCGTCGGCCGCGTGACTCCCCTCCTCCACGATCGCCACGATCGCGGCGCCGTGGTACGCCGCGGCTTCGCCGGCAATCGCCAGCGCGTCGGCGGGCAACGCTTCGGCGATCACCAGGACGCGGCACTCCGTTACATACGACAGACCCAGCGCGATGTCCGCGGGCTCCAGGCGCGGCGGCCGGGCCGCGGGCTCGCGGGCGCCGAGCGGTGTCCGCGCCGACGGGTCGCGCAGGACCGCCGAGTGCCCGATGCCGGCCCTGCCCAGGCGGACCATCACCTGGTCGCCTTCCGGGTCATCACCCACGGAACCCACCAGCTCCACCGCCGCACCGGCGGCGCGCGCGGCCAGTGCGATCCGCGCCGCTCGTCCTGCGAGCCCGAGGCCATCGGAATCGGCAGGTCCCGCATCCGACTGTCCCGACATCGATAACCCGGGTCTCCCGAGCACGACGATCACGCCGCTTCGGCCGCCTCCCCGCGCTCGCGCAGGACGGCAACGTCGCCGAGGCCGGCATCGCGGAGTTGCGCCTCGAAGACGGCCGCGTCGCCGACCAGCACGATGCTCGCGTCATCCGGTCGCACGTGCGCGAGCGCTGCCGCGCTGACGTCGTCCGCGGTCACGGCGGACACGGCCGGACGGTAGCGATCCAGCTCGTCGTCCGGCAGCTCGAACACGATCAGGCCGCCCAGCGCCGCGGCCACCTGGCCGGCACTCTCGAAGCGCAGCGGAAAGACGCCGACCAGGAAGTCCCGGGCAAGCGACAGCTCCTCGGCCGTGGCCGGGTCATCGCGCATACCCTGGAGCACCCGCAGGATCTCCTGCACGGCCGGAACGGTGACGTCGCTCTGAACCGCGCACCGCACCACGAACGGGCCGGCCGAACGCCGGAAGTCGAAGCCCGAGTGCACGCCGTAGGTGTAGCCCTTCTCCTCGCGCAGGAGCCGGTTGAGCCTGGAGTTGAAGAGCCCGCCGAGAATCGTGTTGAGCACCGCCAGCGCATGGAAGTCCGGCACCCGCCGCGGCAGCCCGATATGGCCGACCCGGATCTCCGACTGCGGCGAGCCCGGCCGGTCAACGAGCAGGATCCGTGGCGCGCCCTGCCGGGGCTTGACCACGATCGGCTCGGTGGCGGCCATGGGATCGACCACCGGCCAGTCCGCGAAGGCCCTTGACGCGAGGCCGGCGACGTCGATGCCGGTCAGGTCCCCCGCCACCAGCAACGTGCTCGCCCCGGCGCGCATGACTGTCCGGTGGCGCGCGACCACCGCTTCGCGGTCGATCCGCGTGACGGTCTCCTCCGTGCCGGCGAGCGGACGGACGTACGGCGTTGCGGCGTCGTAGAGCTGCTCCGGGAAGAGCCGCTCGATGCGCCGGCGGGGATCCGCCTTGGCCTGCTTCAGGTCGTTGACGCGCTCCTCGCGGAGACGCGTGACCTCGTTCTCCGGAAAGCTCGGTTCCAGGGCCATCTCCGCCAGCAGGGCCAGCGCCGGCTCGAGCCGCGAACGCGGCACGTCCACGCCCGCCGCCACGCTGTCCCAGCCTGCGTCGGCGGAAAGCTCCGCGCCCAGTCGTTCCGAGGCCTCCACGAGCGCAACCGCATCGCGCCGCCGCGTGCCTTCGCTCAGCGCGCGTGCCATCAGCACGGTCACGCCCCCCAATTCGGCCGGCTCGGACGTCACGCCGCCGCCGGCATTCCCGCGGATCAGCAATTGAGCGGTCAGCAGCGGGCGGCCGGGCACGTTGGCCGTGACGATCTGGAGGCCGCTCGGCAGGGTCTGCCGGTCGAAGCGGGGAAAGTGGTACTCGCGCGGTGCGGCCGCTGACGGCCGCCGATCCAGCACGCCCAGGGTTCCTGTCCCCGGCGCCGCGGCCGCGGCCGATGCATCTCCGCCGGCTGGCACGGCCACCGCGGCCGCCGCCGGTCCTGATCCTTCCAGGAGGTCCTCGCGCTGCGGATGATCGTCCGGTGCGTCGACGGCCTCGGGCGCATCCGTGGAGAAGTCGCGTGCCGCCTCCTCCGGGGTGACGACGCTGTCCCGGTCGTCCCCGGGATGCTCTGCCTGGCTCACGACTCCCCTCCCTCGTCGGCGACCCCTGCGCCGTCAGCCGGCACGTAGGTCACCACGGCCCGGTTGTCCGGCCGGAACACGTCCGCAGCCACGCTCCGGATCTGCTCGGCGTCCACGGCCAGGTAGCGACCCAACTGCTCGTTGATCAGCTCCGGACGATCGAAGTAGGTCGCATACATGCTCAGGCGGTCGGCGACTTCCTCCATGCGCGAGAGGCCCGCCAGCTCGGCCGATTCGATGAGGGCTCGGGCGCGCGCCAGCTCGTCGTCGGTCACCTTCTCGCTGGCGAGCCGGTCCAGCTCCGCGAGGAAAGCGCGCTCCACGGTTGCCGAATCGCTCTCCGGCCGTGCCGTGACCCAGCCCGCGAAGATGGAGTTGCCGGACACCAGCGGGAGGGCAAAGGCGACCACGTCCTGGGCGATTCGCTCGTCACGCACCAGCCGGCGATAGAGCCGGCTGCCCTTGCCTCCGGCCAGGATCTGCGATCCGACCTCCAAGGCATCGAACTCGCGCGTCCCATAGGCCGGCATGCGGAACCCGAAATGCACCCGTTCCAGGGGCACCGCGTCCGGCACCACCTCGCGCACCTCGGCACCGATGTGCGGCGGGGTCTGGGGGAGTCGGAACTCGGCCAGGGGCGGCGTTGGCGGGATGTCACCGAAGAGACGTTCCACGGCCGCGAACACCGGCTCCTCGTCCACGTCCCCCGCGATGGTGAGAACCGCGTTGTTCGGGCCGTACCAGGCCCGGAAGAAGCTGGTGACGTCGTCCAGGCTGGCTGCATCCAGGTCCGCCATGCTCCCGATCGGGGTGTGCTGGTACGGATGGCCGTCGGGGAAGACGTGCCCCATGAGCTTCTCGTAGAACGAGCCGTACGGCCGGTTGTCGTAGCTCTGGCGCTTCTCGTTCTTGACCACTTCGCGCTGGTTGTCCAGGTTCTCCTGGCTGAGCGCGTCGAGCAGCGTGGCCATGCGGTCCGCCTCGAGCCAGAGGCCAAGCTCCACCTGGTGTGACGGCAGCGTCTCGAAGTAATTGGTGCGGTCGAAGTAGGTGGTGGCGTTGTTGACGCCGCCGGCGCCCTGCACGATGGCCATGTGCTCCGCCTTGCCCACGTGGCGCGACCCCTGGAACATGAAATGCTCGAAGAGGTGCGCAAAGCCGGTCTTGCCGGGCGACTCGTGCTTGGAGCCGACCGAGTACCAGATGTTGATGGCCACCACGGGCGCCAACCGGTCCGGCGCCACGATGACACGCAGGCCGTTGTCCAGTTTGCGGTCAGTGAAGCGGACCTTGGGCAGGTCGGACGTGGAGGCGGGCACTGGGGCTCCAGCTTTGGAACGCGAGGATCGGGGCTCGGTCAGCGATTGTGCCACGCCGCGGGGTGGCGAAGGTCGAACGCCGTTCTGCCTGTTGACAACGACGGAATCGGAGTGTTAGCCTTTCATCTAACAGCAGTTAGTGGAGGCTCATCAGATGGCTCGGGCAACGGCCGCCAGCACCCAGCGACACGCAGCCAATGCGTCCGTCGCCGCGCCTGCCCGGCCGATGGTGCGCGACTTCTCGGGCGGCGCCCGAGCCCAGAACGTGGCCTTCGATGCGCGGACCGGGTATGACTTCCTGATCAGCGCGCAGATCGGGCTGGCAGACGAGTCGGATCTGCTGCCGGAGGACCGCGCCTGGCTGCTGCGCAGCCGGCAGGCACTTGGCCCGGAACTGCTCGCGTCGCTGGACGACTGTTTCGGCGAGGAGCACACCGGCATCTTCCACGGGCTCGCCTCCATCCTGGTGGCGGACAAGGAGATCCGCACCGCGGCCGACGTGGTCGCGGCCGTGAAGGCCACCGGAGCACGCGGGATCGCCAAGGTGGTGATCCGGGACAGCCTGAATGAAGCGGTTCCGGATGCCCTGATCGAACGCGCGCTGGATCGCGATCCGGCGGCGATGGCGGAGATCAATCCGCACCTCAGCGAGCACTTCGGTGGCGAGGTGGGGCCATTCCTTGTCGCGTCCGATAAGCAGTTCCTTTCCATGCGCGCGGCACTCGCCGCATGGCTGCCGCTCTTCCAGGAGATCGAGAAGCGTGTCGCCCGGTTTGCCGAGCGGGACGTGGCGGCTCGCCGGCATGAGCAGCGGACCCTCAGCCCGGATGACCTGATCGAGCGCGTGACCGGCGGCCTGCGCTGGGTCCCGGACAGCCAGATCCGGCGCGTGATCCTCGCGCCGTCCTATTTCTCACGTCCGTTCAACTACATCTACCAGGGCGCCGATTGGCGCCTGTTCGCCTACCCCATCACGGATGCGGTGCTGGAGGCTGCCGACGCAGGCATGCCGCCCCCGTCCGTGGTTCGCCTCTACCGCACGCTCGGGGATCCAACCAGGCTCCGCACGCTCAAGCTGCTGGCCGACCGGGACTGGTACCTCACCGAGCTGGCCACCCAACTGGAGCTGTCGAAGCCGACCATGAAGCACCACCTGGCGCAGATGCGCGCCGCCGGGCTGGTCACCGTCACCGAGGAAGGCAGCCTCACCTACTACAGCCTCCGCCGCGAGCGCCTTGCGGAGGCGGGCGTCGAGCTCAGCCGCTTCATCGGCTAGCTCCGGCTCCATCAACCAATCACAGTCCATGTGCCGGCTTGCCTGGCCACGAGTTAGATGAAACACTTACAGGAGGACGATGAGATGTCCACATTCAATACGATCATCCGGTTCCAGCTGGACGAGAACAAGGCCCGCCTGGATCGCGAGCTGGCCAAGCGGAATGCCGTTCGCGAGGCGGAGGCAGCGCGATCCGGCAACGCCGCCGAGATGACCGCGCAGGCGATGACCGCACCGGTCCGCGCCCTCGCGCTGAGCGCCGCCGCACCACCGTCTGGCTGCTCCGAATCCACCGCGACTCACCGGGGAGTCGCAGCTGGGCGCTCCGTCTGAGAAGGCGGGGCGCCCTCCCCTTTCTGGGCGCTAATCGGCCAGGCTGACGCTTGCCTCGCTGACGTCGCGCGGACCGCGCAGCCGCTCCACGCGGAACCCCTCGGCGGTGAGGTGGGACACGGCCCGCAGGAAGGTCGCGTGCTGACGGCGGATGACGCGGGCGGGCACCACCCGGCCGGGTCGCAGCGCGTTCCAGGCCAGGCACTCCCCCACGCTGAGTTCGAAGCAGATGGCGATCGCCGGCCGACCGTGGCGCTCCGCCATGGCCAGGAGTGGCTCCCGCGCGGCGCGGGTGACGTTGGTGGCGTCGATCACGGTCAGCAGGCCCCTGGCAAGGCGCGCCTCCGCCGCCGCGTGCAGCAGCCGGAAGGCCGCATCCGTGGCGGACTGATCGGCCGCGCTGCCGGAGACCGCGGCGCGGAATGCGTCCGACGAGAGGACGGCGTCCGGCGGGAAGTGCCTGCGGGCGAACGTGCTCTTGCCACTCCCCGAAGGCCCGACCAGCAGGACGAGCGCGGCTGGAGGCAGCGCGATTCGCGTCGGTTGGGGCCACACGGAATGACTACGATCGATCCCAGCCATGGTCACCGTCAAGGAGATCGACGAAAGATCACGACGGGACGTCGCCAGACGTCATGGATGCATTCGAGCCGGAGTCAGCAAGGGGCCGATCGTGACGAGAGCCCACCCAGTCCTTCCTCTGTTCGCCGTGGCGGTGCTCGCCATCGGATGCGCTGCAGGTGCCACCGCCAGCGTCGATCCCGGGAAACTCACCAGCACGGCTTCGCCCGTGGTCCGCGTGCAACCGCTGCCGACCGCGCAGCCGCAGGCAGTTGTCGCGGATGACGGCTGCGGGCCCGCCGATGCTCCAGTGTTCAAGGACCCGGCCGCCTCAACCCATGGCGGCGGGCTGTACGACGTGCCAATCCTGGATCCCCGGGCGAATTCCTCAATCGGAAAGGTCCAAGCAGCCGGATTCCCCACCAGGGTGCACGTACTCGCCGGTCGAACCTTGCGCCACGTCAGCTTCGTCAAGAGTGAGGCCGCGCGACCGAGTTACGCGGTTTTCTACCTGGCGGGTACGGACGTTCGTTCGGAGGACACGGAGGCTACCTTCCTTGCGAGCGGCGGCGTGATCGTCGTTCAGACGCCGTCCGAAACAGACGTCGTGCCACCGTTGATTCCCGAACTCGGCGATCGTGCCGCGTTTGTTTCCATTGGTTCCCACGACGCCGTTGTCGTTCATACGGACACGACGGCGAACGGCACAAGGGCATTCCTGGTGCAGTGGACATCGCATGGCTACGACTGGAGACTGGGCGCCGCGACGTCGGCTGTGGATGCGATCGACTTCGCTCGAACGTGGGAATGCTCGTAGGAACCTAGCGGGGACTGGCACTCTCCACGGGGACTGCTCCTTGCGCGGTCCAATCGGCGAGTGAGCGAACCTCCGCCAGGCGCGGACGGAGCGCCGGGTCCAGCGAACGTGCCGCGGCAATGGCCGTGTCCACGCTGGTCAGGCAGAGGATGCCCTCCGCCACCGCCGCATGGCGAATAGCGGCCGCGTCACGGACCGGTCCAGAGCGTGGCGCCGGCGTATTCACCACCAGGGACACGCGGCCGGAAGCGATCTCATCGAGGATGCCGACCAGACCGGAGCCCTCTTCGCCGAGGCGCACGACCTCCGTCACGTCGTGGCCCGCGGCGCGCAGTGCGGCCGCCGTTCCGGCAGTCGCCGCGAACCGGTAGCCGGCGCGAACCAGCGCCTCTCCCAGGGCCGGCAGCGCCCATTTGTCCCGGTCGGCGAGCGAGATGAGTGCCACCGCGCCGGCGGCACTCGCGACCGGCGGCCGCAGGGAAGCCGCGATGAGCGCCTTGGCCACCGCCACGTCCGGGTCCGTGTCGATGCCGATGACCTCTCCGGTCGACTGCATGCCGGGGCCGAGCGACGGATCCACGCCGCGCAGCTTGGAGGTGGAGAACACGGGTGCCTTGACCGCGACAAGGTTCGGTGGCGGCCGCAATCCGCCTTCCCAGCCAAGCTCGGCCAGCGACTTGCCCAGAGCCAGCTGCGTCGCCAGCCGGACCATGGGCACACCCGTCACCTTGGAGATGAACGGCACCGTCCGGCTGGCGCGCGGATTCACCTCCAGCAGGTACACGCCGTCCTCGCGGACGATGAACTGGGCGTTGATGAGCCCGCGCACGCCGAGCTCCAGCGCAAACCGCGTGATGGCGTTGACGATCGAGCCCTGGTCAGCGGCCGAGAGGCGCTGGGGCGGGTAGACGGCGACCGAATCGCCCGAATGCACGCCCGCACGCTCGACGTGCTCCATGAGCCCCGGGATCAGCACCTGCTGTCCGTCGCTGATGGCGTCGACGTCGACCTCCAACCCTTCCAGGTAGGCGTCGATGCGAACCGGCCGGTCGTCCGACACCACGGTGGCGGCGGCCAGCTGGCGCGCCAGATCCTGCGGACCGAAGCAGAAGTCGATGGCCAGACCGCCGATCACGAAGCTGGGCCGCACGATCACGGGGTAGCCCAGTCGCTCCGCGACGGTGAGTGCCTCTTCGAGGGACGTGGCGATGCCGCCCTCTGGCTGCGGGATACCCAGCCGCTCCACGATGC
>CAZENL010000008.1:0-48485 GCA_964513505.1 uncultured Anaerolineaceae bacterium
TTCCGCTCGGAGTTTTGGCACCGCAGCAGCGCGCTGGTGCTCCTCGGGCTCATGCTGCTCCTGGCCACGCTCGCCCTTCGCCTCACGACGGATCGGTCCGTCCTGCCGTACTTCGTGCCAACCGCCGTCGCGGCGTTGCTGGTGACCATCCTTCTCGATTCGTCCGTCGCGCTGGTCCTGAGCGCGCTGCTGGGCGTCATCGCGGCCAGCATCACGGGACTTGCCGAGCTCGGCGTGTACACCTTCCTGATGGGTCTCGCCGGGCTGGTCGTGGTTCGCCGCGGTGAGCGCCTCGGGCATTTCGTCCAGGCGGCGCTCGCCATGGCTGTCGTCAACGTGATGGTCGTGTCGACGTTCACCCTCCTCGGCGATCGCGACCTGACGGGCGTGATCCAGCTCTGGGGTGCTTCGCTCGCCGCGGCCGGCGGCGCGGGCGTGGCGGCGGTCGGCACGTTCGCCGTGCTGGGCAACCTGTTCGGGATCACCACGTCGTTCCAGCTGCTGGAACTGGCCAACCCGTCACAGCCGCTGCTCCGGCGGTTGCTCATGGAGGCGCCCGGGACGTACCACCACTCGCTGATGGTCGGCAATCTCGGAGAGCGCGCCGCCGAGGCAATCGGCGCCGACCCGTTGGTCACCCGCGTGGCGGCCTACTACCACGACATCGGGAAGCTCGCGAACCCGCACGCCTTCATCGAGAACCAGGGCGGGATGGACAACGTCCACGACGAGCTGACGCCGGAGCAGTCGGCCTCGGTGGTGGCGGCCCACATCGCCAACGGCATCGAACTGGCATACCAATACAAGGTTCCCAAGCCGCTGATCTCCTTCATCCCGCAGCACCACGGCACCGCGTCAATGAGCTACTTCCTGGCCAAAGCTCGCGACGAGGCCGTGGCGGCATCGGGGGCCGCGCCCGGAACGCCGGCGGCCGAGGACGCTGCCGCGTCCGTGGATGTCCGCCGCTTCCGCCATGCGGGGCCCAAGCCGCAGTCCCGCGAGGCCGCGATCCTGATGCTCTCCGACTCGGTGGAGGCGTCCGTGCGGTCGCTGACGTCCCACGACGAACCGGCCATCCGCGGCATGGTCGACCGGATCATCTCCGAGCGTCTCGCCGACGGGCAGTTCGACGAGTGCGACCTGACCCTGCGCGACCTCGACCTGATCCGCGAGGCATTCGTGGCGCAGCTGTTGGGCATGTACCACCGCCGCATCGAGTACCCGCAGAACAAGATCGTGGAGCTGGAGTCGCGGCGGGCGGCCGGCGGAAACGCCAAGGGGGCGTAACCTCCGGCGCGTCACCGCGGCCCATTGGCGACGGGCGCATTGCCCGACGTCACCTACGTGGCTCACGGCATATGGCGCGACGTGGCGAACGGTCGGCCTCGATGGCCTTCTATGCCGAGAGTCGCGTAGGCGAACCAAGAGCCGTCGTGATCGCCAGATCGCGCATTGCTCCGGCCACCATGTGGATACTGTTTCGCGCGCGTGCCATGCTCGGATCGTGACGGACCGAGTGCGCGTGATCTACCGGCGGCCCTGGCGCATCGAGATCACCCAACGGGCCGGCGTGGCCCGGCTGGTCGCCGACACGGTGCTCGCGGCGGCGATCGCGCGGGCGCTGGAGGCGGCGGGCGCGCCGACGCCGGCCACGATCGGGCTGATCCTCACCGGGGACGAGGAGATCGCGGATCTCAACGCCTCGCAGATGGGGCACGAGGGGCCGACCGACGTGCTCAGCTTTCCATTGCTGCCGCCTGGTGCGTTTCCCAATCACCCGGGCAAGGACGCCGGGCCGGCCGCGATCGAAGCAGACGACGGATGGCCGTCACACCGAGGCCGGGTGCACCTGGGCGAGATCGTGACTTCCGTCGAGCGGGCGATCGAGCAGGCCACCGAGGGTCGCGGTGGGCACACGGGCGACGTCCGGTGGTCGCCGGCAGATGAGCTGCGGCTGCTGGTGACGCACGGCGTGCTCCACGTCTGCGGCTGGGACCACGCAGATCCAGTCGAGGAACGTGCCATGCGCGCGCTCGAATCACAGCTCCTTGGGATGCCGCTGACGGGCTGAGGCTCGCGGGGTACCATCCCCGCCGGGGGGAGCGGCCGCATTCGTGCAGACACGAATTGCGGCCCGTCGCCGTGCCCGGAAGGATGTCCGTTGAAGCTCGTGGTGGGGTTGGGAAACCCCGGTCGCCAGTACGAACAAACGCGCCACAACGTTGGCTGGATGGTGCTCGACCGGATTGCGGATCGAGCGGGCTGGGGTGGGCGCGGCAAGGAGCGCGACGCGGCCATCGTCGTTCGCGGCCGCTACCAGGACACGGACCTGGTCCTGGCCAAGCCGACCACCTACATGAACCTGTCGGGACTGGCGGTGCGCAAGCTGCTGGCGCGAGAGCACGTGCCACTCGCGGATCTGCTGGTGGTCTACGACGATTTCGACCTGCCGTTCGGCAAGCTGCGCATGCGCGAGGCAGGGAGCGCCGGGACGCACAACGGGCTGCGCTCGATCGTGGCCGAGATGGAGACCCAGAAGTTCGCCCGCCTGAGGGTCGGCATCGGCGAGCCCTCGCCCGACCGGGATGCCAAGGACCACGTGCTGTCGCGCTTCGGCGACGCAGAGAAGAAGGATCTCGACGCGATCCTGGATGCCGCCGCCGATGCGGTCCAGGACTGGGCCAGCGTCGGCCCGGGACGTGCCGCCAACCGCTGGAACGCGTGGACGTTGCCAGTGGCCGCGGACGGCGACGTCGCGAACGCCAACCGGGGCGGCACCGCGGAAGCAGGAGCTGTGGCTTCAGCGGACGGTGGGGTCGACGGGGGCGCGACGGGCGCCGCACCGATGGACAAGGACGGCGTGGTCCGCACCAGGAACGGGTGGCGCAAGTTGCTGCCGGGTACGCGAGACCGATGACGGCCGTCGAGCCCGGCATGCGCGGGCGCCGCGGACGGGAGCGCCGTAGCGGCGAACAGGCGGCCGCGACCATCGCCGAGCGGCAGACCGCCGGCACGCGCCATCGCACGCCGGATCTGTCTGTCCTGCCGCCGTTGCTGGCCGATCGCGGTGAGTTGACCGGCCTGGTCGAGCGGTTCCGGCGGTCCACGGATCCGCGCTCCGGACAGGGGCTCCGGCACGTGACCTACGCGGCCATCCCGCACGGCGCCAAGACCTTCCTGGCCGCCGCCCTGGTCGTCGCCAGCGGAGAGCGGCTCATCTGGATCGCACGGGATGCCGAGATCGCGGATCGCGTGGCGGACGAGTTGCGTGCCTGGTTCGGCGATCCGAATGCCGTGGTGACGCTGGAGCCGCGGACCGCGCTCGCGTTCGAGCGCTCCGAACTGGTGCGCGATGAGAGTGCCGCCCGGGTCGCGGCCCTGGCCGCCTGGAGGCGGACCGACGGGCCGGAACGCGTCCTGGTGACCGGCGTCCAGGCACTCTTCCAGCGGACCTTGCCGCCCGAAGCGATCCCCGCCGAGCCGTTGCGCCTCCGACGCGGCGCCCGCGTCAGCCAGGCACGTGCCCTCCGGTCCCTGGTCGAGCTGGGGTACGAGTCCGTGCCCGAGGTCTCGGGCCGTGGCGAGTTCGCGCGGCGCGGCGGCATCGTCGACGTGTTCCCGGCCGGTCAGCCGCTGCCCGTCCGCGTGGAGTGGTTCGGCGACGAAGTCGAGTCGCTGCGCGCCTTCGATCCGGCCGACCAACGCGGTGTCGGTGCGCTCGAGGAGACCGCACTGCTGCCGGCGAGCGAGTTCATCGTCCCGACGGACCTTCGCGAGCGCCTCGGACGGCTGGCCGCAAAGCTTCCCGACACGCTGGCCACCGACCTCGCGCACCTGGAGACGGGCAACCTGGGAGACGCGGCCGAGATCTGGGCCGGCCACCTGGCCCCGGCGACCGCGCTCGACTATTTCGGCGACGCCGTCTGGCTCATCGACGAACCCGGTGACGTGGAGCAGGCGGTCGGCTTTCTCCAGTCACAGGCGGAAGAGCGGCGTGCCGAGCTGGAACGTGCCGGGGAACTGCCCAAGGGCTGGCCCGGCGCGTACCCGGAGCCGCGCGAGTGGAAGCGGCGCCTCACGGAGGCGCGCACCCTGGAGCTGACCTGGGAGAGCGACGCCGAGGGTGCGCCTCCCGGCGGCAATCCGTTCGGCTGGCACGAGCCGGCAGTGCCGATGGTCCAGATCGGTGATCTTGCACCGACGGTGGCTCGGTTCCGCGCCGAGGGCGCGCGCGTGGTGCTGGCCTCGGACCAGTCGGCCCGCCTGTCCGAAGTGCTGGCCGACGCCGATGTCGTGGTGGCGGCGGTCAACCACCTTTCGGAGGCGCCGAGTCCGGGCGGCCTGGTGCTGATCGATCGAAGCCTCAACACCGGCTTCACCGGCGGGCCGGACGGCCTGACCGTGGTCACGGACCGCGAGCTGTTCGGCTCGGTCCGCGTGCGGCGGCCACGTGCGCTCCGGCGAGTCGTGCCGCGGGACCTGCTGGAGCGACTGGAGCCGGGCGACGCGGTGGTCCACATAGACCACGGCGTGGCGAAGTACGCCGGCCTGATCCGCCGCCCGGCCGGTGGCGATCAGGACGAGGAGCGTGACTTCCTGGAGCTGCATTTTCACGGCCGCGACCGGATCTGGGTCCCCGTGGAGCAGATCGACCGCGTGTCGCGCTACGCGGGTGGCGAGGAACCCGTGCTGTCGCATCTCGGCGGTGGGGAGTGGCAGCGCGCCAAGTCCCGCGTCCGCAAGGCGGTCGGCGACCTGGCCAAGGACCTGCTCCAGCTGTACTCGTCGCGTGCCCGCGCCAGGGGCCGTGCCTTCGGCGACGACACCCCGTGGCAGCAGGAGATGGAGGCCGCCTTCCCGTACGAGGAGACGCCCGACCAGCTGCGCGCGGCGATCGAGGTGAAGGCCGATCTGGAACGCGAGCAGCCGATGGACCGCCTGGTGGTTGGCGACGTTGGCTACGGCAAGACCGAGGTGGCGCTGCGCGCCGCGTTCAAGGCCATCCAGGAAGGCACGCAGGTCGCCGTCCTCGTGCCGACCACCGTGTTGGCCGCGCAGCACCTGGTGACGTTCAGCCAGCGGTTCGCCGCGTACCCCGTGACGGTGCGGATGCTGAGCCGTTTCGTGCCGCCGCACGAGCAGAAGGACACGCTGGCGGGGCTCGCCGCGGGCACCGTGGACATCGTCATCGGCACGCACCGCATGCTCAGCAAGGACGTGCGGTTCAAGGATCTGGGCCTGGTGGTGGTGGACGAGGAGCAGCGCTTCGGTGTCACGCACAAGGAGCGCCTGAAGCAGCTCAAGACAGAGGTCCACGTGCTGACCCTGTCGGCAACGCCGATTCCGCGCACGCTGAACCTCGCGCTGGTCGGCGTGCGGGACATGAGCGTCATCGAGACGCCGCCGGAGGACCGGCTGCCCATCCAGACGCGCGTGGCGGAGGCGTCCGCCGGCCTGGTTCGCGACGCCATCCTGCGCGAGCTGGACCGCGGCGGCCAGGTGTTCTACGTGCACAACCGGGTCGAGACCATCGAGGCCCAGGCGGAGCAGTTGCGTCGCCTGCTGCCGCAGGCGCGCGTGGTCGTCGCCCACGGGCAGATGGGGGAGGGCCAGCTGGAGCGGGTGATGCTGGCCTTCGCTGCCGGGGAGTGGGACGTCCTGGTCTGCACCACCATCATTGAATCGGGCCTGGACATCCCCAACGCCAACACCATCGTGATCGACCGGGCGGACGCGCTCGGCCTGGCGCAGCTCTACCAGCTCCGGGGCCGGGTGGGGCGCTCCAGCCGCCGTGCCTACGCCTATCTGCTGTACCGACGGCGGGAGCGCCTGAGCGACATCGCCCGCAAGCGGCTCCAGGCCATCTTCAACGCCTCAGAGCTGGGTGCCGGCTTCCAGATCGCGCTCTCGGACCTGGAGATCCGCGGCGCCGGCAACATCCTGGGTGCCGAGCAGCACGGCCACATGGCGGCCGTCGGCTTCGATCTGTACACGCGGATGCTGGCCGACGCGGTGGAGGAGGAGAAGGCCGTTTTCGAGCAGCGGCCGGCGCGCACGCAGCGCCAACCCACCGTCATCGACCTGCCCGTGGACGCCTACCTGCCGGACGATTACGTGCCGGAAGAGCCGCAGAAGCTGGAGCTGTACCGGCGCCTGGGACGCGTGGCCACGGCCCGAGAGTTGGACGCGATCCGCGACGAGATGCTGGACCGCTACGGGCCACTACCCGGGTCCGCCGCCCGGCTGCTGGAAGTGGCACGTCTCCGGTTGGCGGCCGAAACGGCCGGCATCATCTCCGTCTCCCGCGAAGGCCCGCAGCTGGTGCTCCGCTTCGTGGAGGAGTGGTCACGCGCGTCCGTGCTGCGTGCCCTGGCGCCGAGCGCCCCGAACGACCGCATCCCCGGCGTCCCGATCGGGGGCATCGTCGGCGGCTCCAACCAGGTTCGCCTCCAGATGCCGCGTGGCGGTCCGGAGGCCTGGGCCACCACACGGGCCGTAATCGAGCGGCTGGCCGACCGTTTGCCGCGGCTGATGTCCGGCGTCGCCTGAGTCGCCCGGCGCTCAGCCGTTCGCGGGGCTGATCTTGTAGATGACGTCCGCCCCGATGAGGGAGAGCGTATCGACGATGTTTCCGTTGAAGTTGAACTTGCACTGGAGGTAGTAGCTGTACTTGGCGTTGTTGATCGTGGCGCCGGAGATGCTCGTGCTGCTGGCCCGGACAAATCCCGGGGCGTCGGCGATGTTCGGCGTGGTCACCTGGGCCATGGTCAGAAAGGCGGCCTGGTCCGACGCCACGAGCGAGACCCGGATGAGGCCGCAGTACTGGAACTGGTGGTTGGTCGCGTCATCGCGCACGGTGAACTGAACCTGCGTGACCACCGCCGCGCTCGGCAGGGTCGCGGCACAGTAGAACCAGTCGTCCGTATCCGTGCCTCGTGCGACGACGTCCTCGTCGAAGTACGGCGTCTCGGAGTCCCTCGGATAGAACCCGTTGCCAGGGCAGCTGAACGAGCGGGTTTGCGTCGCTGCCGCTGGTCGAGATTGGGCCTGTCCAGCCACCGCCGGCGCCACGCCGGCGCCGATCACGGCACCCAGCACCACGAGGACGGCAGGGCGGAGCATGGCGAGCAGCCGGCCGATCCCGGGCATGGCGGACCTCCATCACGATCGCGCCGCCCCCCGATGGGATTCGGTGGGTCGATCTCGCGCCGCTGCATGGTCCCCCCGGGCGTCAAGGCCCGGGGGAATGGGTACCCACCCTGCGATCGTCCGGTGTCGGAAGCGGGCATCAGGTCCGCGGCGCGGATACCTTCCGCCCAGTGGGACATCGCGTTGACGCCCCTCATGGCCGAGCGTAGGATCGCGGCGCGTGGCTCCGACCGGAGAGGGGTCATCTGTTTGAGTGGCCACGCCCAATCGAATAGTCGCGCGATGTCCCCGACGTCGCGCGGGGGATGCGCCTAAACCCAGTTAGGCCTGGCGTTCGGATTCCAGCAGGAGGCACCCTCGGCGATGATTCCGCCCCAGTTCGACTACGTGCGCCCCGGCAGCCTGGAGGAGGTGCTCGCGATCCTGAGGGATCGACCGGGCGAGGCGAAGCTCCTCTCCGGTGGGTTCAGCCTGCTGCCGCTCCTGAAGCTGCGCCTCGCGCAGCCGGAGCTGCTGGTGGATCTCGGGGACATCCCCGGGCTCGACAGCGTGACCGAGACCGCGGACGGGCTGCGCATCGGTGGACGCGCCACCCACCGCAGCATCCTCGAAAGCCCGGCCACGGCGCGCTACTGGATGATCCGGGAGGCCGCCGCCGGCATCGGCGATCCGCAGATCCGCAATTGGGGAACCATCGGCGGTTCCGTCGCGCACGCCGACCCGTCGGCGGACTGGCCGGCCGTGCTGCTTGCCCAGCGGGCGACCGTCGTGGTCCGCAGCGCCAACGGGGAACGCACGCTCCCGGCACGAGGCTTCTTCGTTGACGCGTTCGAGACGGGGATCCAGCCGGACGAGGTGCTCACGGAGGTCCACATCCCGCGGCGCCCCGACAACGCGGGCGGCACGTACCAGAAGCTGGAACGCAGAGCCGGGGACTTCTCCACCGTTGGCGTCGCGGTGATCATGGCGATCTCCGACGGCGTGATCGAGCGCGCGGGGATCGGCATCACGGCGGTTGGGCCGGCGGCCTTCGCCGCCGAGGACGCCGAGGCCGCGCTGGTCGGCAAGGCTCCCTCCGAGGAGGCCTTCCACGCCGCGGCGCAGGCCGCCTCCGCCCAGAGCCAGCCGGTCACGGACAGCCACGGACCGGCCGACTACAAACGGGCGATGGTCACCGAGATGACGATGCGCGCGCTCCGGCTTGCCGCCGAGCGGGCCGCCGGTAACGCGTGAGGAGGGCACGATGAGCGACAACCACATCAAGCACATCGTCGTCAACGTCAACGGCGAGAACCGCGAGGCGGACGTCGAGCCGCGGCTGCTGCTGGTGCACCTGCTGCGCGAGAACTTCGGGCTGACGGGCACGCACATCGGCTGCGACACGTCCAACTGCGGCGCCTGCACGGTCCACGTTGACGGCCAATCGGCCAAGTCCTGCACGATGCTCGCCGTCCAGGCCAACGGACGCGAGGTCAAGACCATCGAGGGCATGGCCAGCGGCGCAACGCTCCACCCGCTCCAGCAGGCGTTCTGGGATCAGCACGGCCTGCAATGCGGGTTCTGCACCCCGGGAATGATCATGCAGGCGGCCTGGCTGTTGGGCAAGAACCCCAAACCGACCGAGACGGAGATCCGCGAGGGCATCAGCGGCAATCTCTGCCGCTGCACCGGCTACGTGAACATCGTCAAGTCCATCCAGCAGGCGGCTGGCGAACTCCCTGCCAACCAGGACGCGGCCACGGAAGCCGCAGCCGGCCTGCCGGCCTAAGCGAGGAATGTGCAGATGACGACTGAGACGCACGAGCCGCAGACGACCTTCGAAATCGGCGGCATGGGGCATTCGGTCAAGCGCAAGGAGGATCCTCGCTTCATCCGGGGCGCCGGCGAGTACATCGACGACTTCAACCTGCCCGGCCAGCTCTGGCTGGACATCGTGCGCAGTCCGTATGCGCACGCAACGATCCTGGGCATCGACGCCTCCGAGGCGCTCAAGGTCCCGGGCGTCGCGGCGGTCATCACGGGCGCAGACCTGGAAAAGGCGGGCCTCCACTGGATGCCCACCCTGGCCGGCGACAAGCAGATGGTGCTGCCCACGCACACCGTCATGTACCAGTCGCAGGAAGTGGCCGCGGTGGTGGCCACGTCCCGGTATGCCGCTGCAGACGGCGTGGCCGCGGTGATGGTCGACTACGAGCCGCTGGAAGTCATCGTCGATCCCCACAAGGCCATGGAGCCCGGCGCCCTGGTGCTCCGTCCGGATCGCGGCGAGGACAAGCAGAACAACCACATCTGGCACTGGGAGTCCGGCGACAAGGCGGCCACGGACGCGGCCATGGCGGCGGCCGAAGTCACCGTCGAAGAGGACATCTACATCCCGCGCATCCACGTCGCCTCGATCGAGACGTGCGGCTGCATCGCGGACTGGAACGCGGTCCGTGGGCAGATGACGCTGCACATGACCAGCCAGGCACCGCACGCCATCCGCACGGTGCTGGCCCTGGTGTCCGGGCTGCCGGAGCAGAACATCCGCGTCAAGACGCACGACATCGGCGGCGGCTTCGGCGGCAAGGTTCCGGTCTACCCGGGCTACGTGCTGGCCGTGGTGGCGTCGCTGACCACCGGCAAGCCGGTCAAGTGGATCGAGGACCGCTCGGAGAATCTCCAGGCGGACTCGTTCGCCCGCGACTACCACATCCACGCCCAGCTCGGCGCGACCAAGGAAGGGCGCATCACCAGCCTGAAGGTGAAGACGCTCGCGGACCACGGCTACACGGACGCCGCGGCGGACCCGTCCAAGTTCCCGGCCGGCCTCTTCAACGTGATCACCGGCTCATACGACTTCAAGGACGCGTTCGTTGAAGTGGACGGCGTCTACACCAACAAGCCGCCGGGAGGCGTCGCCTACCGCTGCTCGTTCCGCGTCACGGAGGCCGTCCACGCGATCGAGCGGATGGTGGACATCCTGGCCCACGACCTGGACATCGACCCGGCCAAGCTGCGGATGGACAACTTCATCCAGCCGGAGCAGTTCCCCTACAAGACACCGACCGGCTGGTCGTACGACTCCGGCAATTACGGCGTCGCGCTCCAGAAGGCCATGGACATGATCGACTACCCCGCCCTGCGCAAGGAGCAGGCGGAGAAGCGCGCCAAGGGTGAGCTGATGGGCATCGGCATCAGCAGCTTCACCGAGATCGTGGGCGCCGGGCCGTCGCACGACTTCGACATCCTGGGCCTGAAGATGTTCGATTCGTGCGAGATCCGGGTCCATCCGACGGGCAAGGTCCTGGCCAGGATCGGCGTGCAGACGCAGGGCCAGGGCCACGAGACCACCTTCGCCCAGATCATCGCGGAGGAGCTGGGCTTCCCGGTCGCGGACATCAAGATCGAGTACGGCGACACGGACACCGCGCCGTACGGCCTGGGCACCTACGCCTCGCGGTCCACGCCGGTCGCCGGCGCGGCCACGGCCATGGCCAGCCGCAAGATCAAGGAGAAGGCGCGCCACATCGCGGCGCACCTGCTGGAAGCCAACCCGGACGACCTGGAATGGACCAACGGCAAGTGGAGCGTGAAGGGCTCGCCCGACCGATCCAAGACCATCCAGGAGATCGCTTTCGCGGCCTACACCAACCATCCCCAGGGCATGGAGGCCGGTCTGGAGGCGGTCAATTACTACGACCCGCCCAATCTGACCTTCCCCTTCGGCTCGTACATCTGCGTCGTGGACATCGACAAGGGCACGGGCCAGGTCACGGTCCGCCGCTTCGTCGCGGTCGACGACTGCGGCAACATCATCAACCCCATGATCGTGGACGGGCAGATCCACGGCGGGCTGACCATGGGCTTCGCGCCCTCGCTGCTCGAGTCGATGACCTACGACGAGAACGGCAACAACATGGCCGGCACGTTCATGGACTACCTGCTGCCAACGGCCGTGGAGACCCCGGCCTGGGAGCTTGGCAAGACCATCACGCCGTCGCCGCACCACCCGATCGGCGCCAAGGGCGTCGGTGAGTCGGCCACCGTCGGCGCGCCGCCGGCCATCAACAACGCCGTCGTGGATGCCCTCTGGCATCTGGGCGTGCGCAATATCGACATCCCGCTCACGCCCCAGAAGATCTGGGCCATCCTCCACGAGAAGGGGGTGTCCTGATCCGGGCCGCCTCACAACCACTGCGGCGGCTGGAGGTCTATCGCCGGGCCGCCGAGCTCGTTGCCCAGGGAAAGCCGTTCGTGGTCGCCACGGTCGTGGCGGTCCGGCGGCCCACGTCGGCACGTCCCGGGGCGCACGGGATCATCCATCCTGACGGTTCGATCGAGGGCTGGGTCGGCGGAAGCTGCGCCCAGCCCGTGGTCGTCCGGGAGGCACTCCGATCGCTCGGAGACGGCCGCAACCGCCTGCTGCGCATCTCCCGGGATCAGCCGTCGGACACCGTCCGCGCGGACGGTGTCATCGAGCTGGTCATGACCTGCCACTCCGGAGGGACGCTGGAGATCAACGTGGAACCGGTACTGCCCGCACCACAACTCTGGGTGCTCGGAACGACGCCCATCTGCGCCGCGCTGGTCGAGATCGGCGCCGCGGCCGGCTTCGACGTGACGCTGGTGGATCCCGTGGCCGAGCAGGAGGCGTTCGCAATGGCCTCCCGCGTGGTCGCGACCAGCGACCTTTCGCACGTCCATGCCACTTCGGCACCGTACGTGGTCGTGGCCACGCAGGGCCAGTGGGACGAGGAGGCCCTGGTCGCGGCACTCCGCCGGGACGTGGCCTATGTGGGCCTGATCGCCTCTCCGACGCGTGCCGCCGTGGTCCGCGAATACCTGCTGGGCGAGGGCGTTCCGGAGGAGCGGGTCGCGGCCATCCGCGCGCCCGCCGGCCTGGACCTGGGTGCCGAGACGGCCGAGGAGGTGGCGCTCTCCATCCTTGCGGAGCTGGTCCAGGTCCGCCGCGGCCGCGCCCCGTTCGTGGCGTCGCCCGGGCCAGCGACGCTGGCCGGTGCGGGAGCCCACGGCGCAGTGGCGGCGGCCACATCCCCGGGCAGTGGTGCCAAGCCGGTCGCCTCCACCGGGATCGTGCTGCTTGACCCCGTCTGCGGCATGACCGTGGACGAGGACGACATCCGCCACCTCGCGGAGCACGACGGCGTGGTCTACGCCTTCTGCTCGCTCGGCTGCCGCACCAGATTCGTCAAGGATCCGTCGGCATTTCTGGCCGTCGAACCGGCGCCGGGCTCGACCGCCGCGAATCACCAAGCCTGATCGAAGGAGCATCCATGGAGTTCTCCGGTACCCAGATCATCAAGGCGCCGCAGGAGAAGGTCTTCGATTTCCTGCTCGACCCCAACCAGGTGGGCTTCTGCGGTCCCGGCGTCGAATCGATCGAGATCCTGACGCCGACTGCGTTCAAGGCCAAGGCAAAGGTCGGCGTCGGCTTCATCTCGGCCCGCTTCAACATCGACATGGAGATCGCCGAGAGCGAGCGGCCCAACCGCGCCGTGCTCAAGGCCAAGGGTCAGGCGCCGGGCAGTGCCGCCCATGGCACCGCGACCATGAACCTCACCCCGGGCGACGAGCCGGACACCACCCTGCTGGTCTGGGCGGCGAACGTGATCATGACCGGGCTCATCGCCAGCGTGGGTCAGCGCCTCATCGAGGGCACGGCCAACAAGATGGTCAAGCAATCGTTCGACTGCATCCGGACCAAGCTGGAGGCCTGAACCCCGGAACACGCGATCGTCCAACTGCAGTCACATCCACCCTGGCGAAGGAGGGTCCGACCGGTGACCGTATCTGTTGCTCTCGTCGTGAACGGGGTCCCACGCACCGTGGAGGTGGAGCCGAGGCGGCTCCTCGTCCAGTTACTGCGCGAGGATCTGGGCCTCACCGGCACCCACGTCGGCTGCGACACCAGCCAGTGCGGTGCCTGCACGGTCCACCTGGATGGCATGGCCGTGAAGTCGTGCACGGTCCTGGCCGTGCAGGCCGACGGGTCCGCGGTGACCACGATCGAGGGTCTGGCTCCCGAGAGCGGGCTCCACCCGATCCAGCAGGCCTTCTGGGAGAAGCACGGATTGCAGTGCGGCTTCTGCACGCCCGGCATGATCATGACTGCGGCGGACCTCCTGGCCGGCAACCCCAGCCCAACCGACGACGAGATCCGGCACGGGATCGAAGGCAACTACTGCCGCTGTACCGGGTACCACAACATCGTGGCGGCGATCCACGATGCCGCGCGTCGCACTGGCCGGGTCTTTCCCGTGACGAGCGAGGAAGCCGAGGAGACCATCCGATGACCATCGACATGCTGGGCGAGCGGGTCAAGCGGACCGAGGACCCCAAGTTCATCACCGGCAAGGGCCGCTACCTGGACGACATCAAGCTGCCCGGGATGACCTACCTGAGCATCCTGCGCAGTCCCTACGCGCACGCCAACATCCGATCGATCGACACCTCTGAGGCCAAGGCCATGCCGGGTGTGATCGCGGTGTTCACGGGCGCGGACATCCCCTACAACCCGCTGCCCATGGCCTGGCCGGCCGGCGGCGTGGCGGGCATCCAGAACAACGTCAACACGCCACGCGTGCTGGCCACGGACGACGTCAAGTGGAGCGGCGAAGGCGTGGCCGCGGTGGTGGCGGAGACGCCCGAACAGGCGGCCGACGCGCTGGACAAGATCCACGTCGACTGGGAGCCCCTGCCCACCGTGGTGGATGCGGAGAAGGCCACGCAAGCAGGAGCACCGCAGCTCCACGAGAACGCGCCCAACAACGTGGTCTTCGAGTGGACCGTTGGCAACAAGGCGGGCACGGACGCCGCCGTGGACGCGGCAGAGGTCGTGGTCCGCCAGCGCATCGTCAACCATCGCCTCATCCCCAACCCCATGGAGGTCCGCGGCGACATCGGCCTGTACAACCCCGGTACCGAGGAGTACACGGTCTGGATGTCCAGCCAGACGCCGCACATCCAGCGGTTGCTGCTGACCGCCTTCGTGACCGGCATCCCCGAGCACAAGGTGCGCTGCATCAGCCCGGACGTGGGCGGTGCCTTCGGCACCAAGATCTTCTGCTACGCGGACATGGCCCTGGTCATGTTCGCCTCCAAGGCCATCGGCGGCCGGCCGGTCAAGTGGGTCGAGGGCCGCCGGGAGAGCTTCCAGAGCACCATCCACGGCCGCGACCACATCACCTACCTGGAGATCGCCGGCAAGAAGGACGGCACGGTCACCGGCCTGCGCGTCAAGACCTTCGCCAACCTGGGCGGCCGCCTCAGCACCATCGGTCCAGGCATTCCGACCACGCTCTACGGCCGAGTGCTGTCGGGCTGCTACAAGATCCCCAACGTCTACTGCGAAGTGACGGGCGTCTACACCAATACCACCTTCGTGGACGCGTACCGCGGCGCTGGGCGGCCAGAAGCCACCTACGTCATCGAGCGGGCCATGGACCTGTTCGCGGCCGAGATCGGCATGGACCGCGCCGAGCTGCGCCGCCGCAACTTCATCCAGCCGGACCAGTTCCCCTACGACAACCCGTCGGGCCTGGGCACCGCGTCCGGCGGCGCCAAGATCTACATCGATTCCGGCAACTACGAGCCGGCCATGGACAAGGCACTCGCGGCCGTCGGCTATGCGGACCTCGCCGCCAAGAAGGCCGAAGCCGCTACGCGCGGCAAGCTGCTCGGGATGGGCTTCAGCACCTACATCGAGGTCTGCGGCGTGGCGCCGTCCAAGTGGATCGGCGCCGTGGGTGAGGGCTGGGGCGCGGCGATGTGGGAATCGGCCAACATCCGCGTCCACCTGACCGGCAAGACCGTGGTCACCGTTGGCACGCAGCCGCAGGGCCAGGGCCACGAGACCACCTACGCCCAGGTCATCTCGCATGAGCTGGGCATCCCCATGGACGACATCGTCATCCAGCATTCCGACACGCTGGGGACCCCGTTCGGCTACGGCTCGTACGGCTCGCGCACCTCCAACGTGGGCATGACGGCGGCCATCAAGGCCGCCGGCAAGATCCGCGAGAAGGCCCGGAAGTTCGCCGCTCACCTGCTGGAGGCGTCCCCGGACGACATCGAGGTGGACGGCCCGGACTACTTCGTCAAGGGCTCTCCCGACAAGAAGAAGACCATCCAGGAGATCGCCTTCGCGCTGGACCTGGGCTTCAGCCCGCCGGAGGGCATGGAGCCATACCTGGACGAGACCGCGTACTGGGACACGCCCAACTGCACGTGGCCGTTCGGGACGCATGTCGCCGTGGTGGAGGTGGACAAAGAGACCGGTGAGATCGAGCTGGCGCGCTACCTGGCGGTCGACGACGTCGGCAAGAAGATCAACCCCATGATCGTGGACGGACAGCTCCACGGCGGCATTGCCCAGGGCGTCGGCCAGGCGCTCTGGGAGGAGGCCGTCTACAACGACGATGGCCAGCTGCTCTCGGGCTCCATGCTGGACTACGCCATCCCCAGGGCTGCCTGGTTCCCGGACATCGAGCTGGACGAGACGGTCACTCCGTCACCCGTCAACCCGCTTGGGGTGAAGGGCGTCGGTGAGGCGGGCTGCATCGCCAGCACGGCCGCCGTGGCCAACGCGGTGATCGATGCGCTGTCGCCACTCGGCATCCGCCACCTGGACATGCCCTTCACCGCCCAAACGGTCTGGCGCGCGATGCACGCCGGCTCCGCCAAAGGAGGAGCGCACTGATGATCCCGACCGCATTCGACTACGTGCGCCCGTCCAGCCTCAGCGAGGCGCTGGGTCTCCTGGCGGGCGACCACGAAGGCACCAAGGTCATCTGTGGCGGCCACAGCCTGCTGCCTCTGCTGAAGATGCGGCTGGCCCATGCTGAGCGCCTGATCGACGTCAGCCGCCTGCCGGAACTCCACGGGGTGCACGACTGGAAAGGCGGCCTGGCGATCGGCGCGGCCGCCACGTATGCCGACGTGCTCGGCTCGTCATTGGCCGCCTCGCGCTGCCCCTTGCTGGCAGAGGCGATCACGGACATCGGTGACCTCCAGGTCCGCAACCGCGGCACCCTGGGTGGGTCGCTCGCACACGCGGACCCTGCGTCAGACATGCCCGCCCTGGTCCTTGCGCTGGGCGCCGAACTGGTGCTGAACTCGGCGGGCGGCGAGCGGACCGTGGCGGCGGAAGCGTTCTTCCACAGCCCGTTCGAGACGGATCTCCATCCGGACGAGCTGCTCACGCAGATCCGCATCCCGGCGCTCCCCGCTGGTGCCGGGACGGCCTACCGCCAACTGGTGCAGCGCGCATCGGGTTATTCGCTGGTCGGCGTGGCGGCGGTGGTGGCACGATCGGGTGGCAGCATCAACCATGTCCGCGTGGGGATCACGGGTGTCGGCGATCACGCGTACCGTGCAACCGCAGTGGAGACCGCCTTGACCGGCACGACCGGGAGTGCGGCAGCACTGAAGGCTGCCGCCTCGCACGCGGCCAAGGGCCAGGAGGTCGGCACGGACATTCACGCGGACCGCGAATACCGGACGGCCATGGCGGCCGTCTACGTTCGGCGAGCGTTGGAGGCCGCGCTCGCTCGGGCCGGTTCGGCCTAGCCGGGTCATCGCAATCGAACACATCGAGCCGACGCCACCGGGAACCACCCCCCCGACCACCACAGCCTGATGCGACTCGAGCGCATCAGGCCGGGTGATCACCTGGACCGTGCCCTGGTCGGCGCGGTGTCCACGCGCGACCTGGTGGTCGGCGAGGAGCGCTGGTCCAAGGGCCGGCGGCTGACGGAGGACGACCTCCTGGCGCTGGAACGCGAAGGTGCCGTGGGGCGCGGGCCGTGGGCCGAGCGCGCGTCCGTGGAAGGTGGCGTTGCGTCACCGCTGTCCGTCACCGTGATGATCCCCGAGGAGGGTGACGTCCACGAGAACGACGCGGCCGTCCGGTTGGCGGCCGCACTGATCGGCAGCGGCGTGACGTTGCGGGGCCCGGTGGAGAGCCGTATCGACGTGCTGGCGGCTCACGATGGCGTGCTGCGCATCGACGTCACCGGGGTCCTGCGCATCGACCGCATCGACCCGATCTCCGTGTTCACTGCCTACGACGGCCAGATCGTTGGCGCGGGCTCGCTCGTGGCCAGCGTCAAAGTGGGCCCGCACCTGGTTCCGGAAGAGGTCCTGGAGCGTGCCGAGGCCGTGCTGCGCAACCGTCCGCGGCCACTGGTGTCCGTGCGGCCGTTCGTGAAGCGGCGCGTAGCGGCATTGGTGCGGGAGACGCTCGGACCGTCCGCGCGTGAGCGTTTCGAGCAGAGCGTCCGCACCCGGGTCGAGCATCTCGGCTCCAAGCTCATCGAGATCTCCTACGTGCCGGACGACGCCAGCGAGGTCACCACACGTCTCCAGCGCCTCACGTCGGGCAGCCCTGCGGTGGACATCCTGCTGACGGCAGGTGCGGGGTCGACCGATCCGCACGATCCGGTTTTCGTGGCGCTCGAAGAGCTCGGCGGTCGCGTGATCAGCCACGGCGTGCCGGCGCACCCGGGATCCATGCTGTGGCTCGGGCGCCTCAACCGCACCACGATCATCGGCCTGCCGACCTGCGGCGCCTATTCCAAGGCCACGGCGGTCGACCTGCTGCTGCCCTGGCTGCTCTCCGGCGATCCGCCGACCCGCGCAACCATCGCGCGGCTCGGCCACGGCGGGCTGCTGACCCGGGACATGCGATTCCGCATGCCGGCCTACGCTCGGGACCTGGACGCGCCCGACGGCTGAAGGCGCACCGTTCCCAAACGTCCGCCAGCTGGGAGTGAACGCAATGGAATTTCAGGACCTGATCCGGAAGCGCCGCATGGTGCGCCACTTCGCCGACGAGCCGGTCGATCGTGCGGTCTTCGAGCGGATCGCCGTCGCCGCCCAGCGGGCGCCCAGCGCGGGATTCAGCCAGGGCCAGCGGCTGCTCGTGGTCACGGAGCCGGAGATGCGCCACCGCATGGCCGTGCTCTGCGGCGAAGAGGACATGGCCGAGGCCGGCTACGACCCGTGGATCAGCCAGGCTCCGGCGCTGTTCATTCCCTGCGTCAGCGAGGAGCTCTACCACGCGCGTTATCGCGAGCCGGACAAGCTCCAGGACGACGGCACGGAGATCCACTGGCCCGTCCCGTACTGGTGGATGGACGTCGGCTGCACCGTGATGCTGGTGCTGCTGGCCGCCGTCGACGAGGGTCTCGCGGCCGGCTTCGCGGGCATGGACGCGGAGGGCTATGTGGAGATGCGGCGCCTGCTCGGGATCCCCACGTCGTTCTCGCCGGTTGGCGTGATCCCCGTCGGGCGTCCGCTTCCGGACAAGCGTTCGCCGTCGCTCAAGCGTGGCTGGGTACCAAACCCCGACTTCGCCCGCTGGGAGCGCTGGTAGACGCTGGATCGTGTGCTAAGGTTGCACACGATCCCGCACACTCACCTACCCGAGGTTGCGATGGCCCTGGCGCGCACGAACGTCACGCTCCCGGAAGAGTTGCTGCGCCAGGTAGATGAGCTTGCGGGGCCGCGTGGCCGGAGTGCATTCGTGGCCGAGGCCGTCACCGCCAAGGTGAAGCGCGAGCGATTGCGCAAGGCGCTGGACAATCTGCGCGGATCGGCGGTTGGGACACCGTCCTACATGACACCGGACGAGGCGTATCGGTGGGTCCGTTCCATGCGCGAGGACGATAACGAAGAGGACAGACGGTGAGGTACCTCCTCGATTCGACCGTCCTCATTGATTACCGCACTGACTATCCGCCGGGCGTGGAGATCATGGAGCGGCTGTTCGCTGAAACTGGTGAGTTGTTCACCTGCGACGTCGTCACATGCGAGTCGTTGTCGGGCGGGCGCGAGGACGAGCGAGACCTGATCCGCTCGACCTTGGACGCGCTCGAGTACGTCGCCATCGATCCTGACGGGGCGCGCTGGGCGGGTGATCAGCGCCGGCAGCTGATCGAAGCCGGCCGCCGCAAGCCAGGCGTGTCGGACGCCCTGATCGCGGCCCTTGCCTGGCGGCTTGGCGCGACGGTCGTCACGCGAAACGCCCGCGACTTCGAGGCGTTCGACATCCCGGTGCTTGGGTACGGCCCGCCGCTGGCGTAGACATCTCTGGCAGCGCTGGCTGGCCGGTCGCCTCCACGCCTACGGGAGCTGGACCCCCTGGAGCCGCGATCGCGCTTCCTCGCGAGCGAGATTCCACGACGGCCATCCTTCCGTGGCCGCCTCCTGCTCCAGCTCTGAGCGCCGCTCGGCCAGTGCCCTGCCGACAATCGCGCGATCGGCGGGAGGCAGGCGCGGCAACGCGTCGACCAGCACGGGGATCGCGCCGTCGCCGAGCGCGGCCAGGTAGGCGGCGTCGAAGCCTGCGCGGCCGCCGGCGGCGATGAGCGACGGATCGAGCGCCCGAGCCACGTTCTCCCGGGCCACGAACGCCTGCGGTCCCACCACGTTGGCCGCCAGGGCAACCACCAACCCGAGCCCCATGGCCGCATGCGGCAGCCAGCGTGAGCGCCCGCTGAGCACGGTGAAAGCTGCCGCGCACAGGCAGAGTCCCAGCCATGCGATCGCGGTGATCACGTAGAACCGCAACTCGGTCCAGCCATATGCCTGCTGGTACAGCTCAAGGCGCAGCGCGGCAGACACCAGGACCACGGCGGTCAGGCCGACCAGCACCAGCATCGCGCCGCGGTACGTCCGGCTCCGTGCCCGGATCACGGTTTCGATGACGCAGATCAGTCCACCCACGAGAGCGGCCGCGATCACCAGCTCGAAGAAACCGCCGCGCGCGTAGTCGCTGTAGGTCACTCCTGCCGCGGCGATGGTGTCGCGGCCGCCGAACAGGTACTCGGCCTGGAGGCCCACGAACACGGCGAAGATGAGGTCGATGGCGACCAGCACGGTCGTGGCTTCGAGCGAGCCCAGGCGAGCCGGCGGCACGAACGGCTCGTCCCGCTGAATCCGGCTGCCCGGGACGACGATGAGGAGCAGCATGCCGGCAGCGACCCATGTGGCGACCCCCGTGAGACCCAGACGCAGAGGCAGGTTGCCAAGGTCCAGGTGCCAGGTGAGAGCGTCCGTCAGGGCTTTGGCGAACACGGCATCGGCGCTGGCAAACAGGAGCGCGAAGACGCCGACGATCGGCAATGCGATGAGCAGGCCGATCCCGAGCGCCACGGCGCGTGAACCGGGGCGGGATCCAAGACCTGCTGCGGTGCTCTGGAAGGTCTGGCCGAGACCCGTCGCGCCGGTCGTGGCCACCACCCCTCCGCGGACCAGGAGAGCCATCAGGCCACCTGCCGATCGGCGCGTGACGCCGATGCCGGCCAGGCTGGCTACCGCACCGCCGGTCAGCACCACCATGGCGCAGGCATCGAAGGCAACCAGCGCCGAATCCGCTCGTACGGCAAGCAGGACGGCAGCCACGCTGGCCGCCACCGGCAGCCACGCGTCTGCCCGGTCGAAGGGACTGCCGCGACGTCGGACCGCCGCGGCGGAGGCAAGCAGCAGGGCTGTCCAGAGCACCGCGTTGATGCCGAGTGCCTCTCCAACGAAGAGCAGCTGAAAGGACGCGCCGATCGCGATCGCGATCGCAGCGAGCGGGCGTCCGGCGGCAACCGAAACCGCCCCGACGAGTGGCTCACGTGCGGCGGCCGGCCACGCGGTCGGTTCCCAACCCGAGAGGACCGGTGGGCCCGGGATGTAGGTGCCGCCCGCGGGATCCGTGGTTTCGGGAGAGCTGGAGCCGGTCGTGGTCATGCGTGCCTCGCCGCGCGATTCGTCATCTCCCCAGTGACGTGGCGCAGCAGGCGCGTGTGGCGCAGGCCGGGCAGCCCCACCCGCGGCCGGGTTGTAGATTCCACCGATGGCACCAACCAAAGCCCCCACGGGCAGCGATCTGACCATCGACGGGATCCAGGCGGCGTTCGGGGGCAACCACTACGTCTGCGACCGCGCCCTTGCCACCTCGCTGTTCCTCAGCCTGCGGCTCGGCAGGCCGATGCTGCTGGAAGGGGAGGCGGGCGTCGGCAAGACGGAAGTCGCCAAGGTGCTCTCCACGGTCCTCGGGGCGCGGCTGATCCGGCTCCAGTGCTACGAGGGCCTGGACGTCAATACGGCCGTCTACGAGTGGAACTACCCGCGCCAGATGCTGGAGATCCGGCTCATGGAGGCGCGCGGCGAGGCCACGGCGGCCAGCGCGCACAACATCTTCAGCCAGGACTTCCTCATCAAGCGGCCCCTGCTCCAGGCGCTTGAAGCCCACGACGGGACGCCGCCGGTCCTGTTGATCGACGAGATCGACCGCGCGGACGAGGAGTTCGAGGCGTACCTGCTGGAGATCCTCTCGGACTTCCAGGTCACGGTCCCGGAGATCGGAACGGTCCGCGCCGAGCATCCCCCGCGGGTCATCCTCACGTCCAACCGGACGCGGGAGATCCACGACGCCCTGAAGCGCCGCTGCCTGTACCACTGGATCGACTACCCCACGGCCGAGAAGGAATACGCGATCGTGCTGGCACGGCTGCCGGGCACGTCCGAGCGGCTGGCGCGCCAGGTGGTCGGCTTCGTGCAGCGGCTGCGGGAGGCGGACCTGACCAAGCTCCCAGGCGTCGCCGAGACGCTCGACTGGGCCGCCGCCCTGGTCTCGCTGGGCGCATCGGAGGTCACCGCGGAGGTGGTCGATCCGACGCTCGGTGTGCTGCTCAAGTACCAGGAGGACGTGAAGCAGGTGCGCGGGTCGCAGGCCGAGCGACTGGTCGCCGAAGTCATGGCGGCCGGCGGCTGAGGTGCTGAACCAGCCGGTCTCGGGGCCGGCATTCCTGCGCAATGTCCTGGACTTCGGACAGGAATTGCGCCGCGAGGGCATGACGGCGGACCTGGCTGCGGTGCTGGACTACGCCCGCGCGCTGGAACTGGTGGACATCGGCGATCGCGAGGAGGTCCGCGTGGCCGGTGCCGCGCTGTTCGTCCGCCGCCACGACGAGCTGGAGGCGTACGACCGAGCCTTCGCTCGCTTCTGGCGGCGCCGCGGACCCATCCCGCGCGCGACCGAGATGCCCAGCTTCGAGCCGCCCGACGAGGCGCCGGCCAACGGCAAGTCGGAGGAAGGCCAGATGCGGGCGGGCGACCCGCTGGCCCCGGACGCGTTGCCCATGCCCGGGGATGCCGGCGAAGGCCCGGAGGCGCTTGGCGTCTCGCCGGATTCGTGGAGTCCCTCCGAGTCACTGCGCCACAAGACCTTCGAGCGCATGACACCCCGCGAGATGCGCGAGGCAGAGCGTGCCATCGACCTGATGCGACCCACCCTGCCGGTCCGGCGCACGCGGCGCTGGGAATTGGGACGCCGCGGCCCGCTCCTGGCACCGCGCGAGATGATGCGCCAGAACCTCTCCAGCGGCGGCGACCTGGTGGAGTGGGTCTGGCGCCGGCCGCGCAAGAAGCCGCGCTCGGTGGTCCTGCTCTGCGACATCAGCGGATCCATGGAGCGGCACTCCCGCCTGCTGCTGCGCTTCGGCCACGCCATGGCGCGTTCCGGGGTGCGCATGGAGGCCTTTGCCTTCGGGACGCGGCTCACGCGGATCACGCCGATGCTCAAGCGCCGCGACCCCAACATGGCGCTGCTGGACGTTGCCGAGGCGGTCGGCGATTGGTCCGGCGGCACCCGCATCGGCCTCTCGTTCCGGCAGTTCAACCAGCTCTGGGCACGCCGCGTGCTGCGCAGCAGTGGCCTGGTCATCGTGGTCTCCGATGGCTGGGATCGCGGCGATCCCGCGTTGGTCGGCGCCGAAACCCAGCGGCTGCGACGCAATTCCCATCTGCTGGTGTGGCTGAACCCACTGGCCGGCTCCACCGGATACCGGCCGCTGGCGCAGGGCATGGCCGCCGCCTACCCGCACATCGACCGCTTCCTGCCGTGCCACGACCTGGCGAGCCTGGAGGACCTCGCGGGCATGCTGGCTCGCGACGCGTTCCCGATCGGCCGCCGCGGACCGGAGCTGACGGCCGCGGCCGCGAGACTGGCAGGACCGCGCAGAATGGTGCGAGCATGAAAGAGCTCCTTCCCGAGCTGGACACCTGGCGGCAAGGTGGCGCGAGCGCAGCGCGGGCCGTGGTCATCCGCACGTTCGGATCTGCGCCGCGGCCCGAAGGCGCGACCATGCTGGTCTCCAGCGACGGCCGCCTCTCCGGCAGCGTCAGCGGCGGCTGCGTGGAGGGCGCCGCGTTCGAACAGGTGGAACGGGCACGCGCCGACGGAAAGGCACGCGTGATCCGCTACGGCATCAGCGATGAAGACGCCTGGGACGTAGGCCTGGCCTGTGGTGGCACGATTGATGTCCTGGTGCAGCCCTTCCTTCCGGCAGACGTGGAACTGGCGGCCCGGGAGCTTGGCAGGGCCGTGATCACGCCCCTCCCGGCCGACGCACCGGGACCGGAATTCGGTCCCGCGACGCCCGCCGAGGGCGCGGCCCCCGAGCCAGCGCTCACGTTGGATGCCGGCAGTGACAGCTTGCATGGCACGACCGGCGACCATGCCGCGGACCTGGAGCTGGCCGGCCTGGCCGCGGATGCGCTCCTGCGCGGCAGGTCGCGGTCCGTCCAGGTCAAGGGGCGCTCGTACTTCATCGAATCGTTTGCCAGGCGGCCGCGCCTGGTCGTGGTCGGCGCCGTCCAGGTGGCCATCCCGCTGGTTGCGCTGGCGCGCACCATGGGCTACGAGACGGTGGTCGTCGACGGACGCCCCACCTTCGCGACGGCCGAGCGGTTCCCCGACGTCGACCAGCTGGTGGTCGGCTGGCCGGACGAGGTGGCCGACGCGATCGGACTTGGCCCGGACGACGCCGTCGCCATCCTCAGCCACGACGTGAAATTCGACGAGCCGGCCATCATCGCGTCGCTGGCGCGCGGCTGCCGCTACGTGGGTGCCGTCGGTAGTCGCAAGACCCAATCGGACCGCCGCGCCCGGCTGCGCGCCGCCGGCGTGACGGACGCCCAGCTGGGTCGGCTGCATGGGCCCATCGGGCTGGACCTGGGCGGGCGCGAGCCGGCGGAGACAGCCCTCTCGATCATGGCCGAGGTGGTTGCGGACCGGTACGGTGGCTCGGGCGCGCCCATGGTCGAGCGCGCACAACAGGTTTGACCTGGCCGGCCGCTCGGCATGCCCGGCTCGCCACGGGCGCGCGTGAGCGTGCGGTAGACTGAGGCTCCAAGTCCCGAGCGTCCGTGCCGCGTGCCGCCAAGGAGCCCAGCTGCGTGTCCGTCGATTCCCTGCGCGCCAAGATTCGCGAGATCCCGGATTTCCCCAAGCCCGGCATCCTGTTCTATGACATCACCACGCTGCTCAAGGATGCCGGCGCGTTCCACGAGTCGATCGAGCTGCTGACGGAGCCCTGGCGCGGCAAGAAGGTCGACCTGGTTGTGGGCATGGAGTCGCGCGGCTTCATCTTCAGTGCCCCGATGGCCTATGAGCTCAATGCCGGATTCGTGCCGGTGCGGAAGCTGGGCAAACTGCCGGCCGAGACCGTGAGCGTGGAGTACGCGCTGGAGTACGGCACCAACACCCTGGAGATCCACAAGGACGCGATCCTGCCGGGCCAGCGGGTCCTGATCGTGGACGACCTGCTCGCGACCGGCGGCACGGTGCTGGGCACCATCGAGCTGGTCAAGCAGCTCAAGGCGGAAGTGGTCGGGCTGGCGTTTCTGGTAGAGCTGCTCTTCCTCAAGGGGCAGGAGCGCCTGGGTGACTACGAGATCCACAGCGTCATCCAGTACTGACGCCGCGGGCGCCGTCGCATGAGCGACGCGCTGCCGCCGCGTTCAGAGCCCGGGCGGGGGAATCCGGTCGAACCGGCGTCAGCCGGCCCGCCGGATGACGCCGCGGCCGCCGCGCCGGATGACGCCGCGGCCGCCGCGCCGAAGGGCGAACCGCTGGCCGACCAGCCGACCTCCGTGGATCGCCGATCCTTCTTCCGCGTCTTCAGCCGCCAAACCGTGACAACGGTCGCCCAGGTCGCCGGCATGGCCGGTGCCGTGCAGCGCGGCACCACCACGGCTGTGGTGAATGCGGTCGGCATCGGCCTGGGCAACCCGTCGCGGAGCGCCGCGCGGCTTTCCATGCCGGAGCCGGAGGCGGCCGAGGAACCTGCCGCGCCCGGAGCCGCCGGTGCAATCCGATTCCGCAGCCCGTATCGCCTGGTGGACGGCACGCTCTACCTGCTGGACCAGCGGCTGCTGCCGGACGCGACCGAGGAGATCGCGTGCCGGCGCGCCGCGGACGTGGCCTTCCAGATGCGCATGCTGGCCGTGAACGGTGCGCCGTTGCTCGGCCAGCTGGCCGCCTACGGCTTCGCGCTGACGGCCGCCGAGTCCCGCGACTGGTCCGTCTCGCGTCGCCAGGCCGAGCTGCGCCGCGCCACGCAGCTGTTGACGTACGCGCGGCCGACCGCGCGCCCGGTACGAGCCGCGCTGGCCAGGATGGAGGCACGCGTCACGGAAGTCCTCGCGGAACTGGCCGACGAAACGGGCGGCGCGCGCGGCGGCCGTGACGCCCCCGACGGCGAGGTCATCGCGATCGCGCTGATGACCGAGGCGGATGCCATCGCCACCCAGGCCGCGATCGATCACGCCGCCATCGCCCGCGCCACGGCGGAACTGCTCCGGCCCGCGAACGGGGCGATGCTTCGCGTCCTGCTGATCGGGGATCCGGGGCTGATGACCACGGGCCAGGTGGGAACCGGGGTCCCGGCACTCCAGCTGCTGGCGCAATCGGACGTGACGCTCAAGGTGTTCGTCGCGGAAGGCCGGCCGCGGCTGGAAGGAGCGCGGCTGGCCGCCTGGGAGCTGCGCCTGGCCGGCATCGACCACACGATCGTCGGCGATTCGGCGCTGGGCTGGCTGATGGCCACGGAGCCGCTCGACGCGGTGCTGATGGGCGCCGACTGGATCGCCGCGGACGGTGACCTGGTGGGCACCATCGGATCGCGCACGGCCGCTGAGCTGGCCGCGCTGGGCCTCAACGGTGGTGGCCCGACGCCGGTCTACGTGCTGGCACCGTCGGTGACCGTTGCGCCCGAGCCGTTCGCGGCCGGGGCCGTGCCCGTGGAAATGCGGCCGGGCCGCGAGCTGGCCACCGACCACGGCACGGCCGTCAGTCAAGGCACGGATGCGGTCAACCCGGCGGTCGAGGTGGTCCCCAACCACCGGGTCAGCGCGTTCGTCACGGAGCGCGGCGTCCACCGGGCTCCCTTCGCGGCCTCCCTTTCCAGCCTGGTTCGGAGCGCCGCCTGATGGCCGCCGTCACCCGCGCCAGGCAGATGGGCCGCACGGACCTGGAGGTCCGCGCCACCCGGGACCGGGTGCTGCTGCGGGAGTTCCTGGAACAGGACCGTCTGTTTGCCGCCTACGCCATCTGCGACCTCGACGAGCGCGAGTTCGCCAAGACGCGCTGGGGCGTGGCCTTCGAGCGTGGCCGTCCCATCGCGCTGGCGCTCGAGTACGGCGGCCTTGCCCCCCAGCCGTTGTTCGTGATGGGCGACCCGGAGGGCGTCGCGCAGATCCTGCGGACCGTGATCCGGCCGCGACTGGCCTACCTGGCGGCGTCGCCCGCAGCCCTTGACGCGGTCGATTCCGTCTACCGCATCGATCCGGGCCCGCCGATGGTTCGCATGTGGGTCGACGGCGCGGCGTTCCAGCCAATGACCGGCGTGGCCACGCGCCTGGTGCCGGCCGACATCGGCGACCTGAACCGCCTCTACAACCTGGGCTTCACCTCCTGGCTGCCCGCGGAAGCCATCGCCAACGGGGTCTACTTCGGCGTGCGCATCAATGGACGGCTGGTGGCCGCCGCCGGCACGCACGTGGTCAGCCGCGAGTCCCGCCTGGCCTGTGTCGGAAACGTGCTCACCCACCAGGACTTCCGCGGCCGCGGCCTGGCCAAGCTCACCACGGGTGCCGTGACGCAGGAGCTGTTGCGCTTCTGCGACCAGGCGGTGCTCAACGTGCGCTCGGACAATCCGCCCGCGCTGGCCGCCTACCGGGCCCTCGGATACGTTGACCACGCGCATTTCGACGAGCGCCTGGTGCGCCGCCGGGGCGCGCTGTGGGATAGCATCGTGACGCCATTTCGGCGGTTCATGCCCGTACAGAGGAGACCTGAGTGACCGTTCGCTCCACGCTCGAGACCCAACCGATGCAGCCGACCTCCGGTGACGCCCCCAGCGGCCAGACCGTATCCACTGCCGATTCTGCCGCCGCCGCGGCCGGGAATCTCCTGCCGCACGATGTCACCGATCTTGGCCTCGCGGACGAAGGCGTCCGCCGCATCGAATGGGCTGAGCGGGAGATGCCGGTCCTCCGGCTGATCCGCGAGCGCTTCGAGAAGGAGCAGCCGCTCAAGGGCCTGCGCATCGGTGCCTGCCTGCACGTGACCACCGAGACCGCCAACCTGATGCGCACGCTCAAGGCGGGCGGCGCGGAGGTGGTGCTGTGCGCCTCCAATCCGCTGTCCACCAAGGATGACGTCGCGGCGGCGCTCGTCGTGCGCTACGGCATCAGCACCTACGCCCGTCGCGGCGAGGACCGCGACACCTACTACGCGCACCTCAACGCGGTGGCGGACACGCACCCGCAGCTGACCATGGACGACGGCTGTGACCTGGTGTCGCTGCTCCACGCGGAGCGGCCGGGACAGCTCCACGAGATCCTGGCCGGCACCGAGGAGACCACCACCGGGGTCATCCGGCTCAAGGCCATGGCCGCGGATGGCGCGCTCACGTTCCCCGTTGTGGCCGTCAACGAGGCCATGACCAAGCACCTCTTCGACAACCGCTACGGCACGGGCCAGTCCACGGTGGACGGCATCCTCCGTGCCACCAACCTGCTCCTCGCCGGCCGCAACGTGGTCATTGCGGGCTACGGCTGGGTCGGCCGCGGGATCGCGTCGCGCATGAAGGGCATGGGCGCCCACGTGGCGATCACCGAGGTCCAGCCACTCCCCGCGATCGAAGCGCTGATGGACGGCTTCATGGTCAAGACCGGGCTGGAGGCCGCCGAATGGGGCGACCTCTTCGTCACGGCCACCGGCAACCTCAACGTCTTCCGCCGCGAGCACTTCGAGCGGATGCACGATGGCGCGACCATGGCCAATAGCGGTCACTTCGATGACGAGATCGACCTCAAGGCGCTTCGCGAGATGGCCGAAGGCCACGTTCGCGAGGTCCGCCGCGATGTCGAGGAGTACGACATCGGCGGCGTGCGGCTCAACGTGATTGCCGAAGGGCGCCTGGTGAACCTGGCCGCCGCGGAGGGCCACCCGGCCGCCGTGATGGACATGTCGTTCGCCAACCAGGCACTCAGCGCCGAGCACGTGGCCAAGAACCACGCCTCCCTCACCGCCCAGGTGTACGTCGTGCCTGCGGAGATCGACCAGGAGGTCGCCCGCCTCAAGCTCGTCGCCCTTGGCGTCCAGATCGACACCATGACCGAGGAGCAGAAGGCCTACGTGACCTCCTGGCACTCGGGCACCTGAAAGGCGGGCCGCGAAGGCCCTGCGTATCGGAATAGGCACGAGCCGCGTCCCGTTGGGCGCGGCTCGTTCGTTGTGCGCAGCGTTTGCCGGTGCGCCGTCAGCTCAGTGTTTGAACGACCACTTGAAGAAGGTCACCACGCGGCTGATGACGGTGGCCACGGACGGCGAATCCGCGCCGCCGGCCGGCCGCAGGCCATGCTCACCGTGGTTCACCACGATCAGCGTTGCGGGCACCTTCTCGGCCACGAGCGCCCGGTACATCCGTTTGGACTGGCTCACCGGCACGTCCGTGTCCCGGTTGCCGTGCACCAGGAGGAACGGCGGCAGGCCCGGGCGGACGTAGTGGATCGGACTGGCCGCCGCCCATTTGCTGAACTTGCCGAAGATGCTGGGCAGCTTGTTCTCGTCACCATCGCCGAGGTTGCGCTGGGTCAGGTCCGACACGCCCCACAGGGAGACCACGGCCTGCACGTCGGAGCTGTAGTTCGGATAGCCACCATCGTCGAAGATGCGGCTGCCGTCGTTGACGCCCAGCATCTGGACCAGGTGGCCGCCGGCGCTGCCGCCCATGGCCCCAACGTGCGCGGAGTCGATGCCGTATTGCCCGGCATTCGCCCGTAGGAAGCGGATGCCGCAGGTCAGGTCCTGGGTCTGGGCCGGGAATCGGTGAGCCGGCGCGAGCGAGTAGTTCATGGACGCGACGATGAAGCCCGCGCGGCGCAGGCCCTGGACGTACACGATGGATGCGCCGTTGTCCTTGCTCCCACCGATCCACGTCCCGCCGTGAACCCAGAGAACCACCGGGCGCGGGTAAGTGACGCTGATCTTGGGGTAGAGCAGGTCCAGCTTCTGGGGGGCGCCTGCGTCCGTGCAGTAGGTGACGTTGGAGATGACCTGGCCAACGGCATGCTGTGGCGGACCGGCAGCCATCGCTGGCGATCCGACGGCGAGCAGCAGCGCAGACAGACCCACGACACCGGCACGGCCCCGGCGTCCGAACACCCCTAGCACGGGAGGACGGTAGCCGATGCGTCAAGTCCGCGCAGCTTTGCGTGCGGTCAACGGAGCCTTCCGGGGATGTGCGGTGAGCCGTTGATCGCGTGGTACGCTCCCGAAGGTCACAATTAGAGGGAGTTCCATGAGTCGCATTTCCGAAGCGCCGCACTATCTGTTCACGTCCGAATCGGTCACCGAAGGCCACCCGGACAAGATGTGCGATCAGATCTCTGACGCCATCCTGGACGCGATCATCGTCAACGATCCCTACGCCCGCGTGGCGTGCGAGACGGCCACCACGACCGGCCTGGTGATGGTGCTCGGAGAGATCACCACCTCGACCTATGTCGACTTCCAGGCAGTGGTGCGCGACACGGTCAAGGACATCGGCTACACACGGGCCGACTACGGCTTCGACTACCTCACCTGCGGCACGCTGGTGTCCATCAAGGAGCAGTCGCCGGACATTGCCATGGGCGTGAACGAGGCGCTGGAGGTGCGCGACGACAAGGCGCCGCACCAGGAGCTGGGCGCGGGAGACCAGGGCATGATGTTCGGCTACGCGTGCAACGACACGCCGGAGCTGATGCCCCTCCCGATCGCACTCGCGCATCGCATCGCCCGCAGGCTCGCGGAGGTGCGCAAGTCCGGCGAGCTGCCGTACCTGCGCCCGGACGGCAAGACCCAGGTGACCATCGAGTACGAGCACGGCGTTCCCAAGCGCGTCAAGACGGTGGTCGTCGCGGCGCAGCACGATCCCGACGTGCGGCCGGAGCGGCTGCGCAGCGAGATCATCGAGCGGGTGATCCTGCCCACGATCGACAAGAGCCTGCGCGAAGTCGACCCGGTCATGCACGTCAACGCGACCGGCCGGTTCGTGACAGGCGGTCCCATGGGCGATGCCGGACTGACCGGCCGCAAGATCATCGTCGACACGTACGGTGGCTACGCACGGCATGGCGGTGGCGCCTTCAGCGGCAAGGATCCGACGAAGGTCGACCGTTCGGCCGCGTACGCCGCGCGCTGGGTGGCCAAGAACGTGGTCGCCGCCGGACTCGCGGATCGCTTCGAGCTGGAGCTCGCGTATGGCATCGGTATCGCGCATCCGATCTCGCTCTCGGTCGATTCGTTCGGCACCGGCAAGATCAGCGACGACAAGATCCAGCGCCTGATCGAGACGAACTTCGACCTGCGCCCGGCGTCCATCATCTCGGCGCTCGACCTGCGCCGGCCGCTCTACCGCCAGACCGCCGCCTACGGCCACTTCGGCCGCATCGACCTGGATCTGCCGTGGGAGCGCACGGACAAGGCGGCCATCCTGGCCGACGCGGCCGGACTGCCGGAGCCCAAGGCCGCGCGCGAGACGGTCGCCATCGGGGCGTAATCCCACGAGCGGCCCCGTGGCCGCGCACCAGGACTGACCGAGAGGCCCGGAGGGATCCGGGCCTTTTCGATGCCGGGTTGATGGCGCGGCGTAGGGTCGCCCTTCCTCCGCCAATGCCAGCCCGCGTAGCGCTACGCGGAAGGAGCCCGCTCCCCGGGTCGGAAATGACCTGTTTTGGAGTCATGCGCTACTGAGGCTGGCAATCGCACGGGAAGGCGCCGGCCTGCGCTGCGTAGCGCCACTGGTATTGGCGTACGCGTAGGAGTCGCGGCCACCGATCTGCTCTGAACAGCAGCCCTTCCGATCAAGAACCAATCCCAGTGCAACACTCGGCCGTCTCCGGACGTCAAGCGTTACGTGGGAGGTTGAGTGGCGGGTGTCCCAACGTTCGCGGATCCAGATGCGTCACTTGACCACGCCGTCGCGGCGCACCGGCCGTGGCTGGTTCGCCGCCTGGCCCTCGTGGTCCAGGACGTTACCGAGGCCGAGGACCTGGCCCAGCAGACCTTCCTGCGCGCCGCCGAGCGCTGGCCGTTTCCGCCCGGCCAGGATGTGGCCCGCTGGCTGGCGGTCGTCGGCATGCGCCTGGCCATCGATGAGCGCCGCAGGCGGCGGCGCTGGGGCTTCCTGCCGATCCGCGAGCACGACCAGGCCTGGGCGATGGGCGTGGATCCCGACCTCTGGCGTGCCCTTGGTCAGCTCGACCGGCGGACCCGGGCGGCGCTGCTGATGAACGTCCTGGACGGCTATACACAGGATGAGATCGGGCTCGCGTTCGACGTTCCGCGCGGCACGGTCGCGAGCTGGCTCTCGCGCGGGCGGGCGCAACTCCGGACGATCCTGGGAGACGATCGGTGAGCGATCCGGAGGACGGCGATCTCCAGCGACGGCTCGAGCGATTGGCGCAAGCGGTCCCGGTGCGCTCGACCATGCGGCTCCAGCGAGTCGAGGCACAGAAGCCCAGGAGCCGGGGTCTGGCGACCGTCTCCGGGCTCGGAGCCCTGGTCGTCATCGGCGTGGTCGCGTTCGTAGTTGCTGTTGCCGGGCTGGCCGGCAGGATGCCGGGAGCTCCGGTTGCCTCGCCTTCGGCGAGCGCGTCCACCAGCTTGACGGCCGCGCCCATCGTCCCCGTGGTGGGATCGGCGAACGACGGCACCTTCCGTCTCGACATCCGTGCCGATGCCGATCGCTACGACCCGAACGACCCGATCGGGGTTTCGGCCACGCTGACGTACCTGGGTCCCGCGGCGACCTTCACTGTGGGCACGTCGCCGGACATCGTGAACTTCGGCGTGGAGGAGATCGGCGGCAGCCGCAAGGTCGATCCGGTATGGCGACTCGACTGCGAGCCCGTGACCTACAGGCAGGATCAGGGCGTCGACTACCCGTTCGTGAAATCTGGTGGCTATGACCCCAGCGATCCCAAGGATGCCTTCGTCCGGCAGTACATGAACGACGCCAACGGCGTGCAGCTGCGCCTGCCCGCCGGCCACTGGCGCATCTTCGCGACCACGGACCTGATGGACGGCACGTGCCCCGGCGCCGAACACCGGCTGACCGCGTCGGTCACGGTCGTGGTCGGTGGGGCCGTTGCGCCGCCAGCCGCATCCGCGACGCCGTTGGCTTCTGAGCCGAGCCGGGCACCTCAACCCTCAGGCACCACGGTTTCGAGCCCGGCCTCGAGCCCCACGCTGCCGCCGCCCGATGTCGCGCTGCCGTATCCGGACGGCTGCGCGGCGTACGGCCTCTCTGTCCGCCGCTGTGCCTACATCGTCGACGTGGCCAGGCAGGACGCCGGATACGCGCCTGACGAGCCGTTGACCGTGGATCTGCTCGGCGACCCCGACTGCCACGTGGCCGACCCACTCGCCTGTGGGGGATTCCGCACCATCGCGTTCATCGTACGGGTCCGTCTGACCAGTCAGGTCGGCACGAGCGTGGACCAGTCAATGTTCTGCGGCGTCGGTCCCGAGCTGTATTCGCTGCTTTGCTCGGAACATCCGCAGATCGCGATCACCTCACCCACCACGAACGGCTACCGCGACGTTCCCTGCTCGAGCGAGAACGGTCCCTGCGCCAGCCCGATTCCCGCCCCGGATCCGGATGCGCTCAAGGCGTCGAGCTCGCTACAGGTTCCGTCGCTGGACATCCCCATCGACCACGCCGGTGCCTACTCGATCGACCTCGGCCAGGCCGTGCTCCCGAACGGCCTGCTGACCGAGGCGTCGTTCCAGCTGGCCGACGATGCACCGACGAACCTGCTCGTGACGCCGGATGGCATGAACCTCGCCATCGCGAGCCTTGATGGCGGGCCGCCGTTCGAGAATGCCTACGTCCGTGGCTGGCACGAGGGGACGGAGCGCGTGTCGGTGACGTTGACCTTCACGGTCGATTCGTTCGACCCGGGCGCGGTGCTCCAGGTTCTGGACCTGGTCGTCCGCTGATCGTCTACTCGTAGCCCAGCGAGCGCAGCAGCTCTCCAGAGTCCGCCTCGATCTCGGCGAGCTGGGCGGCATCGAATTTCTCAAGGCCGGAGCCGATGGAGCGGGCGTCGGCCCGTTCCACGGCGGCCGTGAATGTGTTGCGCGACGCCGGCCGCGTGATCGCCAGAAAGTCGAGCACCTGCGCGGCCGTCTCGCGAGGCTGCTGCACCAGGGTCTCGTAGCGCAGCTGGAGGTACTTCTCAGGCCCGAGCGGAGGGCCGTCGCGGAGTGCCGCCTCCACGTAGCGCCGCCACGCCCAGATCATGCGATGGGTGTCGGTGGTGGATTCGAACTCGTCCCGCCGATCCGCCTCCACCCACCACGGCGCGTACGGTCCGTGCAGGTAGCCACCCGGCTCGCGGACGCCGCTGCCAACCGAATCGGCGCGCAGCCACGGTTTCTCCATGTGCGACGCCGCCGCGTCGCGACCGTCACGCACGATGTGCACGAACTGCGCGTCGTGGAATGAGCGGTCAAGGAACGGGATCAGCATCGCGTTGGTGGGTGTCTTCTCGGAGAAGCGCAGGCCGCCTTCCAGCTCCGTCCGCAGCAGCCAGCCGTAGACGTTGCGATAGAACCAGCGCGAGCGCCACTCTGGCCAGAGGTGCTCGTACACGTAGCGGCCGGCGGCCTTGGTGGCCGGCGGCTCGTGGTGATAGCTCACCTCCGGCAGGCGCGCGATGCAGTCGCCGAGAAACGTCGTGCCCGAACGGGCGGCGCCGATGATGAAGATGGGGCGATCAAGGCTCGGAAGAAGCGAGCGTGCGAGACGCCGGGACGTCAGCTTGACCGGTCGATCGAGCTTGAGGTGCTGGCGGCGCTCGGCCCGGACGGTCTTGAGCGCCATGGACGGCAGCGTCAGAAGGGTGAGCGGGATGGGCCGGGGGTCGAGGTCGACGGTATCGACGGGGGCAGCCGGAGTCGTCATGGGGTCCTTGGGCATGGTTCGGGCGACGCGATGAACGTCGGGGTCTCCTGGTGCCGCATGATACCGATGCCGCAGGCGTTCCACCGCCGGCGGAACTCGGGAGGGAGGGTCACAAAGACGTGTATGCCGTGATCTTGGCCGGCGGCGGTGGGACGCGACTCTGGCCGCTGAGCCGTCGAGATCGACCAAAGCCATTCCTGCCGCTGATCGACGGGGAATCGCTGCTCCGGGCCACGGTGGACCGGCTCCAGCCGCTGGTTCAGCCGGCGGATGTCTACGTGGTCACCGACCAGCGGTACGCGAGCCTTGTTCGGGAGCAACTGCCGGACGTGCCGGCCGGCAACGTGATCGGGGAACCGTTCGGGCGCAACACGGCTGCGGCCGTGGCCCTGGCGGCTGCTGCGATCGAGCGCACCGGTGATGACGTGATGGTGGTCTTGCCCGCCGATCATCGAATCGCGGACGCGGCCGGATTCCGCGACGCGCTGCAAGCTGCGGCATCGCGCGCGGCCCAGGGGGACCTGGTCACGCTCGGCATCCAGCCCTCAGGCCCCGAAACCGGCTACGGCTACGTCATCGCGGAGGCTGGCGGCGCGGACGCCGAAGCGGAAGGCCCCGCACAGCGCGTGGAACGCTTCGAGGAGAAGCCGAAGCCAGAGCGTGCCCGCGAGCTGCTGGCCACGCATCGGGCGTACTGGAACGCCGGCATCTTCATCTGGCGGCGGGACACGGTCGTCGCCGCGCTGCAGCAGTACGCCCCGCAGATCTTTGAGCCGCTCCAGGCCGCGGTCGCGTCCGGCGGAGACCTTCGGTCCGCCTACCAGAGCATCCCCGCGCTGGCCATCGACGTGGCGTTGATGGAGCCCGCCTCGCTGGACGCGCATGTGGCGGTGGTGCCGGTCGACGTGGGCTGGAGCGACCTCGGCAGCTGGGCTGCGCTTTTGGACGCATTGGGCGCCGCGGCCGGAGCCACGGACCGTGTGGTGACACTCGCGGGCGGAGGCGGCGAATCCATCGACACAGGCTCGCGCGACATCCTGGTAAGCGCCCAGGGTGGCCGGCTCGTGGCCACCGTTGGCCTGACCGACGTGATCGTGGTGGACACGCCGGACGCGCTGCTTGTGGTCTCCCGCGGAGCCGCCCAGGACGTGAAAAAGATCGTTGACCGGCTGACGGCGGAGCGGCGCGAGGACCTGCTCTGAACGCGCTGACCGTTAGGACCGCGCCGGCCGCGCCGGCCGCGCCACCTTCCTTCAGCCAGTCATCCCAGGAATACAGGACGGCATCCCGATCCAGTCGCGCGCGTCCGAACCGCCCGAAGTAGCCGTTTTCGGAGAACAACCCGCGCCGAAACGGCCGACGCGGGCCAACTCTTGGCTCGCGCAGTCCGCCGGTGCATGCCTGAAGGGAACTGACGGCAGATACCCTGCCTCGGCGGCAGAAGCGGTCAGAGCCCTGCTGCGGCCTCGCGCCAGACATTGGCGTAGCGCGCCACGATCCGGGGCAGGGTGAGCTCCGCCGCCAGGTGCTGGATCTTCGGGTCGGGACCCGGATGTGTCGCGGCATCGGCGAGCGCGGCGGCCAGGGCCGCGGCCAGTGCCTTGGCCGTACGCGGCGCGAATCTGTGGATGGCTCCGCGCGACAGGTTGTCGTACTCGCGGATGGCGGGCAGGTCCGAGGCCACGATGCGCGTCCCCGCGGAGATCCAGGTGGAGAGCGAACCCGACGCCGAGAGGTCCTTGAACGGGCACGCGGCCACCTCGGTTGCAGCCAGGACCCTGGACAGCATGTCGTCGCCAACGAAACCAGTGAACAGCACCCTGTCCGTCACGCCGAGCCCCGCCGCCTGCGTCTCGAGTTCCCTGCGCCGGAAGTCCCGCCCCGCAATCGGCGAACCGGCGACGACCACCGAGACGTCCGGTGCGAGCAACGGAAGCGCGTCCAGCAGCAACCGATGGCCCTTGCGCTCGGTGATGAAGCCCAGCAGCGTCACCACCCTTCGACCTGCCAGGCCCAGCTGCCGGCGCGCCTCGGCCGGATCGGGCAGGGGAGGCCGCCCTTCCACGAAGTGCGGCACCACCCGGACTTTGCCCGTCCGCACCATCCCGCCGAGCCGGCGCCGCTCTTCGTCCGCGTGCACCACCAGTCGCCGCGCCCGCCAGCCGAGCAGTCGCAGTGCCCACGCGTCCGGTCCCAACCAGCGGCCGCGACGACGATTTGGCGCATAGACGTCGTGCAACGTGGCCACCACGGGCCGCCGCGCCCAGAAGAGGAACCAGCCAAGACGAGCGACGCCGCGCCACCCGCTTCCCCAATCCGTGAGCTTCCATTGGAGCTGGATCAGATCGGCCGTGCCGGCTTCACCGGCCGCGCGTCGAAGCGCCCCCAACCCGGCGTCCCGCCCGCCCGCATCAATATCGACCACCTCGATCGACGAATCGGCCGACGCGCCTTCGGCCAGGATCCGCCCGTAGCGCGGAACACCGCCACCGTCCCGGCCGAGGTGCAGGAATGCCACGCGAAGCGGCGCCACGGAACGGGGAGCGGTCACTCCCGGTAGCCGAGATCGGCGAGCAGCTTTGCGGACGAACGCATCAGCACGGCGCGCAGCGCCGGATCCAGCTTGCGACGGCCCTTTCCGGCACCGGCTCGGTAGATGGCCGCGTCCCCTCCGCCCGCCGCGGCGCGCCGCTCGGCGGTGTACTTCGCATACCGCTCCGTGGTGTCGTGTGGCACCTCGTCGTAGCGCAGGACCTGCGGATCCCATTCCTCGCCCAGGAACGCCAGCAGCCCGCGCATCTCCTGCTCGGGATCGGCCACCAGCGCTTCATAGCGCAGCTCGTGGTACCGGCCGCGCGGCAGCCGCGCCCCGAAGTCCCGGGCACGAACCACGGATTCGCGCCACACGGAGTTCGCGGCACGCAGCCCGGCGCGATAGCCCCAGCGATCCCGGAAGGACGCGACCACGTCGCGCCCATCGCGGATCACGTGCACGTATTGCGCGTCGGGGAACAGCTCGGCGATGTACTCCAGGTGGAACGTGTAGCCAGGCGTCTTCTCGGCCCAGCGCTGCTTCCCGCGCTTGGCCAGGTACTCGGCCTGGAAGTCGCCATAGAAGGCCCGAATGCGGTCCAGCCACCACTCGCGAGAGAAGCCGTAGGCCGAGAGCAGGTTCCAGTGCTGGCCAACGATCGGCTGGAGATCCGTCAGGAACTTGGTCTCTTCCCCGGCGCTGATGCGCGGGTGCGAGTCCAGCATCATGCGCAGCAGCGTGGTCCCGGAGCGGCCGCAGCCGATGATGAAGATGGGCGAGTCCGCAGGCATGCCATCGGGAGGCTACCATCGCGGCGTGACCGACATCGAAGCATCAGCCCCCTCCGCTCAAACGCCTCCCGCCGCCATGCCGCCGATCGTCTTTGGCACGGACGGCTGGCGTGCCCGCATCGGCGACGACTACACCTACGAGAACGTGCGCCGCTGCGCCCAGGGTGTTGCCGAATGGGTGCGCACCACCGGCACGACGCAGAAGGGCGTTGTCGTCGCCTACGACCGGCGCTTCTCTTCCGAGTTCTTCGCACAGGCCGCCGCGGAAGTGCTGCTGGCCTACGACATCCCGGTGGCCATGGCCCAGAACGCCGTCCCGACGCAGATGACCTCCTATGAGGTGGTCGAGCGCGGCGCCGCCTGCGGAATCATGATCACCGCGTCCCACAACCCGTACATGGACAACGGCTTCAAGGTCAAGTCGCCGTCCGGTGCCGCGGCCAGCCCGGACATGCTGCTGGTCTTCGAGAAGACGATCCGGGACAACGCCGGGGCCGGCCAGCCGCGCCGCCCGTATGCGGAGGCACTCGCCGCGGGCAAAGTCGAGCTCTACGACCCATATCCGGGCTACGTGGAGTACACCAAGCGCTCGCTGGACATCGATCGGCTGAAGGCCGCCGACATGCGCGTCCTCGTGGACCCCATGTGGGGCAGTGGCGCGGGCTGGATCCCGCGGCTGCTGGCGGGCGGCAAGATCCAGGTGACGGAGATCCACTCCGAGCGCAACCCCTGGTTCGGTGGCGTGAACCCGGAGCCGATCGCGCCGAACATCAACGAGGCACTGGGCATCCTGGCCAAGGGCGGCTACGACGTGGGCCTGCTGCTGGACGGTGACGCGGACCGCGCGGGCGCGGCCGACGAGAAGGGCACGTTCATCCACCAGCTGGAGGTGATGGGCCTGCTGATGTACTACCTGCTGGAGCATCGCGGTCTGCGCGAGCCGGTGGTGAGCACGATCAACGAGACCGCCATGGTCTTCAAGCTTGGCGAGCTCTACCACGTGCCGGTCTTCGAGACCGCCGTCGGCTTCAAGTTCGTGGGCCCCAAGATGATCGAGACCGGGGCCATGATGGGCGGCGAGGAATCGGGCGGCTATGGCTTCGGCATGCATCTGCCGGAGCGCGACGGCATCTACGCGGACCTGCTCCTGCTGGACCTCTTCATCCGCGAACGGGAGCGCGGCAACTGGCCCGTCTCCAAGGCCGTCGCCCACCTCCACGAGATCGCCGGCCAGTCGTTCTACCTCCGACGAGACGTCCACACCGATCGCGCTTCGTACCCGGCGCTCAAGGAGCGGCTCCTGCGCGAGCTGCAGGAGAAGGCCCCGGAGTCGCTGGCGGGGCAGCCGGTCGTGAAGACGCTGGCGCTCGACACCGGCGACGGCTTCAAGTTCTGGACGCCGGACGGCTCCTGGCTGCTGGTCCGCTTCAGCGGCACGGAGCCGCTGGTGCGCGTCTACGCGGAAGCCCAGTCGGCGGCCCAGCGTGACGCGATCCTGGACGCCGGTGAGCAACTGGTCACCGCCGCATGACGCCTGGGGCAAGTGGCAATGGGAGCAGCCCGCAGCCGGCCAACAGCCTGGACGACGTTCGAATCCTGAAGGACGCCGATCCGGGCGGAATGCTCGCCCTGATCGCGCAGATTCCCAGCCAGCTCCGTGAAGCCTGGCAGCTGAGCCGGGCGCTGGAATTGCCCGCCCCGCACCGGCAGACCACCTCCGCGGTCCTGCTGGGCATGGGCGGCTCGGCGATCGGCGGCGACCTGGTGGCGGGGATCTGGTCGGACCGCCTGCAGGTGCCGCTCAGCGTGGTGCGCGGCTACGACCTGCCGGCCTGGGTCGGGCCGTCGACGCTGGTCGTCGCCAGTTCCAACAGTGGCAACACGGAAGAGACGCTGAGCGCGCTCGGGGCCGCACTGAAGCGGAAGAGCCCGGTCGTCGCGGTGACCACGGGCGGGGCACTCAAGACGGCCGCCGGCCGCGCCTCCCTGCCGCTGCTCGCCTTCCCGTCGATCGGCATGCCGCGCGCGGCGATCGGCTACTCCGTTGGGCTCCTGGCAGGACTCCTGGAGCGCGCCGGACACCTGCCGGTGGATGACGCGGAGATCGAAGCCGGCGCGGCCGTGGCCGCGGCGAGCGTCGCCGACTACGGTCCGGCTGTCCTCACGGAGGCCAACCGCGCCAAGCAGATCGCGTGGACCCTGCTGGATCGCCTGCCGATCATCGAATCGTCCGGTTTCCTCACCCCGGTTGCGCGGCGCTGGAAGACGCAGCTCAACGAGAACAGCAAGTCCAGCGCCATCTGGGAGGAGCTGCCGGAGGCGACCCACAACAGCGTGGTGGGCTACCCGCAGCCGTCCGTGGTCCGGGATCACCTGTTCGCCATCTTCCTCGCCAGCACGCTGGACCACCCGCGCAATCGCCTGCGGGCGGCACTCTCGATGGCCGCGCTCGACGACGAGAAGATCGCCAACGACCGGGTCGTCTTCGAGGACACCGGCCGTCTCGCGCAGGCGATGCGGGCGATCGTGCTTGGCGACTACGTGAGCGTCTACCTGGCTGTGCTCTACGGCCTCGATCCCACGCCGATCGAGGTCCTGACTCGCATCAAGGAAGCGCTTGCCGCCGCGTCGGTCTCCGAGAGCTGAGGGCGAACAGGATGTCCGCGCCGCGCCTCCTGATCTCCGCGTTGAGTCTCGCCGTCGTGGTCGCAGCGTGCGGCGGTGCCTCGTCCACGGCCGGGCCAACGGTTGGCTTGGGGACACCGGCCGTGCCCACGGCCGGCCCCGCCTCGTCAGCGGCGACCGTTTCGACCACGTCACCGGGGACCGCGCCGACCGCCCGGTCGGTCCCGACGCCGGGTCGCACGCCGCTCCCGTCGTCCGCGGCGACGGCAACTCCCGAGCCTGCCGCGACGGCAGCCGCGCCCCAGCCATCCGCTGCGGCCATCGATGTGTGCGGCCTGTTCACCGGTGATGAACTGGCGACGCTCACGGGCCACAAGCTGGTCTCGACCATCCCGGGGCCGCAGTCTGTGGATCCGTACGGCTGCGAATGGGATTTTGAAACCCCGGATGCCGGCGTCTACTGGACGATCGACATTGGCGTTTGGCCCAACGCCCCCCAGCAGTATTTCGAGGGCGGCAAGGCCTATGCGGTCGGTACGCCCGTGCCCGGCGTTGGCGACGACGCGTACCTGGTCGGCAGCGATTCCGTGACGGCATTGAGTGGGGGGACGGAGATCGACGTCCAGTACGTCAACCTCAGCGACGACCCCGGCATCGACCAGGTGCCGATCACCGTCGCCCAGGACGTGATCCAGCGGCTGCCGCATTGAGCGGCCTGCGTCGGGGACTCACGCTGCTTGCCGCGGCGCTGCTGGCCGCATGTTCTGCGACGCCGGCACCCAGCGCATCGACAGCCCCGGCGGCTCCCAGTGCGGCGAGCGCATCGGCGCCCACGCCGACACCCACATCGGCCGGGACCAGTGCCCTTCCGGTGGCGAGCCCGGTTGCCTCGCCGGTCGATATCAGCAGCACGCCCTGGGCCGGCGAGCTCCAGAACCTCCAGCCGGACGGGACGCGCTCGCTCGACTCCGCGCTGCGTCTCTTTGCAATCGCCTTCGGGCCACTCCCCGGCGTCCAGGCACCAACCGATCAGACCGGCGTTCGCTCCGGAGACGTGGCGATTGCCGCGATCATGGCGCACCAGACCGAGTTGACGCCCGCACAGAACGCCGCGGTGCAGGCGTATCTCGCGCCGTCACCCGATGCCGTGAACATCGACATCGATCCTGTGCCGCCGAAGGCTCTGAAGGGCGGCAGCGCCGCGGCGCGAGCTGCCGTCGTCGGGTCGGGATCGGCGCGCACCCCGGTCGCATTTACCGCTGACGCGCCGTCGGCGGAGCAGAAACTCCTCATCGAACAACTCGGCGACCTGACGCGGGCCGAGATCGCGGCCCATATCGGCTTCGACATCCCGGGCAAGATCAAGCTGAGCATCGGCGGCACGGACAAGGACGGTGACTTCGGATTCGCCCTGCCGACCAACAATGCGACCTATACCGGCTGCCAGGTGTCGCTGCTGGAGCCAGCGGTGAACGGCGAGGCGAACTCGCTCACCAACACCATGGCGCACGAGATGTTCCACTGCTTCGAGTTCTACATGATCCATCCCCCCGGCGACTTCGACCGCTACGGGGACTGGCTCATGGAAGGCGCGGCGGAGTGGGTAGGTGCGGACCTCGCCGGTGCGGATTCGACCGACACCGGCTGGTGGAACAAGTACCTCGCCACGCCCAACGTCTCGGTCTTCCAGCACACGTACGACGAGATCGGTTTCTTCTCCCATCTGGAAGAGGTGGGCATCGATCCGTGGGTCAACTTCCCGGCCATGTTCGCCGTGCCGGGCAACCCCGCCGACTTCAAGGCGACCGGAGCGGACAGTGCCGCGTTCCTGGAAAGCTGGGGTTCCAGCTACTTCCGCCAGCCCAGCTACGGGCGTGCCTGGGACGCCGAGGGGCCCGGCATCCCGTCCGGCAGCAATCTTGGCGCCAACCTCCTGGCCCTCGATGTTGGAAACGGAGCCAGCGTGCCGTTCTCGGCGCCGGCCTACGGCAGCAGCACCTACGTGGTCGAGTCCTCGGCGGACGTGACCTCCTTCAGCGTCCAGGGGTATGCGCGCCTTGCGGACGGCGCGGTGGATTCGGCGGAGCTGGACGGGGCCGAGTTCTGCACCAAGGACGGCGGCTGCGACACCTGCCCGGACGGTGAGCCCATCCCGGAGGCAATGCCGGGCTTGGCGTCGCCGGCCGTCCTTGGCGTGAGCGGCGGGCCGACCGCCACGTCAGGCTCGGTCAGCGGGATGAGCCTCGATGATGCGTGCAAGAAGAACAAGGCCGTGCGAGTCCACGTCGACCGCCAGGCGCTGCCCGGCGTCCTTGCGGGGACCGTCCTGGACTGGACCTCGTGCGATGGCCCGTGGGGCACCTGGAAGGGCGTGCTGCGCGCCGGCGGCCTCGATGACGGCACGGGCTTCACGGTTCCATTCCAGGATCTGCCGGTCCAGTTCACGGTCGGCGGCACAGCCACACAGCACGTGGACACCACCACCGGCGGAACGGTCCAGACGCCGCTGGGCCCTGTCGAACTCGACTACGTGCTGCACATCACGGTCACGGGAAAGACCATGACGATCGTGCCGGATCCGAGCTTCTACGGCGAGCAATTCACCGACGTGCCTATCGAACCGGCGCCCAAGGGCAGCTGCCCGTAGCGGCCGCCCGGCCGCTCCGGACGGAACTCCGGCCGGCGCAACAGGGTCCTGATCGCGGCCTCGGACGATCGGCTATCCCCATGTCTGGGTGGCTGATGTAGGCTACGGCGAACGATCGACGCCGGTTGCGACGGCTCGGGTTCGCCGCTCGGCGCCGACATCACGGGTCCGCCCGATGCCCTTCGGCCTGGGCCCCAAGGAGGTCGCGCACGATGCACTCCAGCGTCATCGGCAAGATCGAGAAGGCGCATCGCTACGCTCGCGAGCGGGACCGGATCACGGTCGAAGGCGTCCAGGTCACCTTCCGCGGCGACAACGATACGCACCACATCTCCCTCAGCGCCGATGGCTGGCAATGCAATTGCCACTACTTCGAGAGCTGGCACACGTGTGCCCACATCCTGGCCATGCAGAGCATCCTGGGCGAGATGCTGCCCGAGGCCGCCCAGACGTCGCTTTTCCCCGCGGCCGAGATGCCGCTGGAGGCCGCTCCCGCGTAACGCCTCCGAGGCGCTCGGCAGAGCCCCGGCGAGCCGAGAACGCCGCCCATCACGACGTCATCGACGTCGTCAGACGCCAGCTTCGGCAAACGTCCGGTGCTGGGGCCCCCAGTACCCCGTCATATCGACGCGTGGCGTCGGTCGCCCCATTCGCGGACCGTACTCGTGTGTTTACGAGTCGATCTAGAGTCCGCCAGCTCATTGCCGATGTGAGCAGAGACCGCGGATGACGGCGCCCGCGGGCGACCTCACGCTGCGACATCGACGCGAATTTCGACTCCCTACCCTCGACAGTGCCCGGTTCCGGAACGACCTCCTCGTCGTGGCACTCGCGGGTTGGGTTTTCGGCCTGATCGTTTGGTGGAACGGCACGGCGGGTCGGCTCCTGCCGGGCGATGACCTCTCGGCCTACTTGCGGGCAGGGCACGACCTGGTGTTGGGCGCTCCCGTCTACGTTGGCCAGATCGGCCAGGCAGCGGCGTTCTCGTATGCGCCGCCGTGGGCCGTCGCATTTGCCGTTCTGGCGTGGCTTCCCGGACCCCTGCTGCAGTTGTTGATGACTGCGGTCGATCTTCTCGCTCTCCGGTACATCGTTGGTGGTTGGCGCCTCATGGGACTTGCGTTCTTCTACCCGGTCACGGTCGGCGTGATCATCAGCGGCAACATCGAGATACTCATCGCTGCGAGCCTTGTCCTGGCGGCGCGCGGACGCTCGGCGCCACTCGTCGTCATGGCCTTCGCAAAACTGTCGCCGGTCCTCGGCCTCCGTCGTTCCAGCTGGCGATCGCTGGTGGTCGTCGCCGCGGCTGGATTCCTCGTGACCTTGCCGTGGCTGCACCTGTGGCCCGAGTGGATTGCCTACCTGTTGCGCCAGCCGTCGGCGGTCCCTGGTCTCAACATCCTGGGTCCTTGGTATTTGCGCCTCCCATTTGCACTCGGACTGCTTGCGCTCCGTCGGCCGTGGGCATCCGCTCTCGCCGCGGTCGTCGCCATGCCTTCGATGTGGCGTGGGACGCTCGTCGTACTGCTGGCCCCTATCCGACTGTGGCTCGACGCATCAACGCACCGCCGCGCCGCTCGGCGATTGGGCGGATGGGTCGTGATGGCCAAGGCTTCCACGCCGCTCAGTCCGGTACCGGCATAGTCGCGCACGGGTATCAGCGCCGCAGAGACCCCGAATGGACTCGGCGAGCAGAACCGATCCGGCGCGCCGGCGCAACCCACGCCGCCGGCGTGCCCGGCCGCGTTACACTCCGCGAGACAACCGAAGAGCCTGACCTGGGGTCCGCGAAGCCGGTGAGAGTCCGGCACAGTCCCGCTACGGTGAACAGCCCATCCTGAGGCTGCAAGTCCGGTCGCCGGGCCCATGGTCGTGTTCCTACCTTCGTGAGAAAGGCAAGGCACCCATGCGAATCCCGATTTCCATCCCGGCCCCTTCCAACCAGCGGAAGGGGTCATTGCATGCCCGGCTCGTGGCGTGCATGGCGGTGATCTTCCTGTTCCTGGCCGCCTGTTCCGGTGCGGCCACGCCCATCCCGAGCCAGGGGCCTGCGCCAAGCGTGGCCCCAGCTGAGAGTTCGATCCCGAGCCCGATCCCCACGCCGATTTCGACGGCCAGTCCAGCTCCGATCCCAACCCTGGTGCCGACACCGCCGTCGACCCTCGCGCCCACGGCCAGTCCCGCACCATCCGTGCCACCCGCCTCCGCCTCACCGTCGCAGGCACCGGCCACGGGCTTCCCGGTGACGATCACCGACGACGAGGGCACGCCGGTCACGATCGCCGCCGAGCCGCAGCGGATCGTCAGCCTTTCGCCATCGAACACGGAGATCGTGTTTGCCCTCGGCGCCGGCGACCGACTGGTCGGCGGCACGGATTCGGACGATTACCCGGCACAGGCGGCGGCGCTGCCGCACGTGGTCCAGCAGGGCAAGGTGCTGCACGAGCAGATCGCCGCGCTCGACGCGGACCTGGTCATCACCAACGGCAACGGCCTGACCGCCCCGGCCGACATCCAGAAGCTCCGCGACGACGGGCTCCCGGTGATCGTGCTCACCGCCCAGAGTGTTGCCGCCGTGGAAGCGGACATCACGCTACTGGGGAAGGCCATCGGCGACGACGCGGAAGCGACCCAGATCGTCTCAGGCATGCAGTCGCAGATCGCCCGGATCTCCGCCGAGGCCGCGGCCGTGCCCGACCATCCCCGCACGTTCTACGAGGTCTATTACGACCCGACGTCGTCGGCGCCGCTGTTCGGCATCGCCAAGGATTCCGCGTACGAGGACCTGATCAAGCTGGCGGGCGGCGACCCGATCACCACCGGGGACAGCGTCAGTTACGCGATGCCTCTCGAGGCGTTGGTGGCGGCGGATCCCCAGGTGATCCTGCTCGGCGACGCCATGTACGGAACGTGCCCTGCGGACGTGGCGAAGCGGGACGGCTGGAAGAAGATCACGGCCGTCAAGACCGGCGCCGTGAGGTCAGTCTTCGACACGGTCATCACGCGTCCCGGGCCGCGCATGGTCCAGGGCCTGGCCTCGCTGGTCCGCGGCATCCACCCGGAGCTGACCATCCCCTATGAGCCCGCAGATCCACCGATGTGCGGCGCGCCATGAGCACGGACCTGGCGCCCGAGCTGGTGCACGTGCGGCTCGGGCGCATCGAGGGGCTGCGCCGGCGGCCGCTGCTGTTGATGGGGGCCGGGTTCGTCCTGCTCCTCTTCACCCTGGCGTTGGGGATCGCGCTCGGGAACGTATCGCTGCCGCTGGGTGACACGCTCGCCGTGCTCGGCCATCGCATCCTGGGGATTCCCTCCGCCGTCACGTGGCCGGCCTCGACCGAGACGATCGTGCTGGAGCTCCGGCTGCCGCGCGTCCTGGCTGCGCTGGCCGTGGGGACCGGGCTGGCCGTGGCCGGCGTCACGTTCCAGGGGCTGCTGCGCAACCCGCTGGCTGACCCGTACGTGCTCGGCACGGCCAGCGGTGCGGCGCTCGGCGCGGCGATCGCCGTGCTGCTGCCCGTCCACCTGGTCCTGCTCGGACTGGGCCTCACCAACCTGCTGGCGTTCGGCGGCGCGCTGATGGCCGTCTTCCTGGTGCTGCGGCTCTCGGGACGGGCGGCGGGCGGCTCCACGACCACTGTGCTGCTGACGGGCTACGCGGTCGGGTCGCTGCTGGCGGCCGGGCTCTCGATGGCCATGTTCCTTGCCGGCACCAACCTGCGGCAGATCTTCTTCTACCTGCTCGGCAGTTTCTCGACCGTGGGCTGGAACCAGGTCGCCGTTGGGCTGCCGCTGATCCTGGTCGCCTCGGCGCTCCTGCTGCTGCGCGCGCGGTCGCTCAACGCCCTGTTGCTCGGCGACGAGACGGCGCACAACCTGGGCCTGGACGTGCGGCGCGAGCGGACGCTGCTGATCGTGCTGGCCACGCTCGTGACCGCGGCCTGCGTCGCCCTCGCCGGGCTGATCGGCTTCGTCGGGCTGGTCGTGCCCCACGTGGTGCGGCTGGTGGTCGGCCCGAACGCACGCCTGGTGCTGCCGCTATCCGCCGTGTTCGGGGCGAGCTTCCTGGCCCTCGCCGACCTGGCCGCGCGGATGCCCGGCGAGCTGCCGGTCGGGGTGGTCACGGCCATCGTCGGGGCGCCGTTCTTCCTGTTCCTGTTGCGCCGCTTCCGCACGGGGTACGACCTGTGAGCGGGCTGCACGTTGAATTGCGCGCTGTGAGCCTGGCGTACGGGGCACGCGAGGTGCTCCGGGACGTCGGCGCGACCATCGCGGCCGGCGAGCGGGTGGCGCTGGTCGGGCCGAACGGTGCCGGCAAGTCCAGCCTCCTGCGCTGCCTGACCGCACAGGCCAGCGGGCGCCGCGGGGGCGTGTCGCTCGACGGCGTCCCGCTCGAGGAGATCTCACGAGCGCGTCTCGCCCAGTGGGTCGCGGTCGTGCCGGGCGAGGCGTCGCTGCCGTTTGCCATGCGGGTGGAGGAGGTGGTGGCGCTCGGTCGAATCCCGCACGAGCATCCGCTGCTCGGTGCCGGCGACGCGGATCGCGCGGTGGTCGAGCGCGCGATGGAGCGCGTCGGCGTCCTTGGCCTGCGCGATCGAGACGCCCGGCAGCTGTCCCTCGGGGAGCGGCAGCTGGTCCTGCTGGCCATGGCGATCGCCCAGGATGGGCGGCTGCTGATCCTCGACGAGCCGACCGTCCACCTGGACCTCCGCCACCAGGTGAGCGTGATGGAGTTGCTGGTGGACCTGAACGTCCGGGACGGGATCACGGTGATCGCCGTCTTGCACGACCTGGGGCTGGCGGCTCACTTCTTCGACCGGATGCTGCTCCTCGATGGCGGCCGGCTGGTTGCCGATGGGTCGCCGGCCGAGGTGCTGACAGCGCAACGCATTCGCGATGTCTACGGAGTGGATCCTCGGTTCGTGCCCTCGATCGCACCGCGCTGAGCTGTCACCTGCGACTGGGTATCGTCAAATGGACGTGCTAGGCTCGACAGGATGCTGAATGCGGACGCCTTCGTCAACGCGCTGGATCACGCTGGATACCGCCTCACGGAGCCGCGTCGCAGGCTCGCCGGGCTGATCGCCGAGCACCACGGCAACTTCACCGCCTCCGAGATCGAGACCGAGGCGAAGCAGCAGAAGCTTGGCGTCGGCCGGGCCACGATCTTCCGCGCCCTGGAGCTGTTCGTGGACCTGGGCCTGGTGGAGCGACTGGACCTGCCGAGCGGCGAACACGTCTACGTGACCTGCCAGCCGTCGCACCACCACCACATCCTCTGCGTGGTCTGCGGCAAGAGCACCGATGTCGAGGACTGCGGCGTCTCCGCGGTGGCCCGCGAAGTCGGCCGGCGGACCGGCTACCTGATCCAGTCGCACCGGCTCCAGCTGTTCGCGATCTGCCCGGACTGCCAGCGCACGAGGGGCAACTGAGCGTCGGCTCGC
>CAZENL010000009.1:0-47291 GCA_964513505.1 uncultured Anaerolineaceae bacterium
GCCGTGATGCGATGGCCGTTGCGCGAGACATGGCGCAGGAACGACGCCATCGGCGGTGCTTCCATGCCCGGCTCGAACACCAGCTCCAGCCGCAGATCGTGCGAGACGGATTCCTTGAGCTGCGCCGGGGTGCCTTCCACGATCACGCGGCCGTGGTCGAGGATCCCAAGCCGGTCGACGGACCGCTCCGCCTCCACCACGTTGTGGGTCACCAGCAGGACGGCCGCACCACCCTCTGCCAGTGCCCGCACCTGCGCCCAGAGCTGCCGCCGGCGGACCGGATCGACATCGTTGGTCGGCTCGTCCAGGATCACCACGCGGCCCGGCACGACCGCCGCCATGCAGAACGAGACCAGGCGCTTCACGCCTCCCGAAAGGCGCGCGCCGTCCGTGTCCTTCCACTCGCCGATGTCCAACGCCTCGATCAGTGCTGCCATTCGGGCGCCCACAACCGCCGCCGAGCCGCCGCGCAGCCGGCCGACCAGTGAGATCGCCTGGCGCGGCGTCATGCCGTTGATGGGCACCTGTGCCTGCGCCTCGACGGAGCAGACGCGCCGGGCGTAGCCCGGGTCCGCGATCACGTCGTGGCCATGGATGGTGATCGACCCGGCGTCCGGCTTGAGCAGCCCCACGATCTGGTTGACCAGCGTGGTCTTGCCCGCTCCGTTGTGTCCGAGGACGCCGTAGACCTGGCCTGCCTCGGCCGTGAGCGTCACGCCATCATTGGCCTTGACACCGCGCCGGTATGTCTTCTCGACGCCTTCGATCACGAGTACCGATGTCATGCCCGGAGCTTGCGGTCGGCGGGCCACCGCAGGCTAGGGCTGCACGGACCCAACGTTCTCGGGCCGCTTGGCCCGACGTGACGCTCGGAGGTCAGACGGGGCGGAATCTGCCCGCCCGCTCGGACGGGGCTCCTCAGGCGGCCGGCGTGGGACTCCGCCAGGACGTGTAGACGGGCGGCCATGCGTTCGGGTCGGCACGCTCGCCATACACCGCGTGTTCGATCGAGAAGGCGAAGAGCCGGTAGCCATCGTCGACCCCGAACGCCCAGCCGGCCGCCGCGGCGGCACGTGCCGCTGGGTCGGTGATCTCGGTCGCGTGGCCACGGACCTGGAATTCGTGCGGCACGGCCGGGTCTTGATGCGCGTGGAGGGCGTAGCGCCCATCCAACGAGAGGTCCGCCAGTTTCGCTGACCCAACGATCAGGAAGGCCAGCAGCCTGCCATCCACGATGCCCACGTTGATGGGATGGATTCTCGGAGGGGCCTCGCCACGTACCGTGGCCAGAAGCGCCTCGCCCGTCCCCGTCCGTTCGATCAGATGCCTGCCCTGCCCGGCGAGATCCGGCGCGGCGGTCGCGAAGTCGTGCCAATCCACCATCCTGGTCCGATCTCCTTGTGCGTCGTTGTTGGGCGAATTGTCGCCCGGTTGCGGTCCTCTGTTAAGGTCCAGTTCGATGGCAAGAAACCGGACCAGTTCACCCCTGGAACTGTTCGTCGAGGTCAGCCGGCGCAACCCGGAGCCGCTTCACCGCCAGCTCCAGCACGCGCTTCGGGACGCCATTCGGGACGGACGACTCCGCTCCGGCTCAGCCATTCCGTCGACGCGCGCCCTCGGCCGGCAGCTCGGGGTGTCACGCGGCATCGTGGTCGAAGCGTATGAGCAGCTCGCGGCCGAGGGGTATCTCGCCACGCATCCGGGCGGTCTCACGCACGTTGCTGGCGGGTCCACCGCGCCGCTGACGCGTCCCCCGGAGACGCAACCGCGCCCTCTGTCCGTCGACTTCCGACCTGGGCGCCCGGACCTCGACAGCTTTCCGCGGCAGGCCTGGTCGCGGTCGGTCCGCCGCGTCCTGGACCAGGCGCCGAGCGCCCGGTTCGGGTACTTGGACGGGCGAGGCACGCCAGAGCTTCGGAACGCGTTGGCCTCCTACCTCAACCGCGTCCGTGGCACTTCGGCCCATCCCGCGGACGTCCTGATCTGCTCGGGATTCGCCCAGGGCCTGGCGCTCGTCGCGCAGGTCCTGGTTGCACGGTCGGCGCGGCGGGTCGCCGTGGAAGATCCGTCCGACCCGGAGTACCGGGCAACACTCGGCGCGGCCGGGCTGGAGGTCGTTGGCATTCCCGTCGACGAGTCCGGCATCCGCGTCGATCTTCTCGCCGCAACGGATGCCGATGCCGTGCTGGTGACCGCGGCCCACCAGTTCCCCACCGGCTCCGTCCTGCCAGCCGAACGACGCGCCGCGCTCATCGACTGGGCCGAGCGGACGAACGGCCTGATCGTCGAAGACGACTACGACGCTGAGTTTCGCTACGACCGCGACCCGATCGGGACGGTCCAGGGTCTCAGCCCGGGCCGCGTGATCTACGCGGGATCGGCGAGCAAGATCCTTGCCCCCGGGTTGCGGCTCGGCTGGCTGGTGCCCCCCGCCGGCCTCGCCGGCAAGCTCGCCGCCGCCAAGCTCGCGGCCGACATGGGCTCGCCGGCGCTCGACCAACTGGTGTTCGCCGACCTCATCGAACGCGGCGATCTCGACCGCCACCTGCGCCGGATGCGTGCCGTGTACCGCAGCCGTCGCGACGCCCTGCTCACGGCCCTTGCCCGTTACGTGCCGGCACTACGACCGGTCGGAGCGTCTGCCGGGCTGCACGTCCTGGCGTGGCTGCCGCCCGACGCCGACGAGGCACGCATCGTGGACGCGGCGCTCGTGGCCGGGATCGGTGTCTCCGGCGTGGGGCCGCGACGTGTGGCGCCGGGCCCCGGCGCATTGATCCTGGGATTCGGCGGAATCGCCGAGAGCAGCATCGATCATGGCGTGCGGCAACTCGCGGAGGTGATCCGGTCTGCCCGCGCGCCACGCGGCGACTTCGCCGAACGTCTTCCCTGCGGCGAGCGCACCGTATGATCCGCACGCCCTGAGAGAGGATCGATGTACCGCCCATCCCGCCAGGCCCGCGGACGGACCACCTGGTCGCCGCGACCGCCCCGCCGCCCGCCGAGCCGGCTGCCGGCCATCTTCCTGGTCCTGCTGCTCGTCGGCACCGCGGTCGCGGCCGGGGCCGTGGTCACCAACGCCTTCGGGATCGGGGATCACTACGCCCACCTGGTGACGCGCATCCAGCTGGCCCTGGACCCGCCGCCCGACCGCTCCATTCCGCCCGTGGTGGAGGTCACCGATCCGCCGATCGCCGATATCGGAACGCCGGATCCGAATGCCACGCCGGGACCCACGCCGGCCCCAGGGGCCAGCCCCACGCCGGCGCCGACACCCCTCCCCGCTCGCAAGCCGGTGGACGTCTCGCTCAACCTGAAGCCCAACAAGGTCTTCCAGAAGGAGATCACGGACGTCTGGTGCGCCGTGGCCGGGACGCAGATCGTGCTGGCCATCGACGGCCTGGCGGACAACTCGGAGAGCTTCCAGCGCACCCTCGCCGGCCGCATCGGCGAATTTGAGAGCCGCCAGGACTCCCACAACGGAGGTTGGGGGCCGTCGGCGATCGCGGCCGCACTCGACGCGTACGGCGTTCCGGGCTACCAGGTGCGGGCCTATCAGAGCCGCAAGTCCGCGTTGCGCAACGCGGCCATCGCGTTCTCAACCTACAACGCGCCGGTGGTGATGATGGCCTGGCGTGGAGCCCACACCTGGATCATCACGGGGTACCGCGCCGACGCGGATCCGACCATCTTCCCGGACGCCAACGTCACCGGCCTGTACATCTACGACCCGTGGTTCGGCTGGATCTCACAGATCTGGGAGCCATCGCTCCCGCCCGGTTCCTTCCACGATCTGACCAATCTCCAGGACAACTTCCTGGCCTGGAACCGCCCCGAGGGCAGCTATCCCGGTCGCGACGGCAACTGGATCCTGGTCGTGCCCACTCAGCCGCGGCCGAACGCCTGATTGGGCCGGCCGCTGGTCACGGCGGCGCCTCCGCGGCGGTGACGGCAGCCGTCGGCCTCAGCGTGCGGGCCCGCACCACGAACGCGATGAACAGCAACACCAGCTTGGCTGCCTGGCCGGCAGTGAAGGCCAGCGGAATGGCCACGATGCCCTGCGAGGGAAGCAGCACCTCGACCACGCCCACGGTCACCGCGAGTCCGGCGACCGACCCCGCCACGGGCAGGATGGTGTTGTGCGTCGCGTAGATGGCCCGGGCGACCAGCTGCACCGCGCTCTCGAGCGGGATGGACGCGCTGAAGGCGACCAGCACCAGCGTGGTTCGTCGCACGTCCTCGGCATCGAACTGATCTCCGGCCAGGAACAGGTTGATCACGAAGTGCGCTGAGGCGGCCACCACGACGGCCGCCACCGTGGTGACGATCGTGATCGTGACCAGGTTGGTCAGTGCCAGCCGCATGAACCGGGCACGCTCCCCGGCCGCGGCGGCCGCCGACAGGATGGGAAACGCGGCCACCGAGAAGGCAACCCCGATCAGGCTCACCGGCACGCTCTGGAAGTTGCGCGCGAAGCTCACCGAGCTCACGCTGCCGGCCGCCAGGCCCGACGCGACCGAGGTGAAGAACAGGAAGGTCAGCGGCTCGATCGGCTGGCTGATGGTCTTGGGCAGTGCCAGCCGCACGAACTCGCGAAACTCGGCCGTCGAGATGGCCAACCGGTAACGGAAGCTGATGCCCACCCGGCGCGCCTCGATGACGCGACTGGCCAGGTGGAGGAGCGCGCCAACCACCGTCCCCACGGCCGCGCCGTAGATACCGATGCGCGGACCCAGGATCAGGGCACCACCGGCGATGCCCGCGTTGTAGAGCAGCGGCGCCAGCCCGTAGCTCAGGAAGCGCTGTCGCGCCACGAGCATCTCGCCGAGCGCGAAGGAGGCCGCAAAGATCAGCGACGTGACGCACGTCAGCCGCACCAGGTCCGAGTAGAGCGCCTGGCGCTCCGCTCCGAAGCCTGGCGCGACAAGGTCCATGGTCAGCGGCGCGAAGATGAACAGCAGCACCGAGGCCACGGCCATGATCAGGATGGAGACCGTCAGGACGGTCCGGCTGAAGCGGTCGGCGGCGTCCGGGTCCCGTTCTCGGACCGCGGCGAAGACGGGCACGAACGCCGCCGTGAGACCCGAGATGACCAGGACATCCAGCGTGAGCTCGGGCAGGGACAGGGCCGCGTTGTACGTGTCCAGGTCGGCGGCCGCCCCGAACATCCGCGCGAACGTGCGGTCACGGACCAGGCCCATCGCGTAACTGCCGAACGTCAAGAGGGCCAGCAGCAGCGCACCGCGCGGCAGCAGCGTGTCCAGCCAGCGGCGGATGAAGGTCAGGGCAATTCCCTCCCGCGAGGCGCCCGGTCCAGAGACCGGGCCATCACTGCAGACGTATGGCCGTCACGGCGCGTGGCGCACGGCCGCGTTCGTCATGGTGCGCGCTTGCGTCAGCGTCCGGCAAACGCGACGAACACCGCCGCCGCGACCAGACATGACGATTGGGCGATTACCGGGGGGACGATTTACTTAGATCCTTGAGTCAGTTCATGGATTACACGGCGTAATGCCATGGCGGGGGCGGACCACGACACTCGCAGTGCCGGCTCACGTAGCTCGGGAATGTCCATGCGCCCCTCACCAAGCACCGGTCAGATTTCGGCATGCTCGCCGCTACGGCGTGCGTCTGACCGAGGCGACTTGAAAGACTGGTGCGCCCGTTGACTGGCGGGCGTGTGCCCTACGTCACGGCGATCGCATCCCTGGTACGTCGGAAGGCGCACTTCGCGTTCGCGGCGGCATTCGCGATCCTGTTGATGATCGGGGCCTTCTCCTACCGGTCCATCGCCACGTCCAACGACAGTGCCGCGTGGGTGCAGCACAGCCACGACGTGATCGTGACGCTCGAGGATTTCCTGGTCGCTTCGGCCAACGTCGATTCCAGCAGTCGCGGCTACGTGCTGATCGGCGAGCCGTCCTACCTCGACGCGTATCACGCGGCCATTTCCGACGAGACGCGGCTGCAGGCGATCCTCGCGTCCCTGACGGCGGACAACCCGGCACAGCGGGAGCGACTGCAGACCCTCACCGGGCTCGTGACGCAGAAGACCCAGCTCACGGACGCCGTGGTGCAACTCCGAACAAGCGACCCGCAGGCAGCCACGGAGGCCATCCGCCGCGGACAGATCCAGGCGATCACAGACCAGTCCCAGGTCGTGATCCTGCAGATGAAGGACGAGGAGCAGCGCCTGCTGGTGCTGCGCAGCGCGGATGCGCAGGCGACCTCCGATCAAACCACCGGCGTGCTGATCCTCGGAACCCTGCTCGGATTGCTGATCACGGCCGGCGCGGCGTGGGCCGTGCGGCGGGACAGCGGCAGGCGCGGCAGGGCTGAGGACGCGCTTCAGACCAGTGAGGACCGTTACCGAGCCCTGGTCCAGGGGATCCTGGACTACGCGATCGTCATGCTGGACCCGGCGGGCGACGTGGTCAGTTGGAACACCGGCGCGGAACGAATGACGGGCTTCAGCGCGGACGAGGTGATGGGGCGGAGTTTCTCCAGGTTCTTCCCGACGGCCGCCGCGAACGCCGGCCGTCCGACGGAGATCCTCCGCCTGGCGACGAAGGCCGGGATCCACGAGGAGGTCGGCCAGCGTGTCCGCAAGGACGGCTCCACCTTCCTGGTGCGAACCACGTTCACGGCCCTCCGGCACCCCGACGGAAGCCTGCGCGGCTTCTCCGTCATCAGCTCGGACGTCAGCGAGAGCTCGGCCGCGGCCGCCAAGTACCGCGGCCTGCTGGAGGCGGCGCCGGACGCGATGGTGGTCGTGAACCAGGCCGGCCAGATCGTGCTGCTGAACGTGCAGGCGGAGAAGCAGTTCGGCTATCACCGCGACGAGCTCCTGGGCCAGCAGGTCAAGAACATCATCCCCGAGGGTTTCGCCGAACGGCTGGTCGCCGACGACTTGCGTTCGGCGGCCGACGCGCTGGCACAGCAGATCGGGACGGGCATCGAGCTGTCTGCCCGGCGCAAGGACGGCAGCGAATTCCCCATCGAGCTGATGCTCAGCCCACTCCAGAGTGCCGACGGCATCCTGGTCACGGCCGCCATCCGCAACATCAGCGTGCGCAAGGCCGCCGAGGCCCACCTGCTCCAGATGGAGGGCCGCTATCGCGGCCTGCTGGAGGCAGCCCCCGATGCCATGGTCGTGGTCAACCAGGCCGGCCAGATCGTGCTGCTGAACGTGCAGGCGGAGAAGCAGTTCGGCTATCACCGCGACGAGCTCCTCGGCCAGAAGGTCACCAACATCATCCCCGAAGGGTTTGCGGAGCGCCTGGTGGCGGACGGACTGCGCTCAGCCGCCGACGCCCTGGCCCAGCAGATCGGCACGGGGATCGAGCTCTCGGCACGGCGCAAGGACGGCAGCGAGTTCCCCATCGAGATCATGCTCAGCCCGCTCGAGAGCGCCGATGGGATCCTGGTGACCGCGGCCATCCGCGACATCAGCGTCCGGACAGCGGCCGAGGCCCACCTGCTCCAGATGGAGGGCCGCTATCGCGGCCTGCTGGAGGCAGCGCCGGACGCCATGGTCGTGGTCAACCAGACGGGGCAGATCGTGCTGCTGAACGTACAGGCGGAGAAGCAATTCGGGTATCGGCGCGACGAGCTGGTCGGCCAGAAGGTCACCAACATCATCCGCGAGGGTTTCGCTGAGCGCATCGCGTCCGACAGCCTGCGCTCCGCGGCCGACGCACTTGCCCAGCAGATCGGCACCGGCATCGAGCTCTCGGCGCAACGCAAGGACGGGAGTGAGTTCCCCATCGAGATCATGCTCAGCCCGCTGGAGAGCGCGGACGGAATCCTGGTCACCGCGGCCATTCGCGATATCAGCGTCCGCAAGGCCGCGGAGGCGAACCTGCTCCAGACCGTGGACGAGTTGAAGCGCTCCAACGATGAGCTTGGCCAGTTCGCCTACATCGCTTCGCACGACCTCCAGGAGCCGCTGCGCATGGTGGCCAGCTACACGCAGCTCCTGTCCCGCCGCTACAAGGGACAGCTCGACTCCGACGCGGACGAGTTCATCGCGTTTGCCGTGGACGGTGCCACCCGCATGCAGCGACTGATCGAGGACCTGCTGGCCTATTCACGGGTCGGCACCAAGGGCAAGGGCCTGGTCCCCACCTCAAGCGAAGAGGCGCTGGAACAGGCGCTCCTCAACCTGCGCGGTTCGATCGAGAGCAGCGGCGCGGTGGTCACCCACGATCCCCTGCCCTCCGTTCGGGCCGACGAGATGCAACTCACGCAGCTCTTCCAGAACCTGGTCGGCAATGCCATCAAGTACCAGAGCCCAGGCGTCCCGCGCGTGCACATCTCCGCCGCCAGGCCGGGCGGAGACAAGAAATGGACTTTTGCAGTGAAGGACAACGGATTGGGAATCGACCCGCAGTACTTCGACCGGATCTTTGGCATGTTCCAGAGGCTCCACAAACGTGACGAATTCGCCGGCACCGGAATCGGCCTGGCGATCTGCAAGAAGATCGTGGAACGCCACGGCGGCACGATCTCCGTCGAATCCGCGCCGGGCAAGGGTTCGACATTCCGTTTCGCCCTCTCCGCAACGTAGGTCGATATGACGAACCCCGAGGAGCACGGCGTGGTCACAGAGGTCCTTCTGATCGAGGACAGCCCGGGTGATGTCCGGCTGACCCGAGAGGTCTTCCGCGACGCCAACATGCGAATCCACCTGAATGTCGCGTCCGACGGCGTGGAAGCCATGGCCTATCTCCGGCAGGAGGGCATTCACGCTGATGCCGTTCGGCCCGACTTCATCCTGCTGGACCTGAACCTGCCGCGGATGGATGGACGCGAGGTGCTGGTGCGCATCAAGGAGAACGAGAGCCTGAAGTCCATCCCAACGGTCATCCTGACCACCTCGGAAGCGGAAGCGGACATCGTCAGGAGCTACCAGCTCCAGGCAAATGCGTATCTCACCAAGCCGGTGCAGCTGGAAGCCTTCGAGCTGCTGGTCCGGAGCATCAACGACTTCTGGCTGACGACGGTCAAGCTGCCACAGAATCAAGCCACATGAACGACATCACCCGAGCCTCGGAGCGCGCCTGGGAGGTCCTCCTGGTCGATGACAGTCCGGGCGATGTCCGGCTGACCCGCGAGGCCTTGCGGGAGACCAATCGGAACATCCGTGTGCACGTCGCCGCTGATGGCGTGGAGGCCATGGCGTTCCTCCACCGCGAGGGGATCCACGCGACGGCACCGCGCCCCGACCTGATCCTGCTGGACCTCAACCTGCCAAGGATGGACGGTCGCGAGGTGCTGGCGCGCATCAAGCGGGACGTGGACCTCAAGGCCATCCCCACGATCATCCTGACCACGTCCGACTCCGAGTCGGACATCGCCAAGAGCTACCAGCTTGCAGCGAACGCATACCTCACCAAGCCGGTTCGGCTGGACGCCTTCGATTCGCTCATCAAGAGCGTCAACGACTTCTGGCTCACCGAGGTCAAGCTGCCTCGGAACAAGGGCTCATGAGCGACCAGACTGCCACGCGACTGCTGCTCGTCGAGGACAACCTGGGCGATGCCCGTCTCCTGCGCGAGATGCTCAGGGAGCCCGGAACACATCGGATCGAGATGACGCACGTCACATCCATGAGCGAGGCGGAGGGGCGCCTTGCCGCGGGTGAGACGGACGTGATCCTGCTCGACCTGGGCCTTCCGGACGAGCACGGGCTGGGGGCCGTTCGGCGCGCGCACGCCGCGGCTCCGCGCGTGCCGCTCGTCATCCTCACAGGTCTTGACGACGAATCGCTGGCCACCCAGGCACTCAAGGAAGGCGCGGAGGACTACCTGGTCAAGGGCCAGCTCGAGAGTCGCGGCCTCCTGCGCGCCGTTCGCTATGCGATCGAGCGCAAGTTGATGGAAGACGCGTTGTTCGACGAGAAGGAGCGCGCCCAGGTCACGCTGGACAGCATCGGCGACGCCGTGGTCAGCACGGACATCTCCGGAAACATCACCTTCCTCAACCTGGTCGCCGAGGGCATGACCGGCTGGTCGTGGCAGGAAGCCAAGGGCCGGCCCATGGGCGAGGTGCTGCGGTTGCTGGATGGTGCGAGCCGGGAAACGATTCCCAATCCCATGGTCATGGCCGTGCGCCAGGACCGGACCATGCACCTGCCGAGGAACTGCCTGCTGATCCGGCGGGACGGATCGGAGATCCCGATCGATGACACGGTCTCGCCCATCCATGACCACAACGGTGAGGGTACCGGGGCCGTGATCGTGTTCCGCGACGTCAGCGCCGCCCAGGTGATGGCCCGCCAGCTGACCCACTCGGCGCAGCACGACTTCCTGACCGGCCTGCCAAACCGGATGCTCCTGAACGACCGGATCGACCAGGCCATCGCGCTGGCTCCGCGACACAGCAACCAGGTCGCGGTGCTCTTCCTGGACCTGGACGGCTTCAAACACATCAACGATTCGTTGGGGCACCCGACCGGGGACAAGCTGCTCCAGTCGGTCGCGCGACGCCTGGTCGACTGCGTTCGAGCGTCGGACACGGTCAGCCGCCAGGGCGGTGACGAGTTCGTGGTCCTGCTCTCGGAAGCGGAGCAGTGGGAAGACGCCGCGACCGTGGCGACGCGCATGTTGAAGTCGGTGGCGGAGGTCCATTCGGTGGACCAGCTGGACCTGCACATCACCACCAGCATCGGCGTGAGCGTCTTCCCGGATGACGGTCGCGACGCCGAGACGCTGATCAAGAACGCGGACACGGCCATGTACCAGGCCAAGGAGAACGGGCGCCAGAGCATCCAGTTCTTCAAGCCATCCATGAACGTTCGCGCGGTGGAACGCCAGTCCATCGAGGAGGGCCTGCGGCGCGCGTTGGAGCGGGGTGAATTCGTGCTCCACTACCAGCCCAAGATCGAGCTCGCAACGGGAGCCATCACGGGTGCGGAGGCCCTGATCCGCTGGATGCACCCGGACCGGGGCCTGGTCCCTCCGATGCAGTTCATTCCCATCGCGGAGGACTCCGGCCTCATCCGTCCGATCGGCAACTGGGTCCTCCGCGAGGCGTGCAGCCAGGCCCGTGCGTGGGTCGACGAAGGCCTCCCGGTTGCGACCATGGCCGTGAACGTTTCCGCCATGGAGCTGCGCGACGACGAGTTCCTGGCAGGACTGTTCGCGATCCTCGAGGAGACGCACCTGGATCCCAAGAGCCTGGAGTTGGAGCTGACCGAGAGCATCCTCATGAAGCACGCCGAGTCGGCGGCCTCGATCCTGCAGGCGGCGCGCGAACACGGCGTGCAGGTGGCGGTCGACGACTTCGGGACCGGCTATTCCAGCCTGAGCTACCTGCGCAAGTTCCCCATCGACGCGCTCAAGATCGACCAGTCGTTCGTGAGCCAGATCACGGCTGCCGGCGACGACACCAGCATCGTGACGGCGGTCATCAGCATGGCCCGGAGCCTGGGGCTGCGCGTGGTTGCCGAAGGCGTGGAGACGCCGGAGCAGCTCGCGTTCCTCCGCACCCGCGATTGCGACGAGGCGCAGGGCTACTACTTCAGCCGGCCCGTGCCAGCGGCGCAGTTCGCGCAGTTGCTGCGCACCGGAATCCCCCAACCGGCGCTCGCGCTCAGCGCGTAGGGGCCGGACCGGCCGTCCCGGCCGCAGCCGACCGCAGGCTTCACTCGGGCGGGAGTGCCGTCAACGCAGCGGACCCGGCGCGTTCCAGGAGCAGGTCGCGCTCGCGGACGTTGCGCGTGAGGGCCGCCGCGCGCCGGAACTCCGCGGCGGCCTCGGCGGTCCTGCCGAGCTTCAGGAGAAGGTCTCCGCGAACCGCCGGCAGCAGGTGATATCGCTGCATGGTCGGCTCCGACGTCAGCGCGTCGGCCACCTCCAGGCCGGCCGCCGGCCCGAACGCCATGCCAACCGCGACGGCTCGATTGAGCTCCACGACGGTGGACGGCGCGCGCTGCGCCAGCGCGTCGTAGAGCGCCGCGATCCGTTGCCAATCGGTTTCCTCGGCCGTGCGAGCCCGCGCATGGCAGGCAGCGATCGCCGCCTGGAGCCCGTACGGTCCCAGCTCCCCGCCCAGCCGCGACGCCCGTTCCAGCGCGGCCAGCCCACGGCCGACCAGCACCCAGTCCCATCGCGCGCGGTCCTGGTCCAGCAGGAGAATGGGCTCTCCTTCCGGGCCGCGCCGAGCTTTGGCGCGCGACGCCTGGATTTCCATGAGCGCCACCAGGCCGTGGGCCTCCGCCTCCTGCGGCACGAGCTCCGCAAGGATCCGGCCAAGGCGCAGCGCCTCCTCCAGCAGTGCCGGACGCGTCCACTCGTCCCCTGCGGTCGCGGAATAGCCCTCGTTGAAGACCAGGTAGATGACCTGCAGCACGGACGCGAGGCGGGCGTGGAAGTCGCCTCCGCGTGGGACCTCGAACGGAACGTGCGCTTCCGCGAGCGTGCGCTTGGCCCGCACGATGCGCTGCGCCACCGTCGGCTCGGGCACCAGGAACGCCCGCGCGATCTCGTCGGTGGTCAGGCCGCCGAGGATTCGCAGCGTCAGGGCAACCCGCGCATCGACCGAGAGGACCGGGTGGCAGCAGATGAAGACCAGGCGCAGCAGGTCATCGCCGATGGGATCGTCGAGCCGCTCCTCCACGTCCGGCTCGGCCAGCTCCTCATCGATGGAAGCCTGGCGACCGAGCTCCTGCGCTTTGCGCTCCAGCGTGGACTTCCGGCGCAGCAGGTCCACTGCCCGGCGTTTGCCGATGGTCATCAGCCACGCCCCGGGGTTGTCCGGCACGCCGGACTCGGGCCATTGCTGGAGTGCCGCGATCAGGGCGTCCTGGGCCAGGTCCTCGGCAATGCCCACGTCTCGCACGATGCGCGTGAGGCCGGCGATGAGTCGGGCCGACTCGATGCGCCAGACGGACTCGATCGCGCGGTGCGTGTCGGTCGTCGTCACACCGTGGACGTCTTCGCCGCGACCGTCGAACGCAGCTGCGCCTCCTGCGCCCGCAGCTCCGGCGTGAGCTGGTCACCGAAATCGTCCGCCTCCATGAGCGGTCGTATCTCCACCTCCGACTGGGCACCTCCCGGCCGTCCATCCTCGGTGGGCATGCGCCTGACCCAGGCGATGGCTTCGTCCAGGTCCCGCACCTGCCAGACCCAGTAGCCCGCGACCAACTCCTTTGCCTCCGCGAATGGGCCATCGATCACGCTGGTCCTCCCGCCCGAGAAGCGGACGCGCGCGCCCCGCGCGCTTGGCGTGAGCCCGTCGCCGGCGAGGATCACCCCGGCCCGCACGAGCTCGTCGTTGAAGGCCATCATCGCCGCGAGCAGCGTCTGGTCCGGGACCCGGCCCGCCTCGGACTCCTCCGTCGCCTTCACGATCACCATGACACGCATCGTTCTGCCTCCTGACTGTTCGGCGACCTGCAGCACGGATTGTGCCGCCGGGCTGGTGCCCGGGTCTCATGCAGGCGTCGAACGAAGCCGCCGCGGAATCGACACATCCGGGCACTGTCCATGGGAGCGGCACCGCGCTATGGTCGGGAGGCACGTCCGAACCCTCCTCCGGACGATCACCTCGGGAGACTCCAATGCTCAAGGACAGCGACGCGTTCTCAGGCTTCTCCGTGGACGACATCGCCAAGGCCAAGGCGTTCTACGGCCAGACGCTGGGCCTGCACGCCGAGGACGGCCCGATGGGCAACCTGGACCTGCACCTCAAGGGCGGCGGCCGGGTCTTCATCTACCCCAAGGACAACCACGTCCCGGCGACCTATACCGTGCTCAACTTCCTGGTCGCGGACATCGAGAAGGCGGTCGACGAGCTTACCGCCGCCGGGGTGCGCTTCGAGCGCTACGACATGCCGGAGGGCTCGCAGGATGCCAAGGGCATCATGCGCGGGAACGGCGGGCCGGCCATCGCCTGGTTCACGGATCCGGCCGGGAACATCATCTCCGTGCTGGAAACGCAATAGGCCCGCCGACCCGTCAGGTCAGGCCACCGGCTCCGGTGGCACGTTGAGGTTGAACCGGAACCGGTTCTCCGGGTCGTAGCGACGTTTGACGGAGGCCAGGCGGTCGAAACGTTGCGGCCCGAAAGCGGACCGGACGCGCTCCTCTGTCTCGTCCGACGACGAATAGTTGGCGTAGCCCGCTCCGGAGAGCGATGAGCTCTTCAGGCCGTCGGCCAAGCGGCGCGCCCAACCGATCTGCGCGTCGTCGTCCACGGTCGCCTCCCAGATGCCAAGAGCGGTGACGTTCCAGCGCGCCGCACGCTGGCCGAACGCCGCGCCACCTTCCGGCTCCTCCCGCGCGGCACCCGTCAGCGCCTCCAGCAGCACGAACGAGTAGACACTCGAGCGACGCATCGCGTCGACGGCGGCGTCAATTGCGGCCGCGTCCAATTCGCGCACGAAGTGGCCTTTCCAGTAGTGCCTCAGGCCGAACGGCAGGATCCCGCTCATCGCCTGGACCTCCGGATACGTCATGAGCCCCAGCGAATCGTGGACGATCGGCAGCCTCCGCAGTGGCCGGATGACGGCCTCGGCGGCCGCGGCACTCCCCTGGTAGGCCAGGGTCAGCCGGAATTGCGCGTTCGCCGGATCGTCCGGGTCCACACCGGGTTCGGCGCCCGCGGAGGGGCCGCCGCCGAAGATGGTCAGCTCCCTCGGGCAGGTCAGAGCCAGCGCTCGGGCCGCCTCAAGGGCTTCTCCGGTGTGTTCTAGCGGCACGCCAAGGGAACCCGCGTACAACGTGCCGACCGGGTGAAGACGGAACTCGAAACGGGTCACCACGCCGAAGTTGCCGCCGCCGCCCCGGAGCGCCCAGAGCAGGTCCGGATCGCCGTCGGGTCCGGCCACGACCACCGATCCATCGGCCGTGACCACCTCGGCGCGCACCAGGTTGTCGCAGGTCAGTCCGGCCGTTCCGAGCAGGAAACCAAGGCCGCCGCCGAGCGTGAGACCGCCGACACCGGTGTCTCCGAACGTGCCACCGGGTGTTGCCAACCCATGGGCGTTGGTGGCGCGATCCACGTCCTCCCAGAGCGCCCCGCCGCCCACCTGTGCCAGCCGCGCTCCCACGTCCACGGCCACGTCACGCATCGCTCGCAAGTCGATCACCAGTGCGCCGTCCGCGACGGCGTGGCCCGCGACGCTATGCCCGCCGCCCCGCACGCAGATCGGCAGCGACGAATCCGCCGCCCAGCGGACAGACGCGACCACGTCTGCGGACGTGGTGGGCCGGCAGACCGCCACCGGCCGTCGATCAATGGTTCCGTTGAAGGTCGAGCGCGCGTCGTCATAACCGGCGTCTGCCGGCAGGATCACCTCACCGGAGACGTGGCTGCGCAGTTCCTCCAGCAGCGGGCCCACGGCGCGCAGCATACGTGTGTTCGGGGCCGCAAAACGACCTCTGCCGCTACCCTGACGCTCACCCTGTGTCAGAGGAACCAATGGCTCACACCGCGGACTACTGGAAGGCGATGATTCGCCCGGACATCGCACGGTTCCGCGCCAATGCCGGTGAAGTGGCCGGACGGCGCTGGCCACTGCTGCTGCTGACCACCACGGGCGCAAAGACCGGGCAGCCGCGCGTGACGCCGCTGAACTTCAGCATCGACGGCGACCGCTACGTGGTCATCGCGTCCAAGGGCGGCTCCGCAACCCACCCCTCGTGGTACCTGAACCTGGTTGCCAACCCGGAGGTGACCATCGAAGTTGGCACGCAGACGTTCCGCGCCCACGCGACCACCGCGCAGGAACCTGAACGGACGCGGCTCTTCGACAAGCAGGCGGCGGAAATGGCCTTCTTCGATAGCTACCGCAAGCGCGTCACGGCACGCGAGATCCCGGTCGTGATCTTCGAGCGCGTGGTCGACCCAGCCGACCTAAGAGACACCACCACGGGGGGTGGTATCTAGCCGCGAATCGCGCATACTTCAACCCATGGTCGATCGCGTCGCGGAACTTGCCGTCGAGTATTACGACTTCTGGCAGCGCACCCGTCCCACCTCCGCCCACCTGGAGGGCGACTACCGGTTCGCAGCCGAGTTCGAGGATGTGAGCCGCGCGGCCCAGGATCGCGAGATCGCCGACCTGCGCGATTTCGCCAGGCGCGCAAGCGCGATCCCCGAGGCCAGCCTCAAGGCCCAGGACCGGATTACCCGCGCCATGATCGACTGGGACGCCACCGCGCGTGCCGATTTCAACGAGTCGCGGCTGGAGGAGTTCGGCGCGGACCCGATCAACGGCCCGCAGGCGCTGCTGCCGCTCTTCATCTCCAAGCTCTCTCTGCCCACGCCGGACGTGGCGGAGGCGATGCTGCCCAAGTTCCACGCCATCGCCAGGATGTACCGGGACCTGGCGCAGCGCCACCGCGAGGGCCTGGCGCACGGCCGAACACCGGCAGATTTCGCGGTCGTCGAGACGGTCGCGCAGCTGGACGCGATGCTGGCCACGCCGGCATCCGAAGACCCGTTGCTGAGCCTCGGAGAAACGGTCGGCATCGATCGGGAGGCGTGGCTTCAGCAGTTGGGCGGCATCGTCAAGGACGATATCCGGCCGGCCATGGTCGATTACCGGGACACGCTCCGCGACCAGGTCCTGCCGCAAGCGCGCCCGGACGAGCATTGCGGCCTGAGCTGGCTGACGGATGGTGCCGAGGTCTACGAGCGCGCCATCCGCCTGTACACCACGCTGCCGCTGACCGCCCAGCAGATCCACGACATCGGGTTGCAGCAGGTGGAGTCGCTGGCGCGCGAGTACCGGGAGCTGGGCCCCGAGGTCACCGGGTCGAGCGACCTGGAGACCATCCTCGAGGCGCTGCGCTCGGATCCGGCGCTCCACCACGAGAACGCGGAGGACATCGTGTCCGCCTCACAGGCGGCGCTGGCCAAGGCCAAGGCCGCCATGGGCGGCTGGTTCGGCATCCTGCCCCAGGCCGACTGCGGCGTTGAAGCCACCACGAGCGGCGCCCTGGCCTACTACTTCCAGCCGGCGCAGGACGGCAGCCGCGGCGGCACGTTCTTCATGAACACATCCGTGCCGTCCGACTGGGGCCGCTACCAGATCGAGGCCACGGCCTACCACGAGGGCATCCCCGGGCACCATCTCCAGCTGGCCATCGCCTCTGAGTTGGAGGGCGTGCCGGAATTCCGCAAGCGCGCATTCGTCGCCGCCTACGGTGAGGGCTGGGGGCTGTACACGGAGCGCCTGGCGGACGAGATGGGCCTCTATTCCACGCCCCTCGATCGGATGGGCATGCTCTGCGCTGACTCGATGCGCGCGTGCCGCCTGGTGGTGGACACCGGCATGCACGCCATGGGCTGGAGCCGGCAGAAAGCCGTCGACTACATGGCCGGCAACTCGCCGATGCGGGTGGGCCAGGTCCGCAACGAGATCGATCGCTACGTCACCACCCCCGGCCAGGCTCTGGCCTACATGATCGGCCGGTTGGACATCCTGCGGATTCGCGCCGAGGCAAAGGCCGCGCTGGGTGACAGGTTCGACATCCGGGCCTTCCATGACACGGTGTTGGGCTCCGGGCTGATGCCGCTGCCAATCCTGGATCGCCTGGTCAAGGACTGGGTCTCCGCCACCGGCTGAGATCACCCCCGAGAGCGCGTCCGCGCCCAATCCGGACACGTCCTGGCACGCTCATGCCGGACCATGGCCGGCGTGGATGACATCCCGACCGAGCTTTTCCTTCTCGGCTATCCGCGCGGAATCCGCGAGCAGGCCGACCGGCTCCGGGCGCTGGTGAGGCTGGTGGTACCAGACGCGCCCGAGCGGGTGCGGCTGGGCTGGCGGTTGATCGGATACGACCTGCCGATCGGGCGACGCAGCCGCTACTTCGCCTGGATCGCGCTCGAGCCCAAGCATGTCCACCTGGGTTTCCAATATGGCGTCTGGATGGCAGATCCAGATGGCGTGCTCCGAGGTGCGCACCTGCGTCTCCGGAAGGTGCGCTACCTCACCTTCCAGCCCGGGCAGCGCATCCCGCGAAGCCAGGTGCTGAAGCTGATTCGGGAGGCCGTCACTGTCACCGAGTTGTCGCCGGCCGAGCGCACTGCGCGCGCGTTGGATATCGGGTGGGACGCAGCACCCGCGGAGCCGCGGCCATGACGGAGCGCGCCCTGGGTCAGTCCTCCTCGTTCGACGCCGCGATCGCGTCCCCGTCGTCGAAGATGTCCGCCGGCGACCCCACGATCGCGCCCTCGGCGTCGGTCGCCGCGCCGCCTCCGGCCAGCGGCCCGCGCTTTCCGGCATGGCCTCCCGCGGCGTCGTCCGCCCACGGTTCGGTTCCCTTGTCGCCCGGCTCCATGTCGGGATCCACGTAACGGCGGTTGTCCGGCTCCACGTGCGAGACCTCCACTGGGGCACCTCTTGACGTGCGCACGATACGCCCGATCCGCACGCCTGCGAAAGACCCTCGGGACGCCGGTGCGGTCGCGACGCGGCGCAACCACGGGCCCCGTCAACGGCGCTCAGAATGTCGTCAGCATGTCCACGCGAATGCCGAGACTGGGCCCGAGGGGCGAAGGCTGGGTGGCACTTCAGCTCGCCCTGTTCGGCCTGATCGCGTTGGCCGGCTACGCGGACCTCAAGGGCCGCCAGAACCTGGTTGGCGTCCGCGAGCTGACCGGCACGCTGGTGGCCGGTGCCGGCGTGGTGATCGCCCTCGGAAGTGCCGCGGCACTGCGGCACGCCCTGACGCCTTTTCCGAAGCCGGTGCCCGGGAACGAGATGGTCGAGAGCGGCCCGTACGGCCGTGTGCGCCATCCGATCTACAGCGGCGTCGTGCTGGCCGCGCTGGGCTGGAGCCTGCTCAGCGGATCGTGGCCGGCGGCTGCGCTGAGCTCGGTCCTGGCCGTCCTGTTCGATGCCAAGTCGCGCCGCGAAGAGGACTGGCTGTCCGAGGCGCACCCGGGCTACGCCGCCTACCGCCTGCGCACACGGCGCTTCATTCCTGGTGTCTACTGAAGCCATGACCGCAGACACCGCTCGCGACACCCTCGACGCAGTGCTGGCCGCCCTCGGCGTGCCGTACGAACTGTTTGCCTGTGACCCCGCACTGGCGGACACCGCCCAGTTCTGTGCCGCGTACGGGTTCGCGCTGGACGATTCGGCCAACACGATCGTGGTGGCGGGCAAGTCCGAGCCGCGCGTCTACGCCGCCTGCATCGTCCTGGCGCCGCACCGGCTGGACGTCAATCGTGCCGTGAAGCAGAAGCTGGGCACGCGCAAGGCCTCGTTTGCGGCAGCGGACGAGACGCGCACGATCACCGGCATGGAAATCGGCGGCGTGACCCCGTTCGGGCTGCCGCCGGACCTGCCGGTCTGGGTGGACGCCGCGGTCATGGGGCGCGAACGGATCGTGCTGGGCGGTGGCAGCCGCAGCTGGAAGGTGCTGGCGGCGCCGGAAATCCTGCTGCGGCTGGCGAACGTGGAGGTGGTCGAAGGCCTGGCCGGGCCCCCGCCGACGGGCGCGTGACCGCACAGCCACTCCGACAGGCTTCCCTCCTCCGTGGCGTCAACGTCGGCGGCAACGCACTGGTTGCCATGGCACGGCTGCGTGCGGTGTACGAAGGCCTGGGAGCGGAGGACGTGGCCACGCTGCTCCAGAGCGGGAACGTGGTCTTCCGCCATTCGTCGCCGACCGCCGAGGTCTCCCGACTCGCCGAGAAGGCGATCGCCGCCGAATTCGGACTCAAGATCGCGGTCATCGGCCGCACCCACGCGCAGCTGGAACGGATCCTCGCGGTGAAGCACTTCGAGGACGCCGAGCCCAACCGGCGCTTCGTGGTCTTCCTGTCCGCGGCCCCCGAACCGGGCTCCGAGCGGGCGCTCGACGCGTTCACCGGCGCCAACGAAGAGCTCCTCCTGGTCGGATCCGAGCTTCACATGCACCTCCGCGACGGTGCCGGGAGGTCGCGGCTCCAGCTGCCGGTCATCGAGCGCAAGCTCGGCGTCATTGGCACGGCGCGGAACTGGAATACGGTCACCAAACTCGCCGCGCTGACGGGCGAGGCGTCTCGCTAGAAGCGGCTCCGGACCTCGTGGGTCTGGCCGTCGGCGATCGCGTCGTAGACGGTCAGCATCACGTCCAGTACGTGGCGCGCGTGCTCGGCCGTCAGCACAGGCGTCTCCTCTCCGCGCAGGCAGGCCACGAAATGCCGGATGCCCTGCTCCAGGATGCCGCCGTCCTGCACGGGCGGCGGCGGCTCCAGGCCGTGGATCCAGCCCTCCAGGCCCAGCCGGCTGTCGTCGTCCAGGAACAGGCTCGCCGTGCCGCTCGCGTCGCTCATCTCACCAGCCCAGCTCAGCGACGCCGTGTCGAAGTGCAGCTCCAGCCATGGGCCACGACTCTTCGGCGCTGCGAAACTCTGGAGCATCTGGCCAAGTGCCCCGTTGGCGAACTGGAGGTTGATCAGCAGGTGATCCTGCGTGGTGACCGGGATGGTCTTGCCCGCCAGCGGCCCGGCGCGGACCACGCGCTGCGGGATGGCCAGCTTGCCCATGGCCTGGAGCTTGGCCACGGGCCCGAGCAGCGTGGTCAGGCCGTGCAACTGGTACACCCCGTGATCGAAGAGTGGCCCGACGCCCGGCGTGTAGAAGATGGACGGGTCGCCGGTGTACTCGCGCCATGTGGCCGGGCCCGTATCCAGGTAGTTCGCCACCGCCAGTGAGAGGCGCCCGAAGCGGCCCGAATCCACGATCTCGCGCATCCACTGGAACCGCCGCGTAAGCGCAACAGCCGGCGCACAGAGCAGAAGCAGCCCGCGTTCCCGCGCCATCACGATCAGCCCGTCGGCGTCCTCGCGCGTGCTGGCCAGTGGCTTTTCCGAGTAGACGTCCAGGCCGGCGGTCAACAGCGCGGCGTTGTCCCCGCCGTGTGAGGGCGCCGGAGTCAGGACAAAGGCCGCGTCCGCTTTGACCGCGGCGAGCATGGCCGGGATGTCCGGGAACGCGGCCGCGTCCGGCGACCAGGGCGTGGCGGCCTCCACGGCCCGGGCGGCCGCTTCGCTCCGCGGATCAACCGCGGCCACGATTTCAACGCGCTCGCACAGCTCGGCGAGGGTCGGCAGGTACCGGCGGAAGCAGACATCGCCACAGCCGATCAGGGCCAGGCGCACACGGCGGTCCGTGCGTGGGGTGCGCATGAACGGAGCGTAGCGCTCACGGCCGCGGCGGACCCGGGTCCAACGGCACGTTTCGCGCCCCGTCCTGCGTGGTAGCGTGCCAGCGGGATGCCACAGATCAGCGTGCACCGGATCGGACCCAACGATGGCGACGACCTTCGCGATCTGCGGCTGCGCAGTCTGCGCGACGCTCCCGAGGCGTTCGGCCAGACGGTCGAGGACGCCTCGGCGCGCGAGGTCCAGGACTGGCAGCAGCAGGCCCGCCAGGCCAGCGCCGGGGATCGACGCGCGTGGTTCATCGCCGAGGACGAGTCCGGCCGCCCGAACGGCCTGGTGCAGGGACGGCGCCGCCCGCCGGAGCACCTGCTGATCTTTTCGATGTGGGTGGACCCGGAGCTACGCCGCTCTGGCGTCGGGCGTCAGCTCATCGAGGCGGTCGAGGCCTGGGCGTGTACGTGGGGCGGCCGGCACAGCGTGCTGTGGGTCTTCGGCACCAACGAGCCGGCCATCCGCTTCTACCGCCGCCTCGGCTTCGAGGTAGAGCTGGACACCCCCGATGCCGAGTCCGGTCGGACCTACGGCGCGCTGGCGATGTCCCGCAGGATCGTCCCCCCGGAGCGAGGCTAGGGTCGCAGGACGACCTCCACCGAGGGCACGTTATAGGGCTGGCTGTAATCCATGTGGTCCGGGTCGTCCTCCAGCTCATAGCGCACTTCGCCCGTGGTTGGAACGAGGGTGGTGATCCAGCCGTCGAAGTCCTCGCCCGCCACTGCGGCGCGGTGGAACGGGAACCCGGGCAGACCGCCGAAGAACGTCGTGACGCCGCTGAACTTCTCGTAGTAGCGGCCTCGCTGCGATACGAAGTAGTTGGCGAGGATGTCGACGGGAGCGTCCGCGAGCGCATGCACGTGCAGGTGGAGGCTCATGAAGACAAGGCCTGGCGGCGCGGCGCGGCCATCATCGGCAACGGTTGTTTCGCGAACTTCGACGGCGGTCACCAGGCGATCCGACAACGTTGCGGTCTGCCCGACGCTGATGACGTGTTCGGCGGGAGGGAACAACACGGGAGGCGTCCAGCCCGGCGGCAATGAACCGGCAAGCGACGGCTCCGGTTGGATGTCGGCGAGTGCTGGAGGATCCACGGGAGTCGGGTTGGCCGGATAGGTGACTTCGGTAATTAGGTCCTCATCGCGAGACTCCCCATAAAGGGAGCGGAATCCGACCCTGAGTTCCTGGGTCTGGACCGGCAGGTCGCCCGCGCCAACCCAAACACGGACGGTCTGGGTCGAGACCGGTGAAGCAGCATTGACGGTCTCGAACGCGCAGGCCGAGCCGGCCACGGTGGGATCCTGCGCCCGGCGCGTCCAGACCAGCGGCGTCGGGGCTGTCACGGAGCCCGCGAGCTGGAACGAGATCGGATCCGGGGTCGGATAGGTGACGAAGTCGGGCTGGGTAAGGTCCTGCCGCAGGGGTTCGCCCACAGCGTTCCACAGGATCGGCGGTCGCTGACCCTCGAGGTCGTAGAGCGCATAACCCGCCTCAGGCGTGATCCATCGGATCGTGCGCACAGGATCGCCGTCCATGCCCAGTTGGCTGACAAAGGACCGAGGATCGTCAAATGTCAGGGCGAGGCGACCGGGCGCCCGGTACTGCCCGCTCATGCCCAAGGTCGTCGGTCCCTGCGTGTCCGGGAGAGACCCCCGGAACAGGTGAACCGTGCCGGTGGTCCGGTAGTCATACGCCGGAGCGGCGGCGACCGCCGCTCGCACGGCCGCGAAGTCGCCGCTCACGCAGGCGGACTGCGGTGCGGGTTTCAGGCTCAGCACGGCAAACCCGAACGCCAATATCAGCATCAGGCCGATGGTCACCAGGATCAGCACCAGCCGGGTACTGCGGCGGCCCGGCCAGAAGCGGCGGCCTGCGTGGGCGGCCGCGTCACCGAAGCGCAGACCGGCGGTCAGTGACGTGTAGAGCGACTCCCGGAAGTCCGGCGAAGGATCGGCGGCCTCGTCCAGCGTGCCCAGCAGGCGGCGCAGGTTGTCTTCAGACATGATCGACCTCCGGGAACGCCGTTCGGAACGTTTCTCGGCCACGGGCCAGCAGGGATTCGGTCGCGGATTCGCTCTTGCCGGCGAGACGCGCCGTCTCGTTGACGCTCAACCCGTCCAGGTAGTGCAGCACCAGCACCAGCCGTTGCAGCGGTGGCATCGTGGCGAGCGTCCGCGCCACGGAATCGCGCAGCTCGCTGCCGCCCCACTCGCCCGAGTTGGCCGCCTCAGGCAGCGCATTGACCAGGGTCCGGAAGCGGCTGGCCTCACGTTCCTGGCCGCGATAGTGGTCGGCAAGGTGGTGGCGGGCGATCCCGCACAGCCAGGTCACGATCTCGGACTCGCCGTGGTAGCCGCCGCGCGCCTTGAGTGCGTCCACGTAGGTGGCCTGGGTCAGCTCTTCGGCCAGGCCGGCATCACCGCAGCGCGCCAGCAGATAGCCGTAGACGCGCGGCAATGTGGCGGTGTACCAGCGCCGGAAGTTCGATTCCGACGCGAAGACGTCGCCCAGCTCGGTGCGCAGCGCTTCGGCAGTGACGCGACCACTAGACCTGGGGGCCACCTCCGGCACGACCACCCGCTCGTTTGGTTCCATCGTGCAGTTGGTCGTTCGGGCGCGGCGAAATCCGTCGGTCTGACGGGTCGAAGCTCAGCCGGAGGTGGGGCCCTCGTCGACGGAGACCCAGGCGCGATCCACGTGCAGGTGGATCACCGACGGCTGCCGGGCAGCCAGCGCCTCTCGCAGCGCCGGTTCGAACTCGGCGTCCTCGCTCACCGTGAAGCCGAGCGCGCCGGTGGCCCGTGCCACGTCGGCGAAGTCGATCGGGCCCGTGGTCGTTCCAACGGGTGCCAGGCCCGCATGCTCCTGGTGCATGCGGATGGTCCCGAACTCCTCGTTGTCGAAGACGATCGCGATCACCCGCGCGCGCTCCCGTACCGCCGTCTCCAGCTCCGCCATGGACATGGCGAATCCGCCGTCGCCGGCCAACGCGATGGAGGGTCGATCCGGACGCAGCAGCGACCCGGCAATGGCCGCCGGCAAGGCAAACCCCATCGCCCCGGCGGTCGTGCCGACGAACGTGCCAGGCCGCAGGAAGCGGAACCCGCGCGCCAGCCAGCCGCCGAAGTTGCCCGCGTCGGTGGTCAGCAGCGACTCCGCCGGCAGGACCTCCTGGAGCGTTGCGATGACGCGGCCGGGGTGCACGCCGCTCCCCTGCCCCGGACTCTCGGCAACGTGGCTGGCAGCCAGGTACGCCTCCCGGTCGGCGGCGTTGAAGGCCTTCCGCCGCTCGCGCATCTCGTTGTCCAGTGCCGCCCCGCGGAGATCGCTCCAGCACGCGTCAAGGAAGCGCGCGGCGTCCGCGACCACGGACAACGTCGGCTGGGGCAGGCCCGCGACATGGGCACGTGGTTCCAGGTCCACGTGCGCCCAGCGCGTATCGGCGCGCGGAATGGCGTACCCGAAGGACGCCACCTCGTTCAGCCGCGCGCCAAGGACCAGGACCATGTCCGCCTCTTCCAGCCGCCTGCGGACCGTGGGCGCGGACCAGTAACCGGTCATGCCCAGGTACAGCGGATGGTCATTGGGGACCACGTCCGGTCGGCGCCACGAAGCGATCACGGGAACCTGCATCGCGTCCGCGAGCAGCATCAGGCGCTTGCTGGACCTGGCGCGGAGCACGCCGCCGCCCGCCAGGATCACCGGCCGTTCGGCCGCCGCCAACCATTTGAGGATCTGGCGAACCTCGTCGCGGTCCGCGGCCGGCCCACCGGAACTCGGGGCCGCGCCGAACGGCGCGCCGGCGGGCGCCTGGGACTCCAGGACATCCTCCGGGATGGAAATCACGATCGGGCCGGGCCGGCCACGAGCCTGGCGCTTGAGCCCTTCCCCAACGGCCCGCATGGCGTCCGCCTCGTCGCGAGCCTCCGTGGACCAGAGAGCGAGCGAGCCGAAGGATTCGGACAGCTCAACCTCCTGGAACGATTCGCGACCGCGATTCACGCGCCGCACCTGTCCGAAGAGCGCGAAGAGCGGAGCCGAGTCGGCACGTGCCGCGTGGATGCCGATGGCCGTGTTGGCGGCGCCGACGGCCCGCGTGGCCATCACCACCTGGGGCTTGCCGCTCAGCTGGGACGCGGCCGCGGCCATGAACGACGCCGCACCCTCGTGGCGCGTGGCCACGACCCGGATGCCGGCCGCGGCGAACCCGTCCAGCAGGCCCAGGAAGCTCTCCCCGGGGACCGTGAAGGCAAGCCGAGTGCCTGCCGCGGCCAGCTGATCGGCAATGGCCCGGCCAACCGTCCGTGGCGCGTCCGCCGCAGCCGCCTCTGCTCGGGCCGCGCGCTCCGTCGGGGAGGCCTCCATTTCGGAGCCGCCTTCCAGGTCCGACGTGAGGGGCATCGCGCCGTATGACTCGGGATCGCCGGCGTACGAGCCGCCCTCGTTGGACCACGTCTCAGTGGCGTTGGCATCCGCGGAGGGCAGCTCCGGTTCCGCTCCAATTGCCACGAAGACCGCTTCTGGCGTGGAGCGCGGAGGTACCAAGTCCACACTCGGAGCCGGCACAGGCTCGGGCTCTGGTGCCAACCCCGGGGTGACCGTCATCTCGGCTGCAGCCGGAGCAGCCTCTGGTGCTGGATCGATGGCTTCCTGGCCCGCGGTGCCGGCGAGGGAATCCGCCATCGAATCGGCGGTGCCGGCCGCCGCTTCCGCGCGCTCAGTGGTGAAGCTCACGAGCGGTAGTTCTCGAACTGGATCGGCACCGCGTATCCCTCCCCTTCGTCACGCAGCCGGGCGATCACCCGCTGCAGATCGTCCTTGCTCTTGGCCGAGACGCGCACGGCATCTCCCTGGATGGACGGCTTGACCTTGGGGAAGTCGTCACGGATCAGCTTGCTGATCTCCTTGGCCAGCTCGATCGGCAGTCCCCGCCGCAGCTTGATCTCCTGGCGCACGGTGCTGCCGCCGGCGGGCTCGATGGTGCCCCAGTCGAAGATCTTGAGCGAAAGCCCCCGTCGTGACGCCTTGGATTCGATCAGGTCGCGCACCGACTTGGCGTGCATCTCGCTATCCGTCTTGAGGACGATCTCGTCCTTGGCCAGTTCCAGTTCCACCTTGGCGCCCTTGAAATCGAAGCGCGTCCCAACCTCGCGCCGCACCTGGTCCAGCGCGTTGACCAGCTCCTGGCGATCGAAGTCGCTCACGACATCGAATGTCACCTCACCGGCCACCCGCGCCCTCCCTCCGGTTCGCATCGACCTTGAACGTGGCATCCAGGCCGACCACGCTGCTCACGGCCCACTGGCGCAGGCGCTGGATCAGCCCGTCGTCGTTGACTTCGATGGTCATGAAACCGCGCACGCGGACCCGCTCCGTGGTCTCGCGATTCGTGTACGCACCGTGGAAGCTGGTCAGTACCGTCGCACCCACGACCCAGACATGCTCGGCATCGAACTCCACGTTGGCCTGGCTCGCGGCAATGTCGTTCCACATCTGGCGCAGGGCATTGGCGCCGACCACGGCGTCCTGGAACGGATTCGCGCGGTGCTCCGCGTCCTTCGCGTAGAGCACCAGCGAAGCCTCTGGATCGCGGCGTTCGCACGCACGCTTGTAGGCGGCGAGCAGGTCCTGCCCGTCGCCGGGCGTCAATGTCGACATGGAGTCCCCAGTCTACCCGTCCGCGCTCGCAGCCAAGCGGTTCAGGCTCTCGACGAGCCGCTCGGCGATCACGTAGGACCGGCCACCGCCCATGACCAGGACCACGTCCCCCGGTCGTGCGAGGGCCACCAGGGAGTCCGCGGTTGCCTCAACGGACCCGGTCGGTGCCGCGGGCGCCCGATCGCGAGCGTTGATCGCCGCCGCCAGGGCAACCGAGCTGGTGATCGTGGTGTCCGGATCGCGACCCGCCCAGATGTCGGCGACGTACGCCTCGTCGGCGTCCGCCAGCACGTCCGCGAACTGCTCCAGCATGGCCGCCGTGCGATGGAAGGTCAGCGGCTCGTAGACCGCCAGGATGCGCCGTCCGGGGTGGCGCTCGCGAAGCGCGGCAATGCTGGCGGCGATGGCCGTTGGATGGTGGCCGTAATCGTCATAGACGGCGACCCCTAGCGGCTCGCCCTTGAACTCCAGACGCCGGCCGACGCCGCGGAACGTGGCCAGGCCCGCCTCGATGGCCGGGGCCGGCACGCCGAGCAGGGCTGCCGTCGCGGCGACACACAGGGCATTGGCCGCGTTGTGCCGCCCCGCGAGCAGCAGCTTTGCCTCCGTCCGCGGGCTTCCATCGGCTTCCTGCACGGACAGCAGGCCGCCCGATCGGAGGTGCCCGACGAACTCTGACGCCTTCCCGGCGTCACCGCCATCCTCCGCCAGGCGCACGCGGACCACGCGAGCAACCCGACCATCGAGCCGCCCGGCGAGGTCCGCGCCGCCGGCATCGCCGACGTTGAGGACCACCGTGCGCCGCTCCGCGCCCGGCGCGAGCAGCCACTTCTCGAACGCATCCAGGACGGCGGCTCCGTCGGCGAACACGTCCGGGTGGTCCCACTCGGCGTTGAGCACCAGGGCGAGATCCGTTCGATATGGATCGAAGTTGCCGGCGTACTCGTCCGCTTCGACCACGAACACGTCTCCGCTGCCCCAGCGCGCCGTGCCCGGCGTGCCGGCGGTCAGGTCAGCCGGCAGCAGAGCCCCGACGAACGCCGCCGGATCGCGGCCGGCGGCCACCAGCACGTGCACCAACCAACCGGCAGACGTGGACTTGCCGTGCGTGCCGGACACGCCGACAAGCCGGCCGCCGTGGGTGGCCGCAGCGTCGGCGATGACCTGTTGCCAGGCCTCCAGTGGGACGCCGATCGCGCGGGTCGCCTCCAGCTCGGCGTGGTCGGGCGCGATCGAGGTGAGTGCCTTGGTCGCCGCGACCCGATCGACCAGGCGTTCCCCGTGCGGACCGCGGACGTGCGTGGCGCTGTGCTCCCACTCGATGGGCACGCCCGCCTCCACGAGTGCCAGGGTGTACGGGGATGGTCCGCCTGGATCGCAGCCGTTGACCGCGGCTCCGGCGCTGCTCGCCAGCAACGCAGCCGCGGAGGCACCCGCGCCGGCAGCACCGATGACGTGGATCCGCTCGCCGGGCTGGAGCGCGCGCGAAGCGCGGGCCGGGGCAAGTCCCCGGCCGATGTCCTGGGCCGTTCGCGTCACGTGGCCGCAGCTGACGTGGCGGCCTCATTGGCTCCCGCGAGCAGGAGCTCCAGTGCGGCCGCTGCGCTGTGCCGCTTGTTCCCGTCACGATCGGCCGTCCAGTGGAAGCGCCGCACCTGATTGCCGTTGGCAGACGAGACGGAGACGTAGACCAGCCCCACGGGCTTCGCGTCCGTGCCGCCGCCGGGGCCCGCGATCCCCGTGACCGACACCGCCAGATCCGACCCGAACGCACGACGCGCTCCGTCCGCCATGGCCACGGCCGTCTGGGCTGAGACGGCCCCGTGCCGCGAGAGCGTCTCGGTGGTCACGTCCAGCACCGAGCGCTTCAGGGCGTCGCTGTAGGACACCGCGCCGCCCAGGTAGTAGCCGCTGGACCCGTCCACCTGCGTGATCAGGTGGCCAACGAGCCCGCCGGTGCACGATTCCGCCGTTGAGACGGTGACGCCCGCCGCAAGCGCGGCTGCCTGGAGCGACATCGCCAACGCCAACAACTCGGCGTCGCTCGGGGGCGCGCCCGACCGTCCGGCCGGGTCTGCGCTGCGCGGGTCATCCACGTTGGTTGGGCCTCAGACCCTGCGGGGTGGCTTGCCCTTTTCGAACCGCCAGGTCTGGACCAGGCCGGTGCCGCCGAGCGTGCCCAGGTCCCTGCCGTTCAGCACGAAATCGGTCGAGCCGGCGTTCCCGGTGGTGACCGTGATGAAGACGTTGGAGGTGTACGAGTCCGACTCGCCGCGGCGGAACGTACGGCCCTGCTCGACGACCTGGTTGTCCGCGATGACGCGGATCCAGGCCGCCTTGTCCGTGGCGTGGACCTCCAGCACCAGGCCGTCATTCGCGGCCACGTCCACGGTCACGGCCTGGGACGTGGGGGCCAGCGAACCGGCAACCTCCGCCGTGGTCACCGTGATCACCCAGCGGCCGGGCGTGAGGCTGATGGAGCCGCTGTACGCCCCACTGACCACGGGGAGCGTCACATCCGCCGGTCCGCCGCTCGAGGATCCGGGCGCAGGGGACGGTCCGGGACTCGGCGACGGCGCGGCCACGCCGGCCGGGCCGAGATACGTCGCGCTGACCGTGACGCTGGCGGCGTTGGACGTTCCGGCGACGGCGACCGGCCCGCTCACCAGCTGGGCGGCGTTGGAGGGAGCGCTGATGACCAGCCCAGCGGCAGGCAGTGGAGTGCCACCGCCACCGCCCCCGGACGACAGCGGCCCGGTGCCCGTTGGCTGAGGAATCGGCGTCGGCGTGGCAGGAAGCGGCACGATCAAGCGCACCGCGAGCGGCGACGAGCCCTTGTCCGGTGGCAGGTCCTTGTCCCGGGCCGTGATGGTGAAGTCGTTCTGGCCCTTGGACACCGGCACCACCATGGCCCAGCGGCCGTTGGCGTCCGCGTCCGTGGTCTGCGCGAAGCCGGATGTGCCGGTGACGGCCACGACCGCGGCAGGCAGGTCCACCTTGCCGCTGAGGTTGAAGTTCGTGGCATCCATGGAAAGGGTCTGGACCGGCGACTGGTCCAGGGTGAGCGTCGGCGGATGGGTGAAGCGGACCAGCTGGAAGCCAACGTAGCCGACGAACACCACGATGATCACGACCAGCAGGGCTACCGTGAAGACTCGTCGGGTGAACCGCAGGTGCCCTCTGGGCTCCACCATCGGCTGTGGCGGCATGGCGATCGGCTCGTGCACCAACGGAGCCACCGCCTCCTGCTCCATACGCCAGTCGGCCAGCACCTCCTCGGCGTCCAGGCCCAGGTACGTGGCGTAGTTGCGCAGGAAGCCGCGGGCGTAGACCGTGCCCGGAAGCTCGGTGTAGTCACCGTTCTCCAGCGCCGCGAGGTGCTTGGCGCGGATCTTGGTGTCTCGCTCGGCGCGGTGCAAGTCCACGCCCTTCCGCTCGCGCGCGTCCTGGAGGATCTCTCCAACGGACGGCGCCGGAGTGGCATCGATCGGCGAGCGGCCCCTGGCGAGGCGGCTACCGACTCGAACCTGGTTGCGAAGGGTCATGAAGGAATGGCGTCCTCTGTCGAGGCGGATCTCCGCCGTGCGGCTGCGCGGATGAAGTCGAGGCTGGGACCATGGTACGCGGTCAACGCGAGTCTCTCAGTACGCGTCCATGGCTATGTCCGGCCGTACATCCGGGCATCTTGCCCTGGGCGCGCCGCGCAAGGCGACTACAGGTCGTCCATGTCCGAGGTGCTGCGCAACCAGTTCTCCGGCCCATAGATGTGCCGCGGAACCGCAGGGTTGCGCGGGTCCTGCGGCCCCACGATGCCGTACCGCTCCAGCTCGTCCATCAGCCGGCTCGCCCGGTTGAAGCCCACTTTGAGCTTGGTCTGCATCATCGAGGTGCTGGCCTTGCCGGTGGCCATGATCAGCTCCGCGGCCCGCGGCGTCATCTCGTCCTCGGCCATCTTGGCCAGCCACCCGAATTGGCCGCCGCCGGATTCGCCGTCCTCGTCGGTGATCGTGAGCAGCGCAGGATCGTAGTCGGGCTCGGGCGCCTGGTGACGCCACGCGTCCGTCACCGCCCGTACCTCGGCATCGCTGACGAAAACGCCCTGCAGCCGGACGGGCCGCGGCAGGTCCGCCGGCTGGTAGAGCATGTCTCCCCGGCCGATGAGATCCTCCGCGCCGGGCTGGTCGAGCACCGTGCGCGAGTCGACGTTGGAAGACATGGCGAAGGCGATGCGGCTCGGCACGTTGGCCTTGATCAGCCCCGTGACCACGTTGACCGACGGGCGCTGCGTGGCCAGCACCAGGTGGATGCCCACCGCGCGGGCCTTCTGGGCGATCTTGACGATGGGGTCCTCGATCTTGCGACCCTCCCGCATGATCAGGTCCGCCAGCTCGTCGATGACGATCACGATGTAGGGCAGCCGCTCTTCCGGCTCGACCCGCGGACTGGCATTGAAGGCGGCGATGTTGCGCTCCGAGCGAGCCGCCAGCGCCTTGTAGCGATCCTCCATCTCGCGCACGGCCCAGTTGAGCGCCGAGCGGGCCAGGTTGGCCTCCACGATGACCGCGGTCTTGAGGTGCGGCAGGCCGTCGTATTGCGCCAGCTCCACGCGCTTGAGGTCGATGAGGATCAGGTTGACCTCGTCCGGCCGGGCGCGCATCAGCAGGCTGGTGATCAGCGCGTTGACACAGACGCTCTTGCCGGACCCGGTGGCGCCGGCGATCAGCAGGTGCGGCATGCGCGCGAGGTCGACGGCGTAGGCCTTTCCGCTCACGTCACGGCCGAGGGCGAACGTAAGCTTGGAGGTCGCCGCGGCCATCTGCGCGTCCTCGTAAAGAGCACGGAAGCTGACCACCTCCGACGAGTGGTTGGGAATCTCGATGCCCACCACGTCGCGACCGGGAATGGGCGCCTCGATGCGGATGCTGCGCGCGGCCAGGGCCATGGCAAGGTCATCCGCGAGCGCCTCGATGCGCGACAGCTTCACGCGCGCATCCGGCTTGACCTCGTACTGCGTGACCACGGGGCCCGTGTTGGTCGCGACGACCGAGGCCGGGATCTGGAAGCTGCGCAGCTTCTCCTCGATGATTCGGACGTTGCGCTGGTGGTCCAGCGCGGTCGCTGCGGCCTTCTCCATCTCCTCGTCGAGCAGCTGCACGGATGGCAGATACCAGACCTTGGGCGGCTCAGGCAGCTCCAGTTGCGCCGGCAGCCCAGGGGTCGCCTCGCCCGTGGCGTCCGCGACGGCAACCGCGGTGCCCGCCGCACCCGCGGGCGCGCTGCCCGTCAGCCCGGGCTTGACACCGGACGGCGGACTTCCGTGCGGCCCGACCGGCTGTGCCGGCGTCAGGCGACCCAACTCGCCACTGGCCGTGCCGCCCGACTCGCGGCTCGCGCGGGCGCCATCCCAGACCGTCTGGCTGATCGGCGCCGGGCTGGAGAGCGGCGGCAGGAGGTCACGATCCGTGGACGTGCCGCGGACGTCGGCATCCACGCGGTCGGCGTCGTCCGCGCCGAGCGGCTCGCCGCGGCGCCGCCTGCGACCAATGGGAAGCGCATCGCCGGCGGCGGCAGGCTGGATGGGCACGGCCACCGGAGCGCGCTCTTCGGCCGGGGCACGCGCCGCTGCGACCGTGGCGGATGCCGCGCTCGCTACCGCGCGCCCACCGGTGGCCACGGGGCGTAGCAGCGCACGCAGGGTCAGGTTGAAGAGCAGCAGGATCCCTGCCACGCAGATGCCGAGCAGCACCACGAAGGCGCCCGGCCGGCTGACCAGGTCGCTGAGGTGCCGGCTCAGGAAATCGCCGACGCGCCCGCCGCCGGCCTCGAGGTCCAATTTGGTGGTGCCCTGTCCCCAGATCAGGTGGATCAGCCCCTCCCCTCCAAGGAAGAGCACGAGGCCGCCGATCGCGGCCACGCCCCAGCCGTTCCCGATTCGCGGCGCGCGCTCCACGAGCGCGCCTGCGGCCAGCAAGAGCGCCGCCAGCAGCCAGGCGCCCTGGCCGAAGTTGGGCCGCAGGAGCCCGTCCACGTACTTGTTGAGGATGCCGCCGCTCGGCAGCGCCAGTCCGATGAGGGTGATGGCACCAACCACCAGCAGCGCCACGCCGACCAGTGAGCGGAGCGTGTCCGGCGCGATGGTGAAGCCGGGGACCGGGCGCCTCCGCGGCGTCGCGTCCGAGCGCGGTGCGGCGCGGCGAGCGGCGCTGCTCTTGGAGCGCGCATTCGTCCGTGCGGCCGACGAGGGACGGCGAGGCGCCGAGGGCACGCGGGCTAGACCTCCACGACCACCGGGAAGACCATCGGCCGGCGCCGCGTCTTCTCGTAGAGGTACTGGGAGACCGCGTCCTTGATCTGCTGCTTCAGGAGAGCCACCTCACTGAGGTGATCGCCGGGCGTGTTGATCGCGCGGGACAGGCGGTCCACCGCGCCCGCAACCAGCTTGTCGTCGGGCTCCGTGACGAACCCGCGAGTGACGATCTCCGGCTTGCCGACCAGGCTGCCGGTCTGCTTGTCCACGGTGACCACGATCAGGAACATGCCGTCGTTGGCCAGGGCGCGCCGGTCGCGGAGCACCACGTCGCCGACCTCGCCGACCGACAGGCCATCCACGAAGACGTAGCCCGCCTCCACGCGCGGCCCCCGCCGTGCGGTGCCGTCCGGCAGGTACTCGATCGACTGCCCGTTCTCGATGATGAAGATGTTCTCCGGCGCCACACCCACCTCGGCGGCCAGCCGGCCGTGCTGCACCAGCATCCGGAACTCGCCGTGGATGGGGATGAACGTCTTGGGCTTGGTCAGGTTGAGCATCAGCTTCAGCTCTTCCTGGCTGGCGTGGCCGGACACATGGGCACGCTTGATCGCGTGGTAATAGACGTTCGCGCCCAGCTTGAAGAGGTTGTCGATGGTGCGGGCGACGTATTCCTCATTGCCCGGGATGGGGCTGGCGCTGACGATGACGGTGTCGCCGGGCTTCACTTCGACGAAGCGGTGATCTCGGTTGGCCATGCGCGCGAGGCCGGCCATCGGCTCGCCCTGCGCCCCCGTGGTCGCGATGGTCAGCTTGTTGTCCGGGATCTCGTTGACACGATCTTTGGCCACCAGCTGGCCCTCGTGGTATTTGAGGTAGCCCAGGTCGGACGCGATGCGCGTGTTCTGCTCCATGGAGCGGCCGATGATCGCCACCCGGCGCCCGAAGGTCTCCGAGGCATCCAGCACTTGCTGGATGCGCGCGATGTTGCTGGCGAAGGTGGCCACGATCACGCGGCCGTCCAGGCCCTGCATGATGTCCCGGAAGGCTTCGCCGACGGTGCGCTCGGACGGCGTGTAGCCCGGGTTCTCCGCGCGCGTGGAGTCGGACATGAGCAGCAGCACGCCCTCCTCGCCGAGGCGCGCCAGCATGTGGAAGTCGCTCAGCTTGCCGTCGATGGGCGTGTGGTCGAACTTGAAGTCACCGGTGTGGACGATGGTCCCGAGCGGCGTTCGCAGCGCGATGCCCATCGCGTCCGGGATGGAGTGGCCGATGCGGAACGGCTCCGCGGTGAACGGGCCGATCTGCACGGAGTCGCCGGGCTCCAGGTTGAGCAGCGGATGATCGTGGAGCTTGTGTTCCTTGATCTTGTTGCCCAGCAGGCCGCGTGCCAGCGGGGAGGCGTAGATCGGCACGCCGGGGAAGCTGGGCAGGACATACGGCAGCCCGCCGACGTGGTCCTCGTGCGCGTGCGTGATGAGGAACGCCTTGACCTTGTGGCGGCGCTCCTTGAGGTAAGTCACGTCGCACACGACCAGGTCGATCCCGAACATCTCCTCGTCGGGGAAGGCCAGGCCGCAGTCGATCACGACGATGTCGTCGCCGTACTCGAAGACGGTCATGTTGCGACCGATCTCGCCGATGCCGCCGAGCGGCAGGATGCGCAGGGCGTCGGCCGGCAACTCCGGCATGGGCGCGCGGTTGATGCTCATGCTGACGGTCCTAACTCCACAATCCGCGTTCGGACGCGTCGGCGCCCGTTTCCACCAGGGCGCCCACGCGATCCTCGGGAACCTGAATGTCGAGACTGGCCACGACCTGCGGCGCCACGGCCTGGGGCGCCCGCCTGGTCCGCGCGTCCAGCAGCGCGGCCGGGATCGAGCACATGTCCATCTGCATGGTCTCCTTGAGTGCTGCCTGCCGGAACGCCGCGGCGGGGTGGTACATGGCAAACGCCATCGCATGTTCGGCGCCGGTCTCGGGGTCGACCGGGCGCGCCGTGCCGTGCACCTGGCCGATGCGCTCTCCGGGCATGAACGTCTGGAGCGAGAAGCGACCGAGCGTCACGATCAGCGCCGGGTCCAACACGGCCAGCTGGCGTTTCAGGAACGGCGCACAGGCGGCCATCTCGTCCGGTTCCGGGTCGCGGTTCCCGGGCGGGCGGCACTTGACGACGTTGGTGATGAAGACCTCGTCCCGCGTCCAGCCGATGCTGCCAAGCAGTTCGTTCAGGAGGCCGCCTGCGGCACCGACGAAGGGGCGCCCCTGGACGTCCTCGTTCTGGCCGGGCCCCTCCCCCACGAAGACCACTTCCGTGTTCGGGTGACCCTCACCCGGCACGGCGCGCGTCCGGCCGGCAGCCAGCCGGCAGCGGGTGCAGGCGGTGACCTCAGCGGCGATGGTCTCGAGGGCGGCCTGTCGCTCCTCGGGGGTCATGCGTGGCAGCAGGGCGTGGCGGAGATCCCGATCAGCGTCACGAAGCTCGCGCGAGCCGCCGCGATGCCGGCGCCAGCCAGCCTCGCCGCAGGACCAGCTCGGCAATCTGGACCGCATTGGTGGCCGCGCCCTTGCGGCGGTTGTCGGAGACCACCCAGAAGGCCAGGCCGCGGCCGTCGGACCGCGACGTGTCCTGGCGGATGCGCCCGACGAAGACCTCGTCGCGGTCGCTGGCGTCCGTGGCCAGCGGATAGGCGTGGCTGGCGGGGTCGTCGACCACGATCACGCCCGGCTCCTGCGCGAACAACTCCCGCGCGGTCTGCGGATCGATCGGCCGCGACGTCTCCACGTGGACGGCCTCCGAATGCGACGCGATTACGGGCACGCGCACGCACGTGGCGCTCAAGGGGAGGTCCGGCAGGTGGAGGATCTTGCGGCTCTCCACCAGCATCTTCCACTCTTCCTTGGTGTAGCCGTCGTCGCGGAAGACGTCGATTTCCGGCAGCGCGTTGAAGGCGATCTGGTGCGGATAGACGCTGTGTTCCATGGGCTGGCCGGCCGCGTACGCCCTGATCTGCCCCTCCAGCTCCTTGACGGCCTTGCCGCCCGTGCCGCTGACCGACTGGTAGGTGTCCACGATCACCCGCTCCAGGCCCACTGCGTCACGAAGCGCCTTGAGGAGAGGTACCAGCTGCATGGTGCTGCAGTTGGGGTTGGCGATGATGCCCTCGTGCTGGGCGGCGTCCTCGCTGTTGACGTCCACGACCACCAGCGGGACTGTGGGCTCCTGGCGCCAGGTGGAGCTGTTGTCGATCACCAGCACGCCGCGCTTGGCGGCTTCCGGCGCGAGCAGCTTGCTGGGGCCGCCACCGGCGGAGAACAGCGCCACGTCGACGCCATCGAACGCCTCCGGCGTGGCTTCGCGGACCGGCCATTGGCGGCCGGCGAAGGTCACGCTGCGGTCCCTGCCCTGGCTGGCCAGCGGGCGCAACTCGCCGACGGGGAACTCGCGCTCGGTGAGGACCGTGAGCATCATCTGACCGATCAGCCCGGTCGCGCCAACGACCGCGACGGTCAGCGGGTGACTCTTCGGGCTGGTTCGTTGGGCTGTCATGGTGCCTTTCTCAGGCGTGTTGAACCGGTTCGGGCACGTGTGGATGATACCCCGCGGCACTTGCCGGAGGTGTCGGCAACGTCGCGGTACGGCAGCGGAACGGACCGGCTGCAACCGTGCGCGGGATGTTCCGCGCTTCGTCAGCTCCCGTCCGGGTATCCGCCACGGTGCAGCACCATGGGGTAGTGCGGCAGCGTGACCGGGCGGACAACCGACGCGCGCCATCCGTCGGGGTACGGTTCGAGCCCTCGAAACAAGGGCGAAGTGGTCGCGCTTCCCTCACCGACCAACGGCTCGAGCGATGCGCGCACGGCCGCGATCGGCCCCGTGCCGAAGCGCGTTCGCCAGCGCTCATCGAGGATCTCGATTCGACGGAGATACGCGTCGCGCGCAGCTCGGCCGTCAGGCGTGAGACGGGCGACCTTCACGCGACTGTCGGCCGACTCCGGCTCAAGCACGACCAGCCCGCGCTTCTGCACGACGCCCATCGCCATGCTCAGCGCCTCCTTCGAGACACCCGACAGGCGCGGCAGGTCCCGGACGCGGACGCCGTCCTCGTGCAGCACCCGAAGAAGGTTCGCGCTGATCGCGAGTGACACCGCGGCGCCGCTTTCGAAGTCGATGGCATACGCCAGCAACACCCGGGAGAGCAGGGCCAGCAGCGACACAGGCTCGCCCTGACCCGGCGTTCTGCCGCCCGCGGCATCAGGCGGGACCTGAGACACGCGGCTGAACATCCCGTACCCCAGGATTGGCAGGCAGTCGGGAAGAGCGGGATCGAGCTCGTCGTTGAGAGACGCCAGCGCAGCCCCGAGGCCGGCCACGCGTTCGGCACCGAAACGCTGCTGCCAGCGCGTCTCGATGACGCCGAACAGCGGCCACCAAACCGCATCGGCTTTCCGGCCACCAGGCGTCAAGCGGATCAGCCAGGCCGATTCGGGTGGTCTGGGCCTTGGATCGGCCGGATCGGGCTGGATGGTCACGTATCCCCAGCGGCGCATGCCGTCCAGGTTGGTCTTCGTCCCCGCACGTCCCTCGAGGGCGCGGGCCGTCACTCCCTCCTCGCCAACGAAACGGAGGCAGTTCGACCACATCACGACGGAGGTCAGCCACGGGTCGTGTCGCGATCCACCCTTGGCCGTGCGGTGGGGCATGCGGTGCTCGAACTCGTTGTCCAGCTCCTCCGTGAACGCAACGAGCGCCTGGGAGAGCAGCGTCGGCAGGGGCAGCTCGGCTGGCATGACGCGAGCGTAGCGAAGCGCGGCATCCGTTGGTCTGGGAAGGGCAAGCGGCGTACCCTGCTCGCGTGACCAGAGCGTCCACGGCACCCCGTCCGTCCCAGCCGCGCACGCGGATGGCCACCGTGGTGCTGTTCGTTCTTGTCGTGGCGGCGGCGGTGATCTTCGTGAGTTTCGTGGCGATCGCCTTCGGCTGGATCTCGTCCACGTGCAGTTGCGTTCCGCTGCCTTCGCCGCTGGCGTCAGCGCTGCCGTTCGCCTCGCCGTAAGGCCAGCTTCTCCGGGGCGGCTTCCCGTCATGGCGGACTGCGCGCGAACGCAAATGACCGGCGCTTTCGCGCCGGCCATTGCCGATTGCCCCTGAATGTGCCACTCCACCGTGGAGCGGCCGCCGGACTCAGGCCGGCGACTTGGCCTGGTGGCGCTGCATGGCGGCCTTGCGGCTGAGGTTGACGCGGCCCTGCCGGTCCACCTCGATGACCACGACCATGATCTCGTCGCCAACCTGGACCACGTCCTCAACGGTGGGGACGTGATAGTCGGCCAGCTCGCCGATGCGGACCAGGCCTTCCTTGCCCGGCAGGATCTCGACGAATGCGCCAAAGGTCATGATCCGGGTCACCTTGCCCAGGTAGAGGGCGCCGACCTCGACGTCGCGCGTGAGGCTCTCGACCCAGGCAATGGCCTTGCGGGCGTTGTCCTGGTTCACGGCCGCGATTTCCACGCTGCCGTCGTCCTCGACGTTGATCTGCGTGCCGGTCTCTTCCTGGATCTTGCGGATCATCGCGCCGCCCTTGCCGATGATCTCGCGGATCTTCTCCGGGTTGATCTTGATGGTGGTGATGCGCGGCGCGAACTCGCTCATCTCCTGGCGCGGGGTGGCAACCACCTGGGTCATCTTGTCCAGGATGAACAGGCGGGCCGCATTGGCCTTCTTGAGGCCTTCGCGAATGATGGCCTCGTTGATGCCTGTGACCTTGATGTCCATCTGGAGCGCCGTGACGCCTTCGGACGTGCCGGTGACCTTGAAGTCCATGTCACCGAAGGAGTCTTCCTTGCCGAGAATGTCCGTGAGGATGGCGAACTTGCCGCCCTCCGTGACCAGGCCCATGGCCGCACCGGCCACCGGCGCCTTGATCGGCACGCCCGCGTCCATGAGGGCAAGGGTCGAGCCGCAGGTCGATGCCATGGAGGTGGAGCCGTTGGAGGTGACCGCCTCGCTGACGACGCGGATGACGTACGGGAACTCTTCCTGGGTCGGCAGGACGGGGATCAGGGCACGCTCGGCGAGCGCGCCGTGACCGATGTCACGCCGGCTGGGGCCGCGCATGGGCTTGTTCTCGCCCGTGCTGTACGGAGGGAAGTTGTAGTGGTGGAGGTACCGCTTGGACTCGATCGGGCTGATCGTGTCGATGCGCTGCACGTCCGACGATGGGCCGAGCGTGGCCACCGACAGCACCTGCGTCTGGCCGCGCGTGAAGAGCGCGGACCCGTGGGCGCGCGGCAGCAGGCCGACCTCCACGGAGATCTGCCGGATGGTGTCCAGGTCGCGGCCGTCCATGCGGATGCCCTCCGTGAGCACCAGGTTGCGGACGACGATCTTGTGCAGCGCCGTGGTCAGGCTCTTGGACAGGCGTGAGGTGACCTTGGCGCTCTCCAAAGCCTTGTCCGCTGCCGCCTGATCGCCGCCGTTGCCGCGCGAGCGGATGGACCCCTCGACGGCCTTCTTGAACGTCTCGACGCGGGCCGGCAGCTCGTTGCCGATCTGGATCAAGAACTCAGCGGTCGCCTCGGCGTCCGTGGTGGCCCGATGGGTCGGCTGCGTCTTCAGCTCGAAGTACCTGGCCAGGTCCCCGAGCTTGAAGACGTCCTGGTCGGGATAGGCATCTCGCGCCAGCGCGAGCGTGTCCAGGTACGTCCCCTGCGGGAAGGTGGTTCCATCGGCGAGGGCAGCTGAGAGGAAGCTGAGGTCGAAGCCGACGTTGTGGCCGACCAGCAGCGCTCCATCAGCCCAGCCCAGGAGCTTGCGTACGGAGTCGCCGGCGGACGGGGCCTTGGCCACGTCCTTGTCCGTGATGCCGTGCAGCTGTGCCCCGACGATCGGGTTTTCCGGCTTGACCAGCGTGGACCAGCGGTCGGTGACCTTGCCGCCCTTGACCTTGACGGCACCGATCTCGACCATTTCGCCGAGCTTGACGTCCCGGCTGGTGGTCTCGACATCGAAGACCACGAAGGTCTTCTTGGCCTCGACGGCGTCCAGGTACTCGAGGACGGAGTCCGTGCCGGCTTCCAGGAACGGCATCCGCTTGGGCTTGCCGACCAGTTCGCGCAGCTTCTCCTGAAGCTCCACGATGGCGCCCAGGGTGCGGTGGCCGAACATGATGGCGTCGGCCATCAGGTCCTCGGGGAGGATCTTGGCGCCGGCCTCGACCATCATGATCGCGTCACGCGTGCCCGAGACGACCAGGTCAAGCTCGGAGTCAGCCAGGTCCGTGTTGGTGGGGTTGATCACGAACTCGCCGTTGATGCGCCCGACGCGCACCGAGCCGACCGGGCCCGAGAACGGGATTTCGCTGATCGTGAGGGCGGCGGACGCGGCGATCGTGCCCAGCGTGTCCGGGTGGTTCTCGCGGTCCGTTGAGAGCACCGTGATGACGACCTGGATGTCGTCCTTGTAGCCCTCGGGGAAGAGCGGGCGAATCGGCCGGTCGGTCAGGCGGGCCGCCAGGGTTGCCGCCTCGGACGCGCGGCCCTCGCGCTTGATGAAACCGCCGGGGATCTTGCCCGCGGCGTACATGCGCTCCTCGAATTCCACCGTGAGCGGGAAGAAGTCCAGCCCGGGTCGTGGATCGGAGCGGTTCGCGGTGCCGAGCACCATCGTGTCGCCGTAGCGCACGGTGACCGAGCCACCGGCCAGCAATGCCATCTTGCCGGTCTCGATCGTCAGGGTACGACCGCCGATTTCGGCGGTGAGCGTGGTAACTGCCATCTGTCCTCCAAGGAGGACGGGGGGCGGACCTTACTGCGCTGGGGCTTCCGTCATTCCCGAACGGTGCCGGGAGAGGTAACTGGTCGTGCGGTGCCGTCCCGCGAGACGACGCCGTCGGGTGCTGCGCTAGCGGCGCAGTCCGAGCCGGCCGATGACCGTGCGGTAGCGTGCGTTGTCCTTGCGCATCAGGTACGCAAGCAGCCGACGCCGCTGTCCAACGAGCTTGAGGAGGCCGCGCCGCGAGTGATGATCCTTGGGAAAGCTGCGCAGATGCTCCGTCAGGTCCGTGATGCGCTCAGTCAGAAGCGCGATCTGAACCTCCGGGGAGCCGGTATCACCCTCATGGGTGGCATATCCGGCAGCGATGCTTTCCTTGACTTCCCGCGTGAGCGGCACCTGGTCCTCCAACCATCCAATTTTCTTCTACTAGTTCGGCCGGAGTCTAACAGCCGATCCCGATCCGGGCAAACGGCGCGAGGATGCGACGGGCACGTTCCTTGTCCCGCTTCATCTGCGCGACCAGCGCCGACGCGGACGCGAAGCGCTTTTCACCCCGCTGACGGCGCACGAATTCCACCCGCAGCGTCTCTCCATAGAGGTCTCCATCGAAGTCCAGCAGGTGGACTTCCAGCAGCCGGTGCCCTCCCCCGCCGAACGTGGGCCGGACGCCGAGCGACGCGACGCCATCCGCGGTGTGCGCGGGCTTCAAGGGATCATCCCCGCCCCAGCCGACCCGAACCGCGTAGATCCCGTTCGGCGGCAGCGCCACCTCCCCGGGGAATGCCAGGTTGGCCGTTGGGAAGCCCAGCTCGCGGCCGCGTGCATCACCGTGGACCACCACGCCACGCACCGCATAGCGCCGGCCCAGCAGGTCCGCGGCCGCGGCCAGTTTGCCCGCCTGGACCAGCTCACGGATGCGTCCCGATGAGATGCGTCCGCCGGCTCGATCGAGCGTCGGCACTTCGACCAGATGCCAGCCCTCGTCCGTGGCAATGCGCCGGATCGTGGCCGCGGTTCCGGCACGGTCGTGGCCGAACGCCGATTCGTGCGACATCACCAGGCCGGCCAGGTCGCGGCCGCGGCGCAGCCGATCCACGAACTCGCGCGCGGTCTGCTCCGAGAAGGCACGATCAAAGCGCTGCACCACGACGAAGGCGATGCCTTCCGCGCCGATGCGTGCCAGCTTCTCCGCGACGTCGCAGGCCAGGGCCGGGGACACGCCATGGAGCACCTCGTCCGGATGCGGCTCGAAGGTGATCGCCACGGACGCTGCGCCGGACCCCGCGGCCGCCTCGCGCGTGGCGTCGAGCGCAAGGCGATGACCGCGATGGACACCGTCGAAGATGCCCAGCGTGGCCACAAACCGCAGCCCAGCCGGGAGCGCGTCGACCCCGGAGATGATCTGCACGCCCGGCTTCAGGAGGCGGTCACGGCGGCCGTGGCGCCGGGCACAGGCATGAAGACCTTCTGCGGAAAGAGCCGGCCGCCCTCCAGGCGTGCGATCGCAGCCAGGCGTCCCTGATCGTCGACGATGCGCAACAGCCCGTCCGGGCCTGCCTCCAGACCCTGGCTGGCGCGGTGGCGGATGACCTGGCCGCGCGCCAGGGCACCCAGCTCGTCCGCCGGCAGTGCCACCTTGGGATACACGTCGAGGCCGAAGTCCGAGGGCAGAATCAGGGACGCGGCGCGTCCCTTTGCCAGCGCCTCGCGGACCGCCTCGAGCGGGTGCGCGCGGGCCAAGGTGAAGGGGCCGCTCGCCGTTCGCGTCAGCGCACCCAGGTACGCCCCGGAACCCAGCTGCTCCCCGAGGTCGCGGGCGATGGCACGCACGTACGTCCCGGCCGAGCAGCGGATGTGCAGCGTCCCGATGGGCCGCAACGGATCCGAGCCGTCCCAACCTTCCAGGTCCAGCGCGCTGATGGTCACGTGCCGTGGGCGCAGCTCCACCTTCTGGCCGTGGCGCGCCAGCTCGTAGGCATGACGACCGGCCACGCGCACCGCCGAATAGTCGGGCGGGATCTGCTCGATCTCACCGCGGAACGCCACCAGCGCGTTCTCGACCTGTTCGCGCGTCGGCGCCGGCTGATCGGAAGGCGTGAGCTCGCCATCCAGGTCGTCCGTGGTGGACCGCGCCCCGAAGAGCACGTCGGCGCGGTACTCCTTGGCGTCGGAGAGGTGGTATTCGACCACGCGCGTGGCGTGGCCGAGGAAGATCGGCAGCACGCCGGCCGCGAACGGGTCCAGGGTCCCTCCGTGTCCGACGCGGCGAACGCCGGTCAGGCGGCGCACCAGGGCGACGATGTCGTGCGACGTGGGCCCGGCCGGTTTGGCCACCACCAGGATGCCATCGAGCTCCACGCCGGCGTGGTCGGCGCGGTTGCGGCCGCTCACGCCTGGTGTTCCAGGCGCGCGATCTCTCCCGTGGTCGGCTCCGGTGTCTGCATCTCGCCGTCGCGATGGAGCTCGCGGATCAGGCGGGTCGCCTCTGCCAGGACCAGCGGGCGCGCCTTGGCCAGTGGAAAGGCAATGCTCGCGCCGGAGGCCCGCGCGTGCCCTCCTCCGCCGAACGTGCCCGTGAGCACGGTCGCGTCGACGCCGCCGTCCTTGGTGCGCACGCTGATGCGTGTCTCGTCGCCCTTGTCCTTGAAAATGATCGCCACTTCGCCCGTCTCTGACTGCGCCAGCAGGTCGATCAGTCCCTCCGACATCTGGGGCGTGGCTCCGGCCAGCGCGTAATCCCCGGGCAGCAGGTCCGACCACAGCAGCCGGCCGTCCTGCTCCGTCTCCAGCCGCGCCAGCACCAGCCCGAACAGATGGAGCTGGGCATTGGGCTTGGTGCGGTAGAGGCGCTTGGCGATGTCATACAGCGGCGCACCCGCGGCGCGCAATTCGCTGGCCACGCGCAACGTGCGGGCGGTGGTGTTGGGGTGCTGGAAGTTGGCCGTGTCGATGACCACGCCCGCCATCAGGTTGGCGGCGATCGCGCCACGGGCCGCGTCCAGCGGCACGCCCAGTCGCGGCAAGAGCAGCGTGATCATCTCGCAGGTTGCCGACGCCTCCGGGTCGATCCAGTCGAGCGAGCCGAAGCCCAGGTTGGACTTGTGATGGTCGATGTCCACGATGGGCACGCGCGAGAACAGCTCGGCGTGTTCCGTGAGCACGGCGCCCACGCGTTCGAGGTCCCCGCAGTCGCCGACCACGATCAGGTCGTAGTCCAGACCCGGTTCAGGGCCGGTGCGGAAGCGGTCCATCTCCGGCAGGAACGCGTTCGCGTCGGGGACCGGGTCCGAGCAGACCGGCGTGACGCGCTTGCCGAGCGCCTCGAGCCCCAGCGCCAGCCCCAGCGCGGAACCCAGCGCGTCCGGCTCCGGGTCGCGATGGCAGACCGTCATGACCGTCCGAGCCGATGCCAGCCGGGCGACGATCTCGTCCGGCACGGCCGACAGATCGGCCTCGGTCAGCGAGACGACGTGCGCCGCGTGAACCTCAGCGGCCACGGCGGGTTGGCTTTTCACTCGGCCATTGCTTTGGCTTCTCGCCGCGTGCCAGCGCCCTGGCGCGGCGCTCGTTGCGTTCGGTGCGTGCCGCGCTGATGGCCTCGGCACGTTCGTCGGCAGCCTCACCGGATCCGCTGCCGAGCGGAGTGGGGAGCGTCTCACCGACGACCGGCACGTCCGGGGTGCCGCCGCTCTCCAGCTCTTCCATGATGTGCAGCAGCCGCGTGCCACGCTCCGCGGCGTCGTCGTGGCGCAGGTGCAGATCGGGGATGCGCTTGATGCGCAGCTTGCCGAGACGGCCGCGCACGAACGGCATGGCGCGACCCAGTGCGCGCAATGAATCGCGGCGCGTCTGCTCGTCGCCGATCACCGACACCCACACCGTGGCATGCCGAAGATCGGACGTGACCTCCACGTCCGTGACCGTGACGAAGCCGACCCTCGGGTCCGCGATCTCGCGCGAGATGATCTGGCTGATCTCCTCGCGCAGGAGCTCGTCGACCCGGCTCGTGCGCTGGCTCACCGGGTCCTCATCGTCCTAGGCCTGGGCGACGCGGGACACCGTCTGTTGCGTGAAGCACTCGATGATGTCCCCGACCTCCAGGTCGTTGAAGTTGGCGAGGCCAATGCCGCACTCGAAGCCGGTGGCCACCTCGCGCACGTCGTCGCGGAAGCGGCGCAGCGATTCGATGCGATCCTCGGCAATTGGTTCGCGCTTGCCGCCGCGGAAGACACGCGCGTTGCCACGGACGATGCGCCCGTCGCTGACGTAGCAGCCGGCGATCACGTTGGTCTTGCCGACGCGGAAGATCTGGCGGATCTCCGCGTGGCCCTCCACCACCAGCACGGTCTCCGGGGTCAGCATGCCGGTGACGGCGGCCTGCATCTCCTCCGTGAGCCGGTAGATGATGTCGTAGAAGCGGACCTCGACGCCCTCCGATTCCATCGAGCGCCTGGCATCGGAGTCCAGCTTGGTGTTGAAGCCGATCACGATCGCGTCCGAGGCGGACGCCAGCATGATGTCGTTCTCCGAGATGTCGCCCGTGCCCTCGCGAATCACGTTGATGCGCACCTCGTCGCTCTGGATCTGCTCCAGCGCGTGCTCGATGGCACCCAGGGAGCCCTGCACGTCCGCCTTGACGATGATGCGCAGTTCCTTGGTCTGGCCGGCCTGGATCTGGCTGTAGAGGTCCTCCAGCGTGGCGCGGCCGGAGCCTTCCGGCCGGTTGGTCTGGAGCGCGCGCCGGTCCTCGATCATGGCGCGGGCCGTCTTCTCGTCGGGCACCACGCGCAGGATGTCTCCCGCCGCAGGCACCTCACCGAGGCCGAGCAGCACCACGGCCGTCGAGGGCGCCGCCTTGGCGACGCGTTTGCCGGCACCGTTCTCCATGGCGCGGACGCGGCCATACGTGTCCCCCACCACGACGACATCGCCGACGTGCAGCGTGCCGGTCTGGACCAGGATGGTCGCCACGGCGCCGCGCCCCTTGTCCAGCTCCGCTTCCACGACGGTGCCGACGGCGGGCCGCTTGGGGTTGGCCTTGGGATCCACCAGCGCATCCGAGGTGATCAGGATGGTCTCCAGGAGGTCCTGGATGCCCTGGCCGGTGCGTGCACTGACAGCCACCAGCGGCGTCTCGCCGCCGTATTCCTCGATCACCACGCCGTGTTCCGACAGCTCGGTCTTGACGCGGTCCGGGTTGGCATCCGCCTTGTCGATCTTGTTGAGCGCGACCACGATCGGCACCTTGGCCGCCCTGGCATGGTCGATGGCCTCGATGGTCTGCGGCATGACGCCGTCGTCCGCGGCGACCACCAGCACGGCGATGTCCGTGACCCTGGCGCCGCGCGCGCGCATCGCGGTGAAGGCCTCGTGGCCCGGCGTGTCCAGGAAGACGATGCGCCGGCCGTTGCGCTCCACCTCGCTGGCACCGATGTGCTGCGTGATGCCGCCGCGCTCACCCGCCGCCACGGTGGTGGAGCGGATCGCGTCGAGCAGACTGGTCTTGCCGTGGTCGACGTGGCCCATGACGGTGACGATGGGTGCCCGCGACACCAGGTTGGAGGGATCGTCCTCCTCGAAGAGGACTTCCTTGGTGGCTTCATGGAACGGCGTTTCGCCGTTGCTCTCGGCAGCTTCCGGGGCCCGCGCTTCCGCGACCTCGTAGCCGAGGTCGGTGGTGACCAGGCTGGCCGTGTCACGGTCGATGACCTGGTTGATGTTGGCGAAGATGCCGCTCTTGATCAGCTCGCGGATGATGTCCGCGGGGTTCACGCCGATCAGCTCGGCGAGCTCCTTGACCGTGATGGACTGGGGAATTTCGACCGCGCCGCGGCTGCCCGCTTCGATCGTCTGGACGGCGGCTTCCGACGAACCTTCCGGACGTCGCTGGGGCTTGCGCGGACCACGCAGGTTGCGCGTCCCACTTCGGCTACGCGCCATGAGCACCTCCTGGGAGCGAAGCGAGGTCCCCGGACTCCAGCAGGCTGAGCAGGTCAGCCGGCAACGGAACGTCCAGGGCTCGTTCGAGAGCGGACTTCTTGAGAGCGATCGACCAGCACGAGCCGTCGGCGCACAGATACGCGCCACGGCCCGCCAGGCGACCGGTGGAATCCAGGACGACGGAGCGATCCGGCGTCCGGACGATTCGGATCAGGTCGCGCTTCTGCCGCTCGGTGCGGCAGGCGACACACGTCCGGGCAGGGAAGCGCCGCGGCTGGGCGGCTGCCGCCGCGGCGACTATGACGCCACCCCGGCCTTGGGCGCCGGCTTGGCGGCGCGCTTGGGCTTGGCAACCGGAACGGGCTCGGCATCGGCTTCCGGTTTCGGCTCAGCTGCCGGCTTGGCCTTTGGATGTGCCTTGGCGGCGGGCTTGGCCGCAGGCTCGGCGGGTTCGGCGGCTTTAGCCGCTGCAGCGGGCTTGGCGGCTGCCGCGGGCTTGGCGGCTGCCGC
>CAZENL010000010.1:0-2355 GCA_964513505.1 uncultured Anaerolineaceae bacterium
TCCAGCCTGGCATCTCCTCTCCAGGCCGGAAGACCTCCTCCCAACTCGGCCCCGGTCTCCCCCGGGGTCGAGTTGATTCTTGCGACATGGCGCATGGGTACATGCCGGATGCGCAACGGGCCGAACGGCTCTGTCCGGAACTACAGCGCGCGGATGACTCTCGATGCGCTCTCTGGCACTCGCACACCACGACGTTGAGGCTCCTGATGCGTGCTTCCGGATTGATCGTGGCAATCGGCTTGCTCGCCGGCTGCGCGACGCAAGTGCCTGCGACTGCGAGCCCAGCTGCCCAGCCGAGCACAGGGCCCACGGGAAGCGCCGCCGGCTCGCTCGCTCCGGCGTCAGCGTCCGCGCCCTCGACTTCACCGAGTCCCAGTCCCACTCCACTTCCGTCTGCGACCGTAACCCCGAACCCCTCCATGACCTGGACTGAAGTCATGAGGACTGGCGCCGACGGATTGCTGCAGGAAGACGACACGATCATGAGCGGCATCCCCCTCGGCGGCGGGTACGTCATGGCCGGCAACGCGAACAGCGCCGATAGCGCCGTCGTCTGGCAGTCGTCCGATGGCACAGCCTGGCAACGCATCGACAACGGTCCCTCGTTCGCGGACAGCACGATGTCGATGCTGGTTGCGATCCCCGGCGGTGTGCTCGCCATCGGAGCAGCTTCGGCCGGCGATGGCCTCTGTCCCGGTGGCGAGGGCACGACCTGCAACCCGGTGCACCCGATCCGCCTCTGGACGTCCGCGGACGGTCAAACGTGGCAACGCCTCTCCAATGCCGCGATCGCTGTCTTCGGGAGGGCGGTCCTTGCCAACGCCGCCTCCGGGCCGAACGGCCTTGTGCTCTTCGGCTGGCATATGCCTGTCGCGGACACAGCTCCGACGCCGCCAATGGTCTGGACGTCCACGGATGGCCGCACATGGCAGGTGCGCAGGCAATTCACCAGAGTCTTTCCGGAAGGCGTCGTCGATGGCCTCGGTGTCTCGCCAAACGGATTCGTCGCGGTGGGCCGAAACACGGGCTTCAACTCGCCGCACAATCCGGGCTCGGCGTGGTTCTCGCGCGACGGGCGGAAATGGACCGCGGCAAGCGTTCCGGTCTCGACCCCTGAGAAGGGCAGCATCTTCGCGGGCGCGCTGGGTCTGCTCGCCTCTGGACGAACTGACGCTGGAAACGCCTTCTGGTCCTCGCCTGATGGCCGGTCCTGGTCGGCGGCCGACGCCTCGTCGTTCCCCTTCCGGGTGAACGACCGCAGCCTGGTGCTGGGATCCGATGGCGCCAGGATCATGGCCGTTGGAGCGGATCGCTCCGGGGCGACCGGTGCGTGGACCTCGAGCGACGGGATTGCCTGGCAATCGGTCTCGAGCCCTGGAACCGTGCCCTCTCCTGTCACCACGCAAGGCGGAATCTTCGGTGCCGTGGGCCCACTCGGCGCGGTGCTCGTGACGACGAGCAGTACCTCGACAGGCGTCTTCGACTCGGTCTGGGTCGGCTCGTAGCGATTCGCGCGAATCGAGGCTGAGGCTCGGCCAGGGTGGTCTGGCCCGGCCGACGACCCAGCGTCCGGGCGCACCACGGCACCGATCTCCAGGCCCTCGATGTCGATGAGGTCGTCCGCGTTGCACGTGTGGCGCGGCAGACCGTTGGCAATCGCGACGGCAGGTCTCAATCGTAGAGCCGCTCCAGGTGCCAGCTGCCGTCGACGCCGTCGCGGTAGACCAGCGCGAGCAGGCGAGAACCCACGACCTTGTAGTAGTCGCGCAGCAGCGGGCGGCGCCACCAGGCCTCCTCGATGCGCCAGTGGTTGCACACCTCCACGGGTTCGCGGATGCCCGGCCAGCGCAGCACGATGGGCTGGCCGAGGGCGTCCAACTCCACGTCGATCTGGGGATGCTGGCCGAGCAGGCGGGTCATGGGTCGCGTTCCGTGGGAGTGCCGCGTTCGGGGGGAGTGCCGCGGCTTTGGGGAGTGCCGCACGCGCCGGTCACGCGCGGACCTCCGCAAGCGGCCCGGCCGAGCGCCACGCAAAGCGTTCCCCGGAAAGCGGCGCCTCCGGATCGCGCAGGTCCGCCTGGAGGACACGGTCCGGCCCGAAGCGAATCTGGAGACTGGCAAGCTGCCAGTCCAGACGCGCGGCCCTGGCGAGCTGCGGCGTGAACAGGCCGAGCTGCTGGCCCGCGGCCGGCGCGGTCCCATCCAGCTCCAGGGAGAGCCGCTCCACGGGGTGCTGCGGAGGGTCCGCTTCCAGGCGCGCCAGCAGCAGCCGCTCCAGCAGGTCCGGCGCCGCCACCGGCTCCGGCAGGGCCTGGTCGTAGCGCATGGGCTCGGCACGCTCCAGGGTGAGCGTCA
>CAZENL010000010.1:2455-4700 GCA_964513505.1 uncultured Anaerolineaceae bacterium
TCCGGCAGGGCCTGGTCGTAGCGCATGGGCTCGGCACGCTCCAGGGTGAGCGTCAGGGACGCTTTCCCTGCCCCCGCTCCGCGCGCGGCCAGTTGCTCGCAGAGTGCCCCGCACAGGTTGTGGAGGACGAAGCGGAGCGGCTCCAGCTCCTCGACCGGCGGTTCCAGCTCTGCGTCAGCCCGCAGCCGCTGGACCGGACGGCGCGGACGCAGGGGGCGGCCGTCCATGCCGCGTGCCAGGTCGAGCAGCTCCCCGCCGGACGCGCCGAAACGCGCCAGCACGGCCGACCGGTCCAGCGCGGCGAACTGCCCGATGCTGCCGAGGCCGAAGAGCCGGAAACGATCCCGCGTCTCTGCGTCTGCCGGCAGCAGGTTGATGGAGAGTGGCGCCAGCCAGGCCGCCTCGGCCTCCAGGTTCCCGATCGGGATTGCCGTGAATTGCGGCGGGGCGCCACTCCCCGCGGCCCTGCCACTCCCCACGGCCCTGCCACTCCCCGCGGACGCGGCACTCCCCGCGCCCCCCACCACGGCCGCGACCTGCGCCCCGAAACGCGTGTTGCCGATCCCCATGCGCGGCGCGCCCGGCAGCAGCTCCGCCACGGACGCCACGACCCGTTCCACCAGCACCGGCTCCGCTCCCCACAGCCGTGCCAGCCCCTCGATGCCCAGGAACACCTGCCCAAACGCCGCCCGCCGCGGTTCTGTCTCTCCTTCGATGGCCGGCGTGAAATCGCTCAGCACGCGGAGCGCGGCCTCGAACGCGTCCCGGTAGGCATCCTCGTCCGGCGCCAGGAAGACCGCCTCCGGCACCAGGTTGTGTGCCGATCCCAGCGCCTGCCCGCGGCTGACACCGAGCTTTCCGGCGCCCGTGCTGCAATCCAGCACCGTGCCGGGCTCCCAGGGATGGCCGCCGAGCACGATCAGCTCGGACGGCACCGGATGGCGTGCCAGCTCCAGGCGGAGCGGAAGGTGTGGCCAGTCGAGATACAGCAGTCGCATATGTGGGCGGGTGGGTCTCTGGGGGTCTGAATGAACAGGGTCAGTCGATCGATGAAGGCTCCGCGAAACGATGGGCAGCCAGCGTCCGATCGCCGGCGTCGGCGTAATGGATCTCCAGGTCCACCCGGCGTCCAGGCGGCCCGAAGCGGTTCTTGGCCACGGTGACCTGGGTCTGCTGGCCGACCACGTCCCGGCCGAGGCGAATCCAGCCGCTGCGATCCAGCTCCAGGCGGACACCGGTCGACTCCGCGACGGCGCCGCTCGAGCCACTCCCCAGGGAAGCGGGCTCCAGCACGATCAGGCGGCAGCCGACGCGCTGGGCACGGGCCGCCAAGCGTCTCAAATGCTCCTCCGAACGCTCCGGCAGGCGGGACGGCAGGTCCACCACCAGCAGGTCCACGGCACGGCCCCCGATCAGCGCGCCCGCGATGGTGAAGCCCTCCTGGGTATCCCGCGGCCGCACGACGATCAGCCAGCGCAGGTCCACGCCCCTGCCGACTGCCTCCAGCGGATCGAAGGCGCGACCGAAGTCCAGCCACGCGCCGATGGCGCCGACGCCCTGCGCCTCCGCCACGCAGCGCAGCGCCAGCGTGGTCTTGCCGCTCGAGAGGTCCCCGCGGATGGCCGCACTCGATTGCCGCGGCAATCCCCCCGAGCCGAGGGCCGCGTCCAGTGCCGGAAAGCCCGTGGAGACGAACTCCGCGCCGATGGGCGCGAGCGGATCCGGCCGCGGCGCCGTGAACGGATCCGGATCCAGCTCCGGAGCGGACGCAAGCGCCAGGGCTCCGGAGGTCAGCGGCTCCGAATCGGTGGTTCTGTGGGCCCCGTGGCCAGCCCCGGCAAACCGCGCCTGATCCCCGTTCCCGAGGCGGATGGCGGCCGTTCCCCAGCGTCCCTGGAGGCGGGCGAGGGCCGTGGCCAACGGCTCATTGGACGTCTGCATTGCCCGGCCAATGGTAGAACGGATGTTCTATTTGTCAAGGTCAGAATCGGGGTCGGTGCCCCTCCTGATCCAGTCCCGTCTTGTATCAAATCGGACGAGATCGTCCGGTCCTGGCGGCCCCGACAGCCCGATCCGGGCGGCTCGGCCCCAAGTGGCATCAGTTCGGCACATAGCAGCGGAATTGACACAAGACGGCCGCGTCCGCGACTCGCAAGAGGCGCGCAGGCCCAAATGCCCGGGCGAAACTGTCCGTTTTGGTGCAACCTGCGGGCCGGCGCCCCGCCGCCGCGCCACCCCGCCGCCG